>CAZALU010000009.1:0-56161 GCA_964486075.1 uncultured Verrucomicrobiota bacterium
CCGTGTCTCTGTGGTAAATCCCCTCTTCGACCCACAGATTCTGGTGAGGAGCCAAAATTCCTTAGCATTGAATTAGCGGCGGCAGGTTGCCGCGAGCCGTTGCAAGTAATAGCAATAATTGGCGAACGAGATGTCTGGCGGACAGGAATGATCGGTGTGCGGAATATAGCCGCCTGCGTCGATCAGCGGCTTCAGGCGCGCTAATTCGGTGTCGATCGCGGCGGGGCCCTTGGCCAGCGCCCGCTTATCCACCCCGCCCCAGATACGCAATTCCCGGCCGTATTTCCGGCGCACTTGGAGAACGTCCATGCCGGATTGTACCTCGAAGGGGTAAAGAAAATTCAAGCCTGCATCCAGCCAGATTGGAATGAGTGAATCGATCTGCCCGTCGCTATCCAACCCTATGTATTTGACGCCCCGCCGACGAAGAAAATCCGATACCTTACGGTAGCGTGGCAGCATGTAACGCCGCACCATATCCGGCGAAATAAGCGGCGCATGGTTGTAGGCCATGTCTTCCCAGAAGCCGAAAGCGTCAATCGGGATTACGTCCAAAACTTGGGACATTATGGCCATAATGAAATCGGCGTTGGCCTCCATCATTTCCTCGACAAATTCCGGATCATCGTGAAAAAGCAGGCAGAGTTTTTCCACGCCCACCAGGTTGCGTAAGGGTCCGAAAAAACCGCCCCAACGGTCCGAAATAACGATCAGCGGCGTCGGTTGGGCGCGCCATGCAAGCAGTTTTTGCTGCCAGTCCGGTCCGATCCGTTCGGTCAGGTCCGGCCGCATGCGTTTTTGCCAAAACGCGCGGAACTCCTGGCGGGAGTCGACGGGGAATTTCAGGAACTGCGGCATCGAACTTGAGGCGTGGCCCTTCATTTCCCGCATCAGAATGCCTTCGTGGTTCACATAGACCACGTTATCCACATTATCCTCGATGAGCTTGTGTTCAAAAGGAGGATTAGGGAAGAACCATCCTCCAAACCATAAACGCTGATCGCAGATATCGGCCGGTTCGTTGTGTTCCGGGGCGTAGCCTTCGTTCTGCCAGCGTTCCACGGTTTCGGGCCATCCGCCCCAGTTCCAAAATGGAGCATGGTCCACAGCCTGATATGCCATGCAAGCTTGAAAACGAGCAAGTGTGTTCATGACGCCTCCAGAATCAACAGCCAATCCTGATAGACCGGGTAGGGGAACCAGTCCGGCAGACCGGGTAAGCGGGGAGTCCAGTTGCCGTCGGCATCCGGCTTGGCTTGGCCGGCTTCGTGTTGCGCTCCGTTGACGGGGTTAAACAGCCGTACTTGATAACGCATGCCCTTTTCAATTCCTTTAACCATTTTAAGCGTGACCCCCAGCGGCTGATAAATGACACGGACCTTGCCCGGAATACCGGCGGCCAGCGGGATATCGTGCCTGCCATAGGTGAAAGGTAGATTACATAGCTCATCGGTCCAGCCAGGCTCAACCCATTCCGGGTGCGGCTCAAATTTCCACCAGTCATAACGCTCTAAAACACCTTTAGCCAGGCCAAGTTGCCTGGAGCCCGGTAACCGGCAGGCCTCTTGCCAGGGGGTGTCGCCCCAGCTCATGCCATGCGGCGAAGGACCATACGGCAGTTGGCGCGTATTGACCTGCCATAGTCCGTTGGCGCCATAGGTATAGCCGGCGGCGCCATTGAGGATGCAGGCCCAGAACAGCCAGCGCTGGAGCTCCTGACGGCAGGCTCCGCCGATGCCTTCGTAGCAAACCTCGCTTTCGACGACAGGCATGGGCGGGGTGCTCCGGCAAGAGTCTTGCACTGTTTTGATGGTCCAAGGCAGCGAGCCGCGGTCGCTATGCCCGGTTTGCAACATGTCAAAGTCCAGTACCGAGGGATCATCCACTGTGTGCCGGGAGCTGTTGCTGGGATGAATAGTGAGAGGACGTTGATAGGGATCGATCTGGCGCAGGTATCTTGCCATTTTGGTCCAGCCTGTTTTCTGGAATTGGACGTCCGCTTTCTGATTGGCGGAAAGATAGTAAGGCATAGTTCCTTCACCCGCCAGACACCAGGCCACGGGGTAGGCGCCGTAGCGGGCAACCAGGTTCCGCCAATGGCGCTTCATTTTGTCCACACCCATCCAGGGTAGGAAGTAACCCCAGCAGCCCACGATACATGGCATGAGCCCAGCTTGCACCATGTGCCGAATGCGGCGGTCGGCCTTATCAAAATAGGATGGATTAATCCGGCAGTAATCCTTGTCCCAGGGGAATCCGGCTTCATTGGCGCCGCGTTTGTCGAAGGCCGGCATGTCGGGATACAAGCCAGCTACGATCTGGACGACGTTAAATCCTTTTGCAACCCGGTCCCTGGTTAGCTCCTGGAATCCCCTGGGCCATGTCAGGCGTTTACAGAGACCCATCCACCACGTGTCGCCCAGCCATAAAAAGGGACTGCCGTCATGATGCTCAAAATGGCGTTTGTTGGCCGCGATCCGGATCGGCCCGTGCTGAAAGAGCGGATTAGCGCCGGTGTAAGGCGTCACTTCGAGCGCGCCTTCCTGTCCGTGCAAGCCCTCGTCGGACTCGTCCGAGCAGATCGTCCGGAAGCGGTATTGCCCCGTGACGGGGGCTGCGAAACGAACCCGCCAGTGTTTGTCGCCGGCCCAGAAGGCCGGAACCAGCAATTCCCGACCGTTTTTTGGGGTGAAACAAACTGACAGCTCCACCTCGTTAAAAGGGTCACTGCGCGTTTTGCTTGATTTGAATGACCATTCCGCCGTTTGATTTTGATGGCTCAATTTCATGAATATCGCAAGCCTTTCTGCATTGCTTGGCTAAATTTACTAGCCAAGGCGGCTGTCGCCTCCCTACTTGGTATTTTCCAGCAAGACGATGCTCAGCGGCGGCAGGCTGACCAGCAGGCGCCCGCGGCGGCAAGGCCGCCGCTTGAGTGTTGTGCGGATAGAGACCGTGTGTTCTTGCAACTCACCGCTGAACCTTGGATCGCGCAAAGCAACTGATTGTGTCCGGTTGGTCCAATTAGCAAGCGCCACTGCAAAGCGTCCGTCAGGCGCCTGCCAGGCGGCATGAAATACCGCTGGCACCCGGTAGGATTGGCCGTTGTGCTTCCATCGCACGGTCGCATTTTTGACGGCGGCAGGCGCCAGCATTCGTCCGAACACCAGGCAATCGCGACCAGCCGTCCGCCGCATGGCCGTCACCACCCGGATCATCTCGAGTGCCTCGTCATCGGAGCCGACCCTGGGCTCCCAGTTGGCCCAGTTGGCGGTGTCCTTATCCAGGAGTTTGCCGTTACCGGTCAGTACTCCGCCGGCGATTTCGCCCATCACGCCATTGTACGCGTTCCGGATTTGCAGGTGATAGGGTTCCGGCGCGACGCCCATGCCCCCCTGCATGATAATGCATTCGTGAAACAGGAACTGGTACAGCGGCACGACCTGTGCGGAGGCCGGGTGCCCGGGCGGAGTCAAGCGCGAGTCCGATTCCTGGAACAGTTGCAGACAATACTCGTTGCAGCACATCTCGACCGAATGGATGGCCTGATCCTTACCTGCCTTGCGCGCCTCTTTGCGAAAGGCTCCGACCAGCTCCTCCATTTTTGTCGCCATCCATTTCCCTGGCACCGGCGGATGCCCATGGTCTTTTGCGAAGCACGGGAAAGTCGTTGCGCCACAATTCTGATCGAAAAACTGGATTGACTCGAGGCCCCAGTTGAGCAGGCGCTTTACAAAATCGGCTGCGATCCGGCGCGTAGTTTTGGAGCCCGAACAGCAAACATAGCTTGGCCGCCAAGCCCAGTCCCAGGTTTCCGTCCAGGCCTGTCCGTCCGGGAGCCGGCAGACACTCTGTTCTCCGCCGTGCTTTTCATAATACGGGCGCCCGTCATACCCGTTCCAGTGATGGCCGACAACCCAGCGTGTTCCATTGCAGAACGAACCCACCCGCCAGCCCCTGGCGCGGGCCAGCTGCGTGAACTGTTTCAGGGAATGATCGCCCCCGACGGGCGGGAAGCAATCCGGGTAGACCCAGGACCCGCCCCGTTCCCAGCCCATGATGACGGCGACGAGCGGCGCCTCAACCCGTCGGGCAATTCGCGCCAAGAGCGGAATACATTTTTCATAGGGCAGGAATTCCTTGATTGGAAATACCGGGCCTGTATCCAGGACGCCCTGGGGCCGGATGCTGATATAGGGTGGTGACTCCAGAAGCCAGTCCGGGATGTCGGTGCGCCGGCACAGCGGTTTGCCCCATTTTTGTTTCAGGCTCCAGGCGCGGTACTGTCCGGCCGCCGCGTACCAGTCGCCGGTGAAACTCCCCAGCACCGTGTCGTATTCAAGGGTTCGCGATCCGCGCCGTGGCCAGTCGCCGATATGAGCCACACCAAGGCGCATACCCGGCTCGCGGTGCAGGGCGCGGAACCGTTTTACATTACCTTCAGTATCCTCGCAGGCCAGGTATAAGCCGGCCCGGTTATTGTAATAGGCCAGGAACTGGGCAAACTGGCCGCCCGGGTAATGGCTGAACGCGCCCCATTCGCGGTTTAATTGCCAGGCCGCCGGGCAGTCGGGGCCCAGTATTTCCAGTGTTGGATTCCTGATTAACCTGCCAAAATCATGCGGCATTAGCAGGGCTTCCGAGTCCGGTTTGCCGCCCAGCTTGTATGCGCAAACCACAAAAGGATACTGGATATCCACAAGCTCAATTCCCGCGGCGTTGCGAACGGCGATAGTCCAGCGGCTCAATGGATCCGACTGGCACAGCCGAACCCGAGTGGTCACCTCCAGGTCCAAACCGGCGATGCGTCGAAAAGTAGCTGTTAGAATCGTGACATCGCCATCGGTGGCGACGCGAGTTGTGGGGGAAGAAGCCTGCTGGGAAGTCAGGGTCTGGTACTGGCGTTGCTTGTCAAGGTATTGGATCGTAAAAACAGGCTGTTCCGGTGTCGCGGCGATAAATTCATGGTTTCGAATCGCCAGCGGACGCAAAGACAGCAAGCGATGGGTCCGGGGCTCAAAAGCCAATCGATCCCGCTGGGTTTTACAAATGATTGGGCGGGCCGTTGTAGCGGCCGGGCTTGGAATTTCAGAACGAGACGATTTCATGTTTGTTGACAATTCATCGCCCCATCAATTTAAGTTTAAGTTCCATGTAATACGAGAAATCCTTATAGGAAATATCGGGCGGGATCGAATGGTCCAAAAACGGAATATAGCCGCCCTGTTCCAGGAGGGGTGGGATTTTTTCGTACAGTTCCTTTTCAATGGCCGACTTGCCCTTGGCGATCTGCATTTTATCAATCCCGCCCGCCAGGATCAGGTCGCTTCCGAACTTCTGACGCAGTTTACGCGGGTCCATGCCGGAGGCCTGTTCCAGTGGCCAAAGGCAGTTGATGCCCACCTCCATCCAGAGCGGGACCAGCGGTAGTGGATCGCCGTCGCAGTCCAGCCAGAAGTATTTCACGCCACCTTTGCGCAATGTGTCGATAATCCGCTTATATGGCTTACGGAAGAATCGGTTGAACAGATCCGGTCCGTAAAGCGGTCCGCCTTTACCGGCACAATCCTCGAAGAAATTGAAATAATCGAAGGCCACGTCCTGCAGGGCGCGTTTCACCAGCTGTAGGATAAAATCCGTGTTGAACTCGATCATTTCCTCGACCAGCGCGGGGTTGTCGTAAAACAGGTAGGAGATGTTTTCGGTGCCCACCCACGAACGCAGCTGGGAATACAGGCCAAAACTTCCGTTACCGAGCAGGCAGACCGGGTAATCCCGCTGTTTCCACAAGCGAGCGTTTTCATCCCAGAGGATGGGGTAGCGGATCGGAGACTTCGGGTTATAGCGTTGTTTGATGTCCAGCCAACTGGCGCGGTCGGTTACGGGGTGGGCAAGGTATTGATCCATGCACAGGCGGGTGCCCATGACCGTGCCGTCTTTCAGGGCTTTCGTGACAATTCCATTCTCATGCCGCGCCGTAATGTCGTGTTCGGTCTCCTCGATGATCTGGTACTCAAACACGGGCAGCATACCCGTGTAAAGCGCGGCGTAATCATGACGGTCGATCTTGAAGAACGGTTCACCCTGCCAGAAATTCCAATAGACCTGGTCGCGGGGAATACCTTCATCCAACCAGCGTTGAATAGTCTGACCCCAGCACCCCAGTTCATAATTCGGGATCCAGTCGCTGGGCTTGCCCCGCATGATCTCGTGGAAAGATAAACGATGATTCATTCCTCTCCGTCCCAGCAGTAGGTACAGAGTTTTTCCTTGGGCAGGCCGATGGCGGTTACCAGGTCGTCCAAGCGCTGATATTCCAATGAAGTCAAACCGAGCCGGAGCCGCACGCGCTCGACCATGGCGCAATATTTTTCCGAGCCGGGGCTGGCGTATTCCTTCATGTTTATACCGGGCTGGCCTTCCAATTCCAGGACGGCTTTGCGGGCCGCCAAGTCCATTTCTGAGCGCGACCGGGAAAAGTTCAGAAATTTGCATCCAAAGAGCAGAGGCGGGCAGGCCGGCCGCATGTGCACTTCCCGGGCGCCGCAGTCGTACAGACGTTGGATTGTGTCTTTTAACTGCGTGCCGCGGACAATGGAATCTTCGCAGAACAGCAGCCGTTGGCCCTGGATCATGTCGTTGATCGGAATCAACTTCATGTGGGCTACCAGTTCGCGCGTGCTTTGCTCATGGGGCATGAAGCTGCGCGGCCAGGTCGGAGTATATTTAACGAACGGGCGGCAATAGGGTATCTTGGTGGCGTTGGCGAAGCCGATGGCGTGCCCCGTGCCGGAATCGGGAATACCGGCCACCACATCAACCTCGGTTTTGTTATGGCTGGCCAGGCAGGCACCGCAGCGGTTGCGAGTCATTTCAACGTTAATGCCTTCGTAGGAAGAGGCCGGGTATCCGTAATACACCCAGAGAAAGGCGCAGATTTGCAGACGCGATCCCGGGGCGCTGATAGGTGTCATGCCCTGCTCATTGATCAGCACGACCTCACCCGGACCGAGGATGTGCTTGATTTCATACCCCATATTGGGAAAAGCGCAGGTTTCCAGAGTGGCGGCAACGGCGCCTTTTTTAACGCCGACGATTACCGGCGTACGTCCCAGTTTATCCCGCGACACGTAGATACCCTGATCGGTGAGCAGGAGCATGGAGCAGGAGCCTTCGATGGCCGTCTGGGCTTCCTGGATGCCTTCTTCGAACCAGTTCGGTCGGGTTGATCTCGTTGCCGCCCATTTCGGAGAAATGCGTCGAGCGTTTACTGTAAGCCCGGGCAGCCAACTGTTCAACGTTCCGGATATTGCTCACGGTGACGATGGCGTAACGGCCCAAGTGGGAGGCGATAATTAGCGGCTGATCCTCATGATCACTGATGACCCCGATACCCTTGTTGCCGTGCATGTGGTTGATATCGGTCTCGAACTTGGAGCGAAACTGGCTGTTGCTGATATCATGGATGAAACGAGTGAAGCCTTCTTTGTTTCTGACCGCCAAACCGCCGCGGCGAGTCCCCAGGTGCGAGTGGTAGTCCGTGCCGTAAAACAAATCGCTGACACAATCGGTGGCGCTGACAACGCCGAAAAAGCCGCCCATAAACAATCCTCCCGGTCAATACGATCTATATTAATGCCGACATCGGCGACCTGACGCCAAAATTTATTCAGATTATCCGTCTTAATTACGACAAGTCTAGCGGTTCAGCGTCCCAGTGCAATCGAATATTTTGCCAATATTTTTCTTTCAATGGACGTTTTTTTCGTAAAGAGTATGATGCTTGTCGAATACACCGAATATGCTGACAGGAATATTCCATGAAAAAAATCGGTTTTGACAACGACAAGTATCTCAGGGAGCAGACGGCGGCTATCCGCGAACGGGTGCAGCGCTTTTCTAAATTATACCTGGAATTCGGCGGCAAGCTCATGTTCGATTACCACGCTGCGCGTGTTTTGCCGGGTTATGATCCGAATGTCAAAATGCGCCTGCTGCAGCAATTGAAAGACCAAGCCGATGTTTTGCTCTGCATCTATGCCGGCGACATTGAACGCAATAAAATACGCGCCGATTTTGGCATCACCTATGATTCGGATGCGCTGAAGTTGATTGACGATTTGCACGAACGGGGCATCGATGTGCTGGGCGTGGTGATCACCCGTTACGATGACCAGCCGGCGGCGCGCCAGTTCCGCAATAAGCTGGAGCGGCGCAATGTGCGCGTGTTTGCCCACCATGCCACGCGCGGTTATCCGACCGACGTGGATTTGATCGTCAGCGATGCCGGATACGGGGCCAATGAATATATCGAGACCCGCAAGCCGTTAGTGGTGGTAACCGGTCCCGGCCCCGGCAGCGGCAAACTGGCTACCTGTCTAACCCTGCTATACCACGATCACAGGCGTGGGCAGGCATCTGGTTATGCCAAATTCGAGACGTTTCCCATCTGGAACCTGCCGCTGCAGCACTCCGTCAACGTGGCTTATGAAGCCGCGACAGCTGATATCGGCGATTACAATCTCATCGATCCGTTTCACCAGGATGTTTATCGTCAGGTAGCGGTCAATTATAATCGTGATGTGGAAGTCTTTCCGGTGTTGCGGAGAATTTTTGAAAAAATATCGGGCGCTAAATCAATGTACCAGTCGCCGACCGATATGGGTGTGAACCGAGCCGGGTTCGGGATCGTCGATGATGCGCTGGTTCAGGAAGCGTCGCGCCAGGAAATTATCAGGCGTTATTTTCGCTATGTCTGCGAATACGCCATGGGCCTGACTGAGATTGAAACCGTCCAGCGCATAGAGCGCTTATGCCAGGAAATTGGCCTGCGGCCGGAGGAGCGCCTGGTGGTCGAGCCGGCGCGGCAGGCGGCCCTGGCGGGCCAGGGGAACATGGGCATCTGCTGCGGCGCGGCGATCGAATTGGAAGACGGTGTTATCGTAACGGGTAAAAACTCGCCCTTGATGCATGCGGCCTCGAGCCTGATCATGAACGCCATCAAGTGCTTAGCCGGGATACCGGACCAGAGGCATCTCCTGTCCCCGAATATCCTGGCGTCTATCAGTACGCTCAAGCGGGATACTTTAAATGGCAAGGCCGAAAGCCTGAATTTGGGCGAAACGCTTGTGGCGCTGAGCATCAGCGCCACGACCGAGCCATCCGCCCAGATGGCCATGGAAAAACTAAAAGAGCTGTCAGGTTGCGAAATGCATCTGACGCATATCCCAACCTCGGGCGACGCAGCAGGATTGAAGCGCCTTGGCGTAAATCTGACCAGCGATCCCAACTTCCCCACGAAAAACTTACTGATCACATAGCGAATATCGCAATTTAATGAGCGGGTGGTGGTGTTGTCTGGCGAACGTCGTTCTGAAACTGCCTAAAGCGGCCGATTTGAATATGGATATAATTCCAGACTTTTTTAAAGATATTCTTATCTGGTTCGCTTGTTCTGATTTTTATGGTATTTCCGAAATGGTGGGGCGAGGCGTCCCTGCCGAACCGTTCCGAGATCGGATCACCCGGAGGGTTCACCCTACCGAAGGGAGCAGTTACCGCATTTGGCGACAATATAATTATTTTCAATCAATTTCTCAATCGGCCAAAAGCCAGTTTTCGATCGGCGTTGACACAGGTCTTTGTTCGCAGCCCATCATGCTGTGTATTTAACCGGTCAAAGGCCGGTCGCAGGAGTTGACCGTATGTCCGGCGCCGGAATCAGCGGATAATGACAACGGTGCCGGCGACGGTGGACATCGAGGCCTCGCGCGTGTTGCCGTAATTGCCGCAATTTATCCGGCGGCCGTTGGGCTTAGGCTCCAGCGCATAAGCCGCATTAGTAGCGCCGGCATCGATAGCCGGCGAGTGCACCGCATCCAGCACCCAGATAGCGCCGGCATAGCGGCCCATCTTGGACTGCAGGTGAAAATCATTCGGCGGGTTGGCAAAAAGTGGATCCCGGTCAATGCTGTGTGGGTCGCGAGTGCTGTTGGACCAGGCGGCCAGCGTTGCATAGGAGGCGTGGATCTGGGCTCCGTTGGTGGTGAAGATATCGTTGTAGTCGCTGATAATGTTCGTCATGTCGTATATCTTTTTCCCTGACCCCGAAACGTGCAGGATACTGTTGCTCACCGCAAAATAACCGGATAATGCGTAATTGGTCGGCGTCCCGTATACTACACAGTTATCGAGAGTCAGTCGGTCGTTCGCGTGCCCGTTGTCCCAGGCGATGGCGCGCTGAGCGTTATCGGCGAACACACAGCGCAGGCAACGATTGCCTTCCTTCACGCTATCCTGGCTGGATCCATCAATGCCGTAGCCGGCATTGTCGCGGATCACCAGGCTTTCAAACAGAGTATTCTTGACCCCCTGGTTCATGCCGTTCAAATGGCGTAAATACAGGGCGGCGGAGGATGCGTTGCAGAGTGTCATATCCTTGAGCGCAAGATACTGGACCGCAGCCGCCCGGCTGACGTATAAATAAAAAATGTAATTGCCGCCACCACGGTCCAGGACCGTGCCTCCGGCTGCATAGTTGGTACTGCCTTGGAAAGTCACCATGCTGCTCCAGGAATCGCCCACGTCATCCGGGGTGATGTACACGTAGTTCGTCAGGTTGTAAGTGCCGGTATCGATATACACTATGTCGCCACCCACCAGCTGGTACATATCCACCACGGCACTAATCCTGTCCAGCGGCTCCGAGGGCAGGGTGCCGGAGTTCGTGGGGCTGCCGGGCGCCGTGCAGTATACGTCGCCACTCGTATTCGTAACATTGACATAGTAATTAACAGGTCCATTGCGCAATGCGAAACGATTGTCGGTCTCGCTAAATATCTTCGTGTCCGACTCATAGATAATTTTCCACTTTGCCGCCGCCGTCGCGCCCGCCGCCGTCGTGTTCCACAGGCACTGGCCGTTCGTGGCGACCACGGCATTGCTGATCAGAGACCAGTTCGCGCCGCCATCCACTGAATGCTCCAGCCGCACGGTATCCCCCGCGTTCGTCAAATTACCTTGCACCCAGTACAAGGTGACCGTGCCTGCCAGGTAGCCGCCATCGTTACAGGTCAGCACCTGCAGCCACTTATTAGTGTTGGACTTGCTCGCATCTGTCGTGTTGCCGTAGCGGCCGACGTTCAGCCTGCCGCCGTTCGGCGCCAACTCGTTGGCGTAGTTCGCCGCCGGATCGCCGATGTCCAACGCCGGTGAAAACACCGCATCCGCGACCCAGACCCCGTTGCTGTAACGCCCGGCCGCGCTCTGAAGATGGAAGTCGTAGTGCAACAAGTCCGAAAACAAAGGATCCCGGGCGGCCAGGCTGTGCTGTTCATTCGTCGTAGCTGCGACCCATGAGCTGAGGGTGTTGTAGGATGGGTTAATAACAGCGCCGTTCGTCACAAAGAACAGGTTGTAATCGCCTGCCGGAGACCCGCTTGCCAATGCCGATTTGCCAGCCCCGGCAACATAAATAATGCAGTGCCTAGCCCTGACATTACCGGCCATCCCGTTCCCGTTATCCGAGTAGATAACCGTGTTGCTCACAGCCAGCCAGTCAGCGGCATGGGTGCTCCAGTTCAAGGCAAATCCCGAATGGGCAAAGGCACATTCAGTGAAACAGTTACCGCCCCCCACGTATCCATCCGTGTAAACGCCATTGGCGTTGTCCACAATCCGCAAACGGTAAAAAAAGTTATTAGTCATTTTATAATTGATGCCGCCGTTATGTGTCATGGCCAACCCATATGAGCCGCCTCGGAGCGTCAGGTCGCGCACTGTCACATTAGCGGGACCGTTCCCGTCGGCATGAAAGCGCAGGACATATTGGGCAGCATTCATGCGATCAATGATGGTGCCGCCGCCGGCAAAGTTGGTGCTGCCCTGGATCGTGCAGGACGACACCCTTGCAGTCAAGGTGACCGTGTAGTTGGTGTAGAGCCCCGTATCGATATAGAGCGTGTCCCCTGAGGCGAGGGTATAGGTGTCGAAAATCGCCTGAATGCTGAGCTTGGGCGCGGTGTTGCTCAAACCGCTGTAGGCATCGCTGCCCGTCGTCGTGCAGTACACATCCCCGTTCGTGCTGGTATCGTTGACGAAGTATGAATCCGCCCGGCTTAACGCCGAAGCAAAGAGGAGCAATACAAGAATGGCAGACCGGATATGAGCTTGCATAGTCATCCTGCGCATACAAGAGAGTATAGCTGCTCTGTTCGTCGCGCCCGCAGGGATTATGCTTGACTCTCCTGTTTTTCGAGTATTTACGTGGCACACCTAATGGTGTCGCCTTGGAGTGCAGCAGTTGAACTGTCGTTTTTTTCCGACGCAGCAAGTTTTGCCGGGAAAAAAGCGCAAGTTGCGCTGGCGCGCTCCACAACGCCAATGCGACGTGGCAATTTAAATCAATCGGACCGGAAGGAAATCACTTATCCGTTCCAAACTTAATCCCGTTTTGCCTTGTCCATAAAAAACTTGAGAAAATCCATGGGCAGTGGGAAGACGATGGTCGAATTCTTTTCGGTAGAAATTTCGGTCAGGGTCTGCAGGTAGCGCAGTTGCACGGCAACCGGGTTGGGGGCCATGATATCGGCTGCTTCCTTCAGCTTGGCCGAGGCCTGAAATTCGCCGTCGGCGTGAATGACCTTGGCCCGGCGTTCGCGTTCCGCCTCGGCCTGCTTAGCCAGGGCGCGCCGCATACCTTCGGGCAGGTCCACGTCCTTGACTTCCACGGCGCTTACCTTAATGCCCCAGGGATCGGTGCGCGTGTCTATGATCTCCTGCAGTTTGAGGTTGATTTTTTCGCGGTTGGAGAGCAGGTCGTCCAATTCGTGCTCGCCGAGAATGGAGCGCAGGGTAGTCTGTCCCATTTGCGAAGTGGCAAACAGGTAGTCCTCAACGGCGATGATCGCCTTGCTCGGCTCAAAGACCTGGAAGTACATGACTGCGTTGACCTTGACTGAGACGTTATCCTTGGTGATCACATCCTGGGGCGGCACGTCCAGGGCTACCGTGCGCAGACTGACCTTGACCATCTTTTCGAACATGGGTATGAGCAGGATCAGGCCTGGTCCGCGCACACCGGCAAATCGGCCCAGGCGGAACACGACACCGCGTTCGTATTCCCTGAGAATCTTGATGGTGTTGACCAAGATGAACATGACGATAACTACGACTGTGATAAAAACCGGCATCATGGGTATGTTCCTTTCGTTTGCATGATTCGTGTGAACCATGCGTGTTGTTTCAATCAGTAATCGAGAATCATAAATCTACAATGCTTCAGATCGCTTCGACCTTCAACGTCATTCCCTTGACCTGTATAACGCGCACCCGGCTGCCTGCGGTAATATTTTCCTCGGCGAAGGCGGTCCAATGGGTCCCGGCCACGAATACTTGACCGCTGTGCGCATTGACCGCTGTGCGCGCATCGCCTTGCTCTCCCAGCAGGCCGGTCTGGCCGCTGATAGGTTTACGGGCCAGGGACTTGATCGAAAGCCAGATAGCGACGACAAAGAAGAGGGCGGTGACCAGCACCACGGGGATTATGACCTGCATCGAAGCGCGCAGGGCGGGATCAGGACTATCGAACATCATTACCGACCCGATGAACATGGCAATAATACCTCCGCCAGTCAACACTCCGTGCGTAGCAGCCTTTACATCTAAGAAAAATAACACAATTGCCACAATAATCAATAAAATTCCGGCAAAATTAACCGAAAGGGTTTGGAACGCGAAGAATGCCAGAATCAGCGAAATGGCCCCGACCACGCCTGGCAGAATGGCGCCGGGGGTGGATAATTCAAAATACAAGCCGAGTAAACCGAGCATAAACAGGACATAGGCGATATTCGGATTGGCGATCGTCGCCAACAGTTCGTCCCGCCAGTTCATCGAGGCATAGACGATTGACGTGCCCTTGGTTGCCAATTGCACGGTATTCGTGCCGATGGGGACGCTCCGGCCGTCGATCGCGTCGAGCAGGGCGGGCAGGGATGGTGCTATCAGGTCAACCGCTTTGTTTTGCAGTGCTTCCGTTTCCGAGAGCGAAACGCTATCCTTGACAGCGGAGTTGGCCCATTCTATGTTGCGGCCGCGCTGTGCGGCAATTGCCCGGATGAAAGCGGCGGCGTCGTTTTCGGCCTTGGCCGTCACATTGCTGTCGACCATGGTCGTGGAGGGGCCGAGGGCCACCGGATGGGCGGCGCCGATGGCTGTGCTTGGTGCCATGGCGGCAACATGCGCTGCCATGGTGATGAATGCTCCGGCGGAGGCCGCGCGGGATCCGGACGGGGCGACATAGACCACGACTGGCACCCTGGATGCCATGATCTTTTTGATTATCAGCCGCATCGAATCATCCAGACCGCCGGGTGTGTCCAGCTCGAAAATCAGGCACTCTACTTCCCGTGCCTCGGCTCGCTCCATGGTCTGGACCATGAAACGGGCGCTGACCGGGCTGATGACCCCATTGACCCGGGCCACCATGACCTCGCGGGCGGCGGCTGGCAGGACACAGAGCCAGCCGGCTATTAGCAGGCCGGCAAGGAATCGCGTCCGGTCCCTGCATAGCAGATTCATTCTCATATTCGGCGCCTCCAGCATTCGCACAACAGCTCGGAATATAATCTGATTGTTGTACAAGGGCAGGAGCTAGTCAAGTCTGGAAATCGAGAAAAGATGTATGATTATTAGGGATCTTCCGCAGAATCTGTGGGTAGATCGGAAATAACTCACCACCGGCACGGAAGCACGGAAAAGAGATTGCTTGAAATTGCCTGACAATTCACCACCCATAAATTGTGCTATGGAACCCAATTTTATATGTTATATGAGGTGTTATTATAGCCCACCCCAACCCCTCCAAGGAGGGGAGCTTTAAAATTTGCGAACGCCGTTCTGAAACTGCCTAAAGCGGCCGATTGAAAATGGATATAATTCGGAACTTTTTTAAAGATATTCTTATCTGGTTCGCTGGTTATGATTTTTATATGGGATTTCCGCAATGGTGGGGCGAGGCGTCCCTGCCGAGCCGTTCCGAGATCGGATCACCCAGAGGGTTCATCCTGCCGAAGGGAGCAGTTAGCGCATTTGACGACTGGGCTCCAGCAGTTCCGGTTCAAGACGAACTTTAAACCGCTTCAATTCACTCCTCAGAAAATCCATCGCTTTTTGCCCCCGCTTCAGTCACTGCCGATAACGTTTCTTCAGCTTGCCTTTTGACTTCGCTTTGCCCGCTGCAAGGCAAATCTGAAACTCCGGACAATCCATTTCCTCCAACCAACGCGAAACCCACCTCAGCCGGAAATCATCCAAACTGAAAATATGCAGTTTCTGACCCAAGCGATGGATTTTGGGAGGGTCCGCATGACTACGGACCGTCTGCGCCCGTTTTTTCACAGTTTCTGCCCCACTAAAATAACGTACCACTGACTATTGCTTCAGGCCCGGCTCCGCTCTATAGTATGCGTGCAGTATGTCAGCGCGAAAAGACGAAGTAGCTATTAAACCGGGAGGAACAGACATGAACGGACAGAAAAGCGAGGTAAAATTGAGCGAATGGTTTCAGAAGGGATTCACCTTGTTCATGGATAATGCCACGCTCTTGATTGTCGCCTCCCTACTAGCGCTGGTGATCTCCGGCGCCACCGCCTTTATTCTGGCCGGTCCAATGTTGGCCGGATTGATCATCATAGCGCTGGCCCTCATTGATAAGCAGGATCCCAAGCCGGATGTCGGCGCGGTGTTTAAGGGGTTCGATTTCTTTTTGAATGCCTTCCTGTTCTGGCTGGTGTGGAACATCCTGATTGTTGTAATATCGTGTGTGCTGTGCCTTATCCCGTTCCTTGGTGGCTTTTTATCAATGGTGGTTATAATTGCCATGCAAACACTGCTCGTGTTTGGCCTGTTCCTGATAGTGGACCGCAAAATGGATTTCTGGCCGGCCTCGATAGCCAGCATCCACCGGGTCAAGGAAAACTTTTTACCTTTGCTCGGGTTCGTGCTGGTCGTGGGTGTGATTGCCTCGGTCGGTCTGCTGGCTTGTGGCATAGGCTTTTTTGTTACGGTGCCACTGGCTATTTGTTGCCTGGCGGTGGCCTATCGCGACGTCTTCGGGCCAGCGCCGGCGAGCGATTGATCCATGAATAGTGGCGACACTGGATTATTTAGGGTGGGGCATCCGGCTTCCTTTGGACGGCTGGTGGCGAACCGTTTGCCGTGGGTGTTGCTTTCGGGATTCGTTCTGCTGGCGGCTTTTTTTCTGCCGCTCGATAAAGTTTCCTTGCGCACTTGCATATTTTTGCAGGTGTCGGGATATCCGTGCCCGAGTTGCGGATGGACGCGGGGTTTTGTCGGCATGGCCGATGGGAAGTGGGCTGCGGTCCTCCATGACTGTCCCATGGCCGCTGTGCTCTATGGACTAACGGCGTTGATTTTTGCCTGGAATGCGGCCGCGCTGATCCTGGGCGTGAACTTGGAGCGGGGCGCGTGGCTCCGGTTATATGGCAAGCGTGGCTGGTGGCTCTTGGGCGGGGGCCTTCTGGCCGTCTTGGCCAACTGGATTTACCGGCTGGGGATGGGATTTAAATAAGGGTGAGGAACATCAACGACGAACGAAGAACGATAATTTATGACCACCATTGATCATTTATTAACCAAATGGCTGCGTAGCGAATTTGCGCGGGCTTTGCCTGAGGCCGGGGACAAAATATCCGCCGTCCAGGTCGTGGCGGCCGGCTCGCCGGATCATGGCGATTACCAGTGCAACGCGGCCATGGCCCTGGCCCGGATGCTGAAGCAAAAACCACGGGATATTGCCCAGTCCGTTATCGGTGGCGCGACATTGCCGGAGAGCGTGGAGCGAGTGGAAGTTGCCGGGGCCGGGTTTATCAACATTTATCTCAAGAGTTCCTGGTTGGCGGAGCATGTCTCGGCGATCCTGACAGACCAACATTTTGGCGTGCCGGTGATCGGACC
Organism: uncultured Verrucomicrobiota bacterium; assembly: GCA_964486075.1. Lineage (GTDB taxonomy): Bacteria > Verrucomicrobiota > Kiritimatiellia > JAAZAB01 > JAAZAB01 > JAHIJO01. The sequence continues at coordinate 16,978 of CAZALU010000009.1, forward strand.
CGGACGAACCGTTATCCTGGATTATTCCAGCCCGAACGTGGCCAAGCCGATGCACATCGGACACATCCGTTCCACGGTCATCGGCAACGCTCTTGATCGACTACACCGTTTCCTGGGCTACCGGGTCATTGCCGATAATCACTTGGGCGACTGGGGCACACAGTTCGGTATCATTATTATGGGCTATCGCAATTTTGCCGATCCAAAGGCCCTGGTTGAATCGCCAGTTGAAGAGTTGGAGCGGGTTTATGTAAAGAGCTATGAACAATCGCAGGCAAGCGAGGATTGGCTGCAGCAATGTCGGCAGGAGCTCGTCAAGCTCCAGGCGGGCGATGCCGAAAATCTGATGCTCTGGCGTCATTTTGTCGATTTATCTCTCGGCGAGTTCGACCGTATTTATCGCCGCTTGGGAGTGGCCTTCGACCTGATGCGTGGCGAGAGCTATTATAATGATCGCTTGGCCGGGGTGGTGGATTTACTTCAAAGTAAAGGGCTGGCTCGTGCGAGCGAAGGCGCCCTGGTGGTCTTCCTGGAGGACGAGAAGCTGCCGATTTGCATGGTCCGCAAGAGCGACGGTGGATTCAATTACGCCACGACCGATCTGGCCACGCTCATAAGCCGCCAGGAGGAATTTGAACCGGAGTCTATCATCTATGTGACCGATGAGCGTCAGCAGTTGCATTTCAAGCAGATATTTACGGTTGGCAAGAAAATCGGAATCCGGGCCCAACTGCAGCATGTCTGGTTCGGACTCATGCGCCTGCCGGAAGGCACTTTTTCTACCCGCCAGGGCAATGTGATCAAGTTGGAGAGTTTGCTGGACGAGGCCGAGACGCGAGCATTGGCCGTGGTCAAACAGACCAGCCCGACAATGCCGGAAATTCAGCAGAAGGAAGTGGCGCGGGCGGTGGGCATCGGTGCCGTGAAATACGCCGACTTGAGTCAAAATCCGCAAAGCCTGGTGACGTTCAGTTGGGACAAGGCTTTGGCCCTGGATGGCAATTCCGCGCCCTATCTGCAATATGCCTATGCCAGGATCCGCAGCGTACAGGATAAGTACCGCGAACAGTTTCCCGGCCGCGATCCCGAGGCTTTTCCCATACGCCTCGACGAACCCGTAGAGCGGAGGCTGGCACTCCAGGTCGCACGCTTCGCCGAAGCCGTGACGCTCTCGGCTCGGACGTTCAAGCCCAGCGTATTGGCCGATTACCTGTATGCCCTCGCAGGCCTGTATAATGCGTTTTACCAGAACGTGCCGTTTCTCAAGGCGTCCGAAGGTGTCCGTGAAAGTCGGGTCCGGCTATGCGGGGTCACCGCCCGTATCCTGCGCCAAGGGTTGAACCTGTTGGGCATTGAGACACCGGAACGGATATAATTATTACCTGAATAGCACGATCATCGTGCTATGCACTTTCGCCTAAGCGGGCATTGCCCGTTGGCGAAAGACGTGAAGTTTCGATAATAACCCATTGGGTTATCATCGAAACTAACGTGGTTAACCCCGTTTGGCCGCGTTTTACGCGGCCAGCATCACGTGACCGCGTTGGCACGTGAAACTTGACTCACGTGGCGGCCCGGGCTACAAGATTGGAATACTGTTCTCAGCGTATTGAAATAATAACGGAATAAAAATCGCGCCAATGCAGAAACACTGATAGATATCCGTGACAATCCGTGTTAATCAGTGGCCAAGAAATAGCTTATGCCAAATTCCTCCCGCCAAATTGCCGCCCAAATTATTGCCCGCTGGTTGAAATCCGGGGAATTTCCCAACCGCCTTATTCCCGCTGATACGCCGGACCGGGGCCTGGTCATGGAGTTGGTCTATGGTGTGGTACGCTGGAAACGCCTGCTGGAATGGGTAGCAGCCGCCCGAGTGCATCACATGCCGGAGTCGGAATTGCTAGCGCTGCTACTGGTCGGCTTGTACCAGTTGCTGATCATGACGGAGATCGAGCCCTACGCCGCCGTCAATGAAACCGTGGAGGCCGTGAAAGGGCGGCACAACCAGGGCGTGGCCGATTTCGTGAACGCGCTTTTAAGGGGCGTGCTTCGGGAAAAATCGGCCATCCTCCGGGAACTAAAAAAACAGCCGCTGGGCGTGCAGGAATCGCACCCGGATGTCTTGGTTGAGCGCTGGCTGCGTGTTTTCGGGCCGGACGCCACACTCCGGCTTTGCGAGTGGGATAACACCCGGCCGGAGGTGACAATTCATATTAACAGCCTGAAAATCAGTCGCACTGATTACATCGACTTGCTCCGGACAAAGGGAATAAACCTGCAGGACCAACAGATGGGCGCATCGGGCTGCCTGGCCATGCCGCATGGCTTGCGCGTGGAATCCTTGCCGGGTTACAAAGAGGGCCTGTTCCTGGTGATCGACCCCTCCGTCCTGGGCGCGGTGGCACAGTTGGACCCCCAGCCGGGCGAGGAAATTCTGGATGCCTGCGCTGCGCCGGGCGGAAAAACCTTCCTAATCGCCGAGACCATGCGCAAGCAGGGACGTCTGGTGGCCATGGATCTGCACGATGACCGACTCGTGCGCTTGCGAGAAAACTTGCAACGCCTGGATTGTAACCAATTCGTAACAGTCATCCAGGGCAATGCCTTTAATATCACTGACGAGGCCGGGGGGCCGTTTGACCGTATCCTACTGGATGTGCCCTGCATGAACACGGGAGTCTTGCGGCGCCGTCCGGATGCCCGCTGGCGATTTTCGGAGACGCGCCTGGCCAAGATGACGCGCACCCAGCGCATTCTGCTGGAGCGCATGCCCGACCTTCTGAAACCGGGCGGGCGTTTGGTTTATAGCACCTGCAGTCTGGAGCCGGAGGAGGACGAGGCGCTGGTGGCTTCATTCCTGAAAGGGCGTCCGGAATTCAGCCGTATCTCGGAACGGAAAATATTTCCACCGAAAGCCAGAACCGACGGAGCATATGTGGCGGTTCTGCAAAAATCGCAAATGCGCGTGAGCTAGGGTTCAGGTCGGGGAAAGAATGAATTAGGCCCGCGACGGGAGCAACTTTCTTCAGGTAGAGTCGGGTTGATCCCGACTATCTTAGCCGGTGTTCAACCTTTGGCAGTCCCGTCTCTAGCGGGAATACCTGCTCTACCCGGTCGGATCCGAAGACCGCGCCCAACGTGCGCGGCTACAAAAGAGCATCAGCCATAGGCTGATCCACCGCTGGCGAAAAACTGCTATACATGTTGAGCGCCTCGAAGCGGGGCGGACCTTATGCTGAATTGTAGGGCGGGAACGTGCCGCATGCGGCATTTCCCGCCGTCCGGGAATGGTTCGGCTCCGAAGACCACGCCCAACGCGCGCGGCTACAAAAGATTGGCTCCTCGGCATAATGAGTGGGTAACGCATCTGCCATGAATGATTCAATATGTTGTCGCATAGCTGGTGATGGAGATAAGCATAGCGTAGCGGCTTCGTATCCGAACGAACCCACCGATCAGCGACAGAAGATTTACCACGGAGAACATGGAATCTCCTGTTCCGTTATTCTCCTCTGTGCCTCCGTGTCTCTGTGGTAAATCCCCTCTTCGACCCACAGATTCTGGTGAGGAGCCCAAATAACAAATCCCTACCTGAATAGCACGATGATCGTGCTATCCACTTTCGCCTAAGCGGAGATTGCCCTCTGGCGAAAGACGTGAAGTTTTGATAATAACCCATTGGATTATCATCGAAACTAACGTGGTTAACCCAGTTTAGCCGCGTTTTACGCGGCCAGCATCACGTGACCGCGTTGGTGCGTGGAACGTGACTCGCGTGGCGGCCCGGGTGAATTTTGCGCCGGCTCGGCGCAAAATTCAGGTCCTATACATCGAGTTAGAAATCCTCATAATCTGCGCAGTGTGCTTTCCTTCCGCAGTCCGTGCAATATTTGCCCATCCAGACGGCGTCGAATTGATCCATAATCTTGCTCACCAGGCCAGGCTCCGCGGTCAGGAATCCTGCTTCGAAGTTCCGGCGCCGATCACTCTTGGCACCCACCCCTGCGCCGGTCAGATTGGCGCTGCCGGTGTAGGCGATCCTGCCGTCAACGATGATCGCCTTGAAGTGTACGCGCGGACAGAGCACCTGTTCGAGGCCGTTGATCAGGTTAGGGTAGCGGTCAAAGTCTTTGCGGAAGGCCGGCCCGGGTTCGCCGGCATGGAGCAGGCGGATGGCCACGCCCTTGCCGACAAGCTCGGACAGCAGGGCCAGGAACGGGCGGGCACGGCGTTTTTCGGTCACGACATACAGGTCTTTCAGTCCTGAAGTAGCCAGCCACAGAAAGCGGGTCGCTCCGGGAACGATGCCGAGAATGACGCGTTTGTAAATCTCCCGGTCAGTGATGAATTCAGTACGATCCATAACGGCAGTGTAACCAATGCCGTATGAGTTGGGAAGACGGAATGACGTTAGTGCCTGATCCACGCGGAACCGCTATTGCCTGAATTTGTTATTTGTAGGACGGGCACGTGCCGCCGAACCATTTCCGGACGGCGGGAAGCCCGGGGGGCGTTCCCGCCCTACAATTCAGAATAAAGTCCGCCCCGTTGCGGGGCGATAAACATGTATAGGAATTTTTCGCCAGCGGCGGATCAGCCTATGGCTGATGCTCTTTTGTAGCCGCGCACGTTGGGCGCGGTCTTGGGCGACCCCAAGCCCGATCGCGTTACGCACGTCGGAGACTGATTTATCTAAAACGGGCGATGCTCGCAACCCGAATTTTAAGAAATATGGCTCCTTGGCATAATGAGTGGGTAACGCATCTGCCATGAATGCTTCAATATGTTGTCGCATAGCTGGTGATGGAGATAAGCATAGCGTAGCGGCTTCGTATCCGAACGAACCCACCGATCACCGACAGAAGATTTACCACGGAGAACACGGAATCTCCTGTTCCGTTATTCTCCTCTGTGCCTCCGTGTCTCTGTGGTAAATCCCATCTTCGACCCACAGATTCTGGTGAGGAGCCATTGTTTTTAATAGATGTTTTTTATGTGTGAGGTACTAAAAGCGGCGTCGCGCCGCTTTTACAGTATCTTTACAATACTTTTACTTACTCATGACAACTGGCGCTGCGGATTATGATTGAATACAGGCGACCAAAGAGAGAGGAGCGCCATGAATTATTCAAACTTGCCGCATTACCCTTGGGCATGGCGTCCCGGCTTGGCCCCGCTAAAATCCGCGGGCATGCGGCAAACAACAGGAGGTGGGCGATGAGTGGCAAAAAAATGTGTCGGAGATCGGGATGGAGAAGCATGGCCCTGGTGACGCTTTTCGGTATGGGCAGTCTGGCGGGTGTGTCGACCGGGGCTAACACGGTCACGTGCCGCGTTGAACTGGACCGGAGCGTTCTGCCGGCGGATGCCGCCCAGCGGGCGATAATAAAAATCACGCTGGACGCGCCGCCGCCGCCGAAACAGAACCGGCCGCCGGTTAACCTGGCGCTCGTGCTGGACCGCTCGGGTTCCATGGGCGGAGCGAAACTGGAAAAGGCCAAGGAAGCGGCCATAGAGGTCCTGCGGCGCCTGGAGGCGCGGGATATCTTTTCCCTGGTCGTCTATGACACGCACTTCGAGACGCTGGTTCCGGCCCAAAGCGCCGGGAACGCGGAATGGATCGAAGCCCGGATCCGGGAAATCAGGCCCGGCAGCAGCACAGCGCTGTTTGGCGGCGTAAGCCAGGGGGCGGCGGAACTCCGCAAAAACCTGAACCGGGAATACGTGAACCGGATCATCCTATTGTCGGATGGGTTGGCCAATGTCGGCCCGAGCGCTCCCGACGATCTCGGCCGGCTGGGCGCGGCGCTGATCAAGGAGGGCATTGCCGTTACGACCGTTGGCGTGGGCACGGACTACAACGAGGATCTGATGGCCCGGTTATCGCAGAGCAGCGACGGCAGCACCTATTTCGTGGAAAACAGCCAAGACCTGCCGCGCATCTTTAAGGCCGAACTGGGCGATGTCCTGAGCGTAGTGGCCAAGCAAGTCACCCTGGTTATCGAATGCCCGGAAGGCGTTCACCCGGTTTCCGTTATCGGGCGGGAAGGGCGTATCCGAGGCCAGACCGTCGAGCTGTTCCTGAACCAGCTTTACGGAGGCCAGGAAAAATACGTGCTCGTGGAGGTCGAGGTGCCGGCCGGGAAACATGGGACCAGCCGCGAGATCGCCTCGGCCAGGGTCACCTACGACAACCCCTTCACCAGCGGCCGCGAAAGCTCCAGCGGCGCCGTCCGCAGCAGCTACAGCCGCGAGCGCAAGGAAGTGGATGATTCCGCGAACGCGCCGGTCAAGAAGGCTTACGTCATCAACATCCACGCCGTAGCCCAGGAGCAAGCTATTGTCCTGGCCGACGATGGCAAAAAGGAGGAAGCGGCCAAAAAACTCAGGGAAGCGGGCGAAAAACTGGAGGAAGCCGGGGCGCTGTTGCACGACCGGGATCTGGAGAAGAAAGGCGAAGACTCGAAGAAGCAGGCTAAGGATATAGGCGATGAAGGCATGAGTAAGACGACCCGCAAGATCATGCGCTCGGAATCGTACCAGGAAATCAATCAGCAATACAAGCACTGACGCAGGGAAAGATTATCCGCATAAACAGGCGCCGGCAGTCTGTCGGACTGGGCCATGCCAGGTCCGGCAGGCTGCCAAGCGGTATTTATACATGTAAGGAGATTGCAATGAACAAAGCAACAGTAATGGTATTAATTGTTTCCTCAATGTTAACTTTTGGCTCGACGGCGCTGGATTTGAGTTCCTGTCTGGCCGCTGACGAAGCATCAGCCTCTATTTCGACAAAAATCACTTCAATCTCGTTGTTTAAAAACGGGCTGGGTTTTATCAACCGGGAGGGCGAACTGCCTAAAGACGCCACTACGGTTTTGATCAAAGAATTGCCCGTGCCTACCCTCGGCACATTTTGGGCATATACCCCTGGTAATAGCGACGCCATACAGGAGTTGGTGGCTTTTGATCGAACGGCAATCGAGAATGTACCGGCTGCTAACCTTGGCGATGTTATTGAAGCCAATATAGGACAGAACATTGAACTGAAAATAGGAGATAAAGAGCCCATTCAAGGCAAAATCATTGATGCGCCGACAAATTCCTCCCTGGTTTTATTTCAATCAGGAAACCGTATGTTGGCCATCAATCGAGGGGATATTAGGCAGGTCAGTCTTTCTAATGGAGTCTTGAAAACCGGCGTATCGAGAACAAAGTCCGTAACGGCTCTACAGCTGAAAAAGAATAACACCAAGGGGAAATGCCCGGTCATCATTCAGTATCTGGCAAAAGGCATTACCTGGGCGCCGAGTTGCGTGATTGACATCACCGATCCCTCAAAAGCGCGCCTGAGCACGAAGGCGGAAATCATAAATGAGATTGATGATCTGGATAATGTGACGGTAAATCTTGTTGCGGGGTTTCCCAATCTCCAGTTTGCCGAGGTTATAGATCCCATTGCAAAAAAAACAGATCTTGCCGCATTTATCAACAGCCTTCTCAATCCTTCCGGCGCGAACCGCTATCAAGGCCGCGGGGCGGTCATGGCCCAGTCCGTAATGTGCAATGCGGCCATATATGGCAATGAAAATATCGGGCCAACCTATTCGGTGGCGGCAATTAAAGGACAAGCCCAGGAAGGGCTTTTCTTTTATGAGAAGAAAGACATTTCACTCCGCAAAGGGCAGCACGGTTACTATCCCTTGTTTTCATTGGAAGTGCCTTATGAACACATCTATGAATGGAAACTTGGCGATATTCTCAATGAGCCGCCGAACCCCAATCCGCGCGAACCGCTGAAGTCAGACGAGATATGGCACAGTATTCGTCTTGCGAACAATGGCAATGTCCCTTGGACAACTGCGCCCGCGATGACCAAGCAGGGGGAACAGATACTCGGCCAGGATATAATCTATTATACGAGCCCGGGCAGTAAAACCACGGTGAAAATTACCCAGGCCGTTGACGTTAAAGCCGAGCATGTCGAGTATGAAACCGCCCGGAAACGGAATGCCGCTAATTTCTATAATCGCAATTATGACCTGGTTGACGTCCAGGGCAAACTGACTGCGGTGAATTTCAAGAATAAAGACATTGTCATTGCGATCGTCAAAGACATCTCCGGGGAAATCGTCAAGATGACGCCCAATGCGCATGTGACGCAGATTGCCACAGGATTAAAAAGCGTCAACCCCCAGCAATTACTGTTGTGGGAACTTCCCGTCAAAGCCCGCGATAAAATCGAGATTGAATACAACTATCAAATATACGTCGCTAATTAGCCCTGGTTCTTAGCTTTGCAATAATAGAATACGTTGCTTTATTACGGGGCTCTGCTATGATTCCATTTATGAACCGGCGCGCGATTTACTGGTATTGGCTGTTGCTCTTTGTGCCGACCGTGGTAGTTGGCACGGTTGCATTCTGGCTGATCCGGCACGAAGGCGAGCGGATCGCGGCTCAGGCCCGCTCAGCAACGCTGGACCGGGTGCGCGCCATAGCGGATAATATGCGGATGGCGGCCTCGGCCGTGGAGGATGAGTTGGGCGAGAGTCTGCGCCGGATCCCGCCGTCGGAACTTGCTGAAAGCCTGGCGGCCTGGGAAAAAAATAATCCGCTGGTGAGAAACGTTTTTATCTGGGATGCGAAGAAAGGACTGCGGATGCCTTCGCCGCAGAGCGGATGGACGGCGGAAGAACAGAGATTCGCATCCCGGTATGACGCGCTTTTTTCTGGTCGAATTCCATGGCAGGCGGGAGATTCCGAAACGAACGGCCTCTCTCAGAGATCGGCTTCAATTCGGAGCCTGCATGGTAAGCTTTTGGCGGAATCCAATCAGCCGCCGGATTTTGTCCAGCAAGTTGCCCAGATCCGGGCCAGCGGACGGCAACTGGCCGAAACTGTGCGCCAGCAGAACGCGGATGTGCCAAACGATCAGTATAGTCCGGCTCCGGCGTGGGCGGGCGGCTGGACCCCGTGGTTTACCGAGAACCGACTCTATTTACTGGGCTGGGTCCAGCACGATCCCGAGGCGCCGGTGTATGGCATGGAGTTGGAAATGGCTGCCCTGCTGTCGCGGTTGATGACGGTTTTTCCGTCCGCCGTGCCCAAGGGCGCGGCCTATGTCCTGTTGGACGACAGCGGAGGTATCGTGTGCCAGGTTGGCGTGGCGCAGATCAAGACCGAGGCGCCGCCGGATATGGCCATAACCCTGGCCCCATATCTGCCGCATTGGTCGGTGGGAGTGTTCCTGGCCGAAGGCGGCATATTGCAGGCTGCCGGGCGCAGTTTCGTGCTGTTGGCCGGCTTATTGCTGGTGATCGTGGTCGTGGCGATCCTGGCCGGTGGGTCCTTATTGACTTGGCAAGCCCGGCGGCACATGGCGGATGCCCACCAAAAAACTTCATTTGTGTCCAATATCTCCCACGAATTAAAAACGCCCTTAACTAGCATCCGCATGTACGCGGAATTGTTGAGCGAAGGCCGCATCACCGAGCCGGAAAAAACTCGGAAATATCTCCAGGTGATTGCCGCCGAAAGCCAGCGCCTGACCCGCCTGGTCAATAATGTCCTGGATTTCAGCCGAATGGAGCAGGGCAACAAGAAATATCATTGTGAATCCATCGAAGTCGCCGATTTTGTGCGCCGATTTGTCGAGACGCAGCGGCTCCGCCTGGGTGAAGCCGGCTTGACGGTACGCGCCGAAATCCCGGAGGAGTCGGCGTGGGTAAAGTTCGACCGGGATGCGCTGGAGCAGGTCATGTTGAACCTGGTTGATAATGTGGTGAAGTATGCAGCCGAGGGTAGGGAACTGATGCTCAGTCTGGAGCGGAAACCGGATCACTGCCTTTTGACTGTAATGGACCGTGGTCCCGGCATTGCCCATCCGCACCGGACACTGATATTCGAGCAATTTTACCGGGTGGATGATTCCCTGACCGCAAATCAGCCGGGCTCGGGGCTGGGCTTAAGCATTACCCGCCGCCTTCTCCGCGACCTGGGCGGTGATCTGGTTTTCGAGCCCCGTGCGGGCGGGGGGAGCTGTTTTGCCGCGCGTCTGCCGTGCGCAGCGCCGGATGGGCCGACGGAAGCGGCAGGCAGACTGAATTAATAGCAAAGGAATAGTGGAGCGCGTTATCCTTAACGCGCTGGCCGCTTTTAGCCAACAAAACTGACTGGGCGGGCAAGGCCCGCATGGAATGCCTGTTAATGAAAGGATGAGCATGCCTTCGATTCACATCCTGGTGGTGGAAGACGACGCCAACATCCGGGCCGGCCTGGTGGATACGCTGGAAAGCGAGGGCTACCGGACGACATCGGCGTCCAATGGCGAGCAGGCGCTGTCGGTATTCGCGCAGGAGTATTTTGACCTGGTGCTGTTGGATATCATGCTGCCGAAAAAAAGCGGTTATGACGTTTGCCGCGCAATCCGCTCGACAAATAGCGCCATTCCCATCGTCATGCTGACGGCCAAGGGCGAAGAGATTGATAAGGTCGTCGGGCTCCAGCTCGGCGCGGACGATTATGTCACCAAGCCCTTCGGAGTGCATGAACTTCTGGCCCGGATCGCGGCGATCCTCCGGCGCTCCTGCCGGGGCGGAGCCGCCGAGACGCCCGATAAGCTCAAGGCACCGGATCGGTTTAACATCGGGCCAGCGGCGGTGGATGCCCTCCAGTACCAGGTCAGGATGGGTAAAAAAACCTATCCTATTTCCGCGCGGGAAATCCAATTATTGCAATTTTTCCACGCTCATCCCAACGAAGTCCTTAGCCGGGATCAGTTGCTTAATGCGGTTTGGGGTGTGCATTACCTCGGCACGACCCGTACCTTGGATCAGCATATTGCCCAGTTGCGTAAAAAAATAGAGGCGCATGCCGATGAGCCCACCGTTATTCTGACCGTGCACGGTGTGGGTTACCGCTACGCGGCGGCTATACCAACGAATATAACGTCCAAGGTCAAGGGGGCTGCGGCGAGGAAAGACAGAGCTTGAGAGGCTCATGTGCTTCTCGTGGAAAGACGGCCACGACAGAGCGTGGCCCTCCATGCCAGGCGCCAAACGTTATGTTCTTGAAAATTGAGGGACGCGCTCCGCCTGCCCCGCCGAAGTCCGACGTAGGGGGGTCGCGTCCGCAGTGGTTTTTTGTAAAAGTATTGATTCGACGGAACAACACCAAACCTATCAAAGAAAGGGAAGACGAATGATCACCAATAACTCATATAATGTCCTAACAGATCATGGTAGCGCAGGGTTTTCCGCCGCAGGCGGATCCGCCTCAGGCGGAATCCCTGCGATCTTCGGAGGCGTTCAGCTTCAAACTGATCCGCTTCAGGCGGAAAAGCCTCCGCTACCCGGCAAGATACACTCAAAACCGTGTGTGCTTACCGAAAACGGGTTAAGTCTATGGGCCGCGACATTTCTGGTGGCGTTAATGCTCCAGACAAACGCCGGCGCATTCAGCGGCGCTGGGGCCGGTATTAAGACGGACCCTTATCGAATTGGCACGGTGGCCCAGCTTCAGGAAATAACAAACGGACTGGACGTATACTACGTGCTTGTTAATGATATTGATGCTTCAGAAACCGCGAAGTGGAATGACGGCAAGGGATTCAGTCCAGTCGGAGATCGCGATCATCCATTCACTGGAAAGTTCGACGGCCAAGGTTATACGATCAGCGGTTTGCGGATCGACCGGTTCGGCCGTGTTACAAGCGGTATTGCGCTTTTCGGAGGCATTGGTAAAAACGCTATGGTTTGCAACGTTTCAGTCCAGAATGCCTGGGTTAAAGGATGCGATTGCGTGGGGATTTTAGCAGGTATCAACGCCGGCACTATTAGCCATTGTTACGTATCCGGATCGGTCTTTGGAAGTGGCACCGCCGGAGGTCTGGCCGGCGGCAACACGGGCGGGCGTGTGGAGCATTGTTCATCCGCGGTCGAAGTGGGGCCGGAATGGGTCGGCAATCATCTGGGGGGATTGGTGGGTTCAATGCGGGATGGCTGGATCGTTAATTGTTTTGCCACCGGCAATGTGAAGGGCCAGGAGAATCCCGGCGGGTTGGTGGGCGTCAATAACGGCGGCATCATCCTGAATTGTTATGCAACTGGGAACGTGGAAAGCTCCTTTGGCGGCGTATCCGACAAGTATCGCCGGGGCGCGGGCGGCCTGGTTGCCGAAAATGGATCGAATGGTAAGATCAGTCATTGTTTTGCGACCGGCACGGTCAAGGGGCCTGCCGGACTGCCGGTGGGCGGGCTGGTGGGGGTGAGCGTCGGCGGCGCATGTATTCATGATTCATACTGCCGATCAACCGGGACCAATGCTGTTAGCGGCGGGGGTAAGATTTATGCCGACTCCGGTCCCGTCGATTGCGAGCCGCTTGTGGACATAGATAAGTGTTTGATTTCTGACGCCGAGTCGTTACTAAAACGCTGGGATTTTGGGACTGTCTGGACCATTAAGGACGTTGCCGGGGCCACCGCGTTTCCCCGCTTCAAGGATCTCTATGGCGCGAACTATAAACCGGCTTTCAGCGCCAGCCAGGTTCCGAACCGCGAAGGCGCCAATGCGGCGTGTCAGTCGGTACAAGCCAAGGACACAACCAACACCGTTCTGCAGCTTGCCTGCGCCCTGGCGGACGGATCGCGCATCATAGGTATTCCCGAAATCACGTCCATTACCATCCAGACCAGCTATGCTAAAATGGACATTGCGTTAAAAGATGTTCGCAGCATTGCAGTGGAAAATGATCGCGAGATGGCCATATTCGAGATGAAAAACGGCGACCGGCTCAAGGGCGCGCTGATTCTTAAGACACTGGATATCAAGACCGTGTTCGGGAAAGTGGCGATTGGGACTGAGCAGATCAATAAGATTAGCGTGCTGGCCAGTGGTTCTGTTCCGTTTTGGGAATAAAACAGGAGAATAACATGCACACCGTCAAACGTCTGTCCGGTCTGCTGGCCGCGTTGGTATTGAGCTTGCCGGTCTGGAGCCAATCCGCGACGAACAATCCGCCGCTTAGCCTGGCTGTTGATCTAACCGACGGTTCCCATCTCGTAGGAGTTCCGGCCATCAACTCCATCCGACTCCAGACTCCCTATGCCCTGGTGGACATTCCCTTGGTGCAGACGCGAAGCATTACATTGGAAAAGGACCGTGAATCGGCGGTGTTCGAGATGAAAAACGGGGATAGGATTAAGGGTGCCATGCTTTTGAAGAAATTGGACCTTCAGACCGCGTTCGGCAAAGTGACCATCGGCGCGGAACAAATTGTTAACATTGACATCATGCCCGGGGGACGCATGCCGGAGGTACTCCTGAAAGCTTTGACCTTGTATTATTCCTTCGACAAAGACGAAAGCGATTTTGTCGCAGACCTTAGCGGCAAAGGCAATAACGGGAAACTCCACGGCACCGAATGGATGCCCATGGGCAAGGTTGGCGGAGCGCGTACATTCAACGGGACCTGCGACTATATCTCCGTTGAGTACGAAGACACTCATAAGACCGGCCTCTTTCCGACACAAGCGCCGCTCTCGATTGCTGCCTGGTTCAAGACATCGGCCGAAGCACCGAAGCATCAGCCGGTGTTGTCAACCCATTACAACGGCGCGGGCCGGGACGGATACCACCTTCGCGTCGATAGTCGGGATTATGGCGGAAAGGTTTACTGGGTGGCCAGTGTCGAGGGAGGGACGTGTGCGGTGTCGCAGCGTGCCGTCAACGACGGCCAATGGCATCATGCGGCGGGGGTGTGGGACGGGAAGCAGAACACTCTCTACCTCGATGGCATATTGCAGGCTGCGGTTCCGGCGGCCGGGTCCCTGGTGTATCAGCACCGGGCGCCGTTCCAGATCGGGCATGCCTCGAATAACAATGCCGCCCATGCGCGGGATGAGTTTTACTATTTCAAGGGCATCTTGGACGAGGTTATGGTGTTCGACCGTGCGTTGTCGGCGGAAGAGGTGAATGTGCTCATTAATGCCTGCAACTGAAAGAGGATAATATGAGGATTGTTAAAATAATATCAGCTATGCTTACCGTATTCGCGCTGGTACCACTGGCCATGGCGGAGATTGCTGCGAATGACTCACCGGTCAGGTTGACCGTCGAAATAGCGGACGGCTCACGCATAATAGGCGTTCCAGACATCACCTCCATTTCCGTTCAGACCGTGTATGCCAAACTGGATATTGTGCTGAAACAGGCGCGGAGCATTGCAATGGAGAGCGATCACGAACTGGCCGTGATCGAGATGTGCAATGGTGACCGGATCAAGGGTGCGTTGATGCTTAAAACGCTGGCCCTTCAGACAGCGTTCGGGAAAGTATCAGTCGGTGCGGATCAAATTAACTCGATTATAATCGCGGTTGTCGGCAAAGGCGCCGCGGTCGGCGGGACGCTGACAACCAACGGCGCTTACATTGTCCACACGTTCACGAATGTGGGGACGACTGATTTTGTTGTGTCGGGCGGCTCGCTGAATTGCGATGTTCTGATTGTAGCGGGAGGCGGGGCTGGTGGCGCTGGTTATGGCGGCGGCGGGGGTGGCGGGGCCGGCGGGTTAATCTACACTAATATTTGTGTAAATGATGGCACAAGCGCGGTTATTGTCGGCAAGGCTGGGCTGGGTGCGGTGAGCGCGTCTGGAGGCTGTGGCGGGGATTCTGTATTTGGCTTGCTTACAGCTTTAAAAGGTGCGGGTGGCGGATACAAATCAGATGGCATTGGTGGCAATGGGGCTTACGGTTCCGGCGGAGGAGGCGGCCCTGGATACACAGGGGAGGCGCACATCGGTGGTGTTGCGACACCAAGACAAGGACATAACGGGGGTGATACAATCACCTGGCATGGCGGCGGCGGTGGTGGGGCCGGCGCTGGCGGTGATAATAGTGCTACAAATGGCGGTGGCAACGGAGGCAACGGGGTGCCTAGTGATATATCCGGAACCACACAGTGCTATGCTGGCGGCGGCGGTGGTGGGCAATCTTCTTCATATGGCGGTATTCCTGGAATTCCCGGCGTCGGCGGCCTTGGTGGCGGGGGTAGTGCTTCGACAAAGTGGTCTACGCCAGGGCATCCTGGTATAGCCAATACGGGCGCTGGGGGCGGCGGCGGTTCTGACCAGCATGTCGCCGGCGGCAACGGCGGCTCCGGCATCGTAATCCTGAGATATCGATAATCAATAACAGGGGTAATATGAATATCGTCAAACACATCTTGCTTCTATTGGCCGCACCGGCGCTGATCCAGCTAGTCTGTACATCCTGTATGCTTAGTCCAGCGGGCTTGTCAAATCAGGTTCACCCTGCCGGGACTACTAGGCCTGAGGCAAACGGGCAAGGACAACCCCTGCGCCTGACGATCGATCTTGCGGACGGGTCGCGTGTTGTTGGAGTTCCCAATATCGTGTCAATTCCAGTCCAGACCGCATATGCCAATCTGGATGTTGCGCTGATACAGGTGCGGAGCATTACCATGGAAAAGGATCGCGAACTGGCCGTGTTCGAGATGAAAAACGGGGATAGGATTAAGGGCGCCATGCTTTTGAAGAAATTGGACCTGCGGACCGTGTTCGGAACAATCACAGTGGAAGCCTGGCAAATCAACAAAATTAGAGTGAGTTCGATTGACACGACCGTGATGCGCGGGGCTAATGCCGGGAATACATGGTCCTATAGCCGCAAGTGGGGAAGTTCCGGCTCTGGGGATGGGCAGCTTAATTCCCCCCACTCGATAGCATTGGCTGCGAACGGGCAAGTGTTTGTTGCGGATACCGGGAATAATCGCATCCAGGTGTTTGAACAGGACGGCACGTTCGTTCGCAAGTGGGGGAGTAAAGGATCCGGGAATGGGCTGTTTAATGCGCCATACGTTGTTGTGTTAAATTCCAATGGACAAGCGTTCGTCTCGGAAGGATACGTTTCATCAGGTTACAACCATCGCATCCAGGTGTTTGAGGCGGACGGGACATTTGTGCGCAAGTGGGGCAGTTACGGCCCGGGTGATGCTCAGTTCAAGTGGCCCTTCGGTCTTGTGGTTACGACGAATGGACAGATTTTCGTCGCCGATCGTGACAACAACCGTATCCAGGTCTTTGAGGCGGACGGGACATTTGTGCGCCAGTGGGGCAGTGCCGGCTCTGGGGATGGGCAACTGAATTATCCCACCGGCTTGGCATTGACCCCGGACGGGCGTGTGGTTGTTGGCGATTATCACAACAACCGCATTGAGGTGTTTGAAGCGGACGGCACGTTCGTCCGCAAGTGGGGCAGTTTTGGATCCGGAGATGGGCAGTTCAAGTCTCCGGCGGGGATGGCCGTGGGTCCGGATGGGCGCGTGTATGTGGCCGATATAGGGAACCATCGCATCCAGGTGTTTGAATCGGACGGCACATTTGTGTGCACGTTTGGGAGTCGTGGTTCCGGGGATGGTCAGTTATATCAGCCAATGGCTTTGGCGCTGGCGCCGGACGGTCAGTTATTTGTTTTGGACAATGCCAATGACCGCATTCAAGTGTTTACGGTGCAAGGTTGCCAGGATAAATGAATTCTTCGATGGCGCGATTAACGAAGTCATGCTCTGGAATCGGCCGTTGTCGAGAACGGAAATCGAACGGCTTTACAATTCACTGGCAGGCATGAATCAGCGCTGATCGGCCAGTTTCATGCTAATCCATTTCATTTGCGGCAATCCGCTGTCCGGCGTTTGAATGGTGTACTGGTGGGGGAATTGACGGACTATCTCGGATTGCTGTTTTTCGGCCCCGTTTTCTTCCCAGCAGTAGGTTACGTCCAGCGGAGGTAATTGCCCGGTAAGCCGGGGTTTGTAATCGGCCCGGATATGCAGGGCAGGCATGAGTAATTCCTCCATTTTCTCCTCAGGATCGGGCTGAAACGCCCGCGCAAAACTGTATTTTAAAAACACTTCACGCGCGCCGGCTGGAATTTTAGGAATCGATTCCAGGTGCAGCTCCTGTAGCTTTTCGGTGTGCGGATCCCTCCGGGCATAGCGGTATGTCCATGGTTGGCGTTGCCAGTTGCGGTTGTCGAAAGAATAATCCATTTCGTTGCGACAGACCGGGATGGGCCTGCCTTTCAGGTCGGCCTTGGTCAGGGTCAGGAAGCGGCCGCCCCATTCTACGTTGACGATATCCCCCGGACAGTCGAGCCGATATAGAAGTTCGCATGGCTTGGCGGGATCATCCGGCGCCAGGCCGGCGGCCCAGGGAACGATCTGTGGCGGGCGGCGCACGACGATATTCTGCGCGTGGAATGCCGACCGGAGGCAGGCGGGGTCCTGCAGATCGGGATAAATCGTTATTGTATCCAATTGCTCACCGATGGAGACGGTCAGCAGATTGGTGCCGGGTTTCAAAGCGGGCAAGGTGAACGGGTTGATATTGACAATGGTCTTGACCCGCAGTTTTTCCAAACCGGCGTTGGCCGGATTCTGTGCCGCCATGAATTCCAGACGCAGGAGGTAGTCGAAATGCCCGGCGATCGTGTCCCGTAGCCCCAGCCGCTGCGCGGAACTGCCCGTGCCGGGCGGCACGGGGATGTTCGTCCAGTTCAGGCCGTTGTCCGCGGAGACTTTCACGCTGACCTGGTCTGCCGCAGTCTGGCGCAAGAACGTTGCCTCCACCCATCCGCCACTGATGAGGTAGGGGGAGTGGACTTTATAGACCACAAACGCCGGGCGACCCGTTGCGAGCGGGTGCAGGGCGGGACCGGACCCGCTCCCGGCCGCGCAGGCCAGGTTGGATTCGGCTTCCATGAGGTCGTGGCAGGCGGGGGCGGCGAGGTCCGGGATGAACTCGATCTCGCCGTTGGCGTAGGCGGTGTTGCGCGGCAGTGGTGCGAACGGACGCGGCGTCTGTTCGTAGGCAAAGTGCATGCGGTCGCGCGTGTCGCATGGCGGACCCTGGTTGGCTGTGGGCAGGTAATAGTCGGCGCCGGTTCCGGTCGGGTACCAGTAACGCGTGAAGGTTTCGCCGCGGCGCAGGGTCAAATCCATGCGCTGGCCGATGTCAAACTCGTCCCAGCGTTGGGGCTTGCCGCCCGGTTTGAGCCAGCCTGGCTCACGTTCTTCCACCCCCAGCACGACGAGCTGTCCGTCTTGTTCACGGACGGCCTGGAGCCGGTTGGTTTCCCAGAGCGTGGCGTCAAAGTTGTGCCAGCCGCCAGCGTAGAAAACCTCGGGCGTCGTATGCCACCCCAGCTCGTAGGCGCGCGCTTCGTATCCGGCGGCAGTCCACAAGGCGGATACTATGGCCGAGTCCTGGGAACAGATGTAACCTGAAAAGCAATTCAGATAAACGACCGGGTCGGCAATGGTGTGGTGGTTCGGAGTATTATCCGGCGAATGATAGCGGCTTTTCCAGACAAGGTCGCGGATCGCTGCGCATTTTTCTGCATCCGTCATTCCCGGGCGCAAAACACTCTGGAGCATCGCGTCGACCGAGCTGACGTCCGGTACGCTGTCGGATACCAGCTTAATCCGGTAGATGGCCGGCGCGTAATTAGCGCATAATCCCTTGTCGTTCCGGTTCATTTTTGAAATGGAAATTTCTTCGCGGACACAGGAGGAGCATAGCACGATATTAAGCAGGGGCAAGAGAAGCCACCATAACAGAACAACTTGTGCACCACAATTTATTGATGCCATTGATTTGCTTTCGTTATTTATTGTGTTTGCCGGTTGCAGAGCGTTTTTTCCACCAGCTGCCAAACTGCTCCAGGGTTCCGTTAAAAAAAATCAGCTCGCCGGAGATTTCACGACGTTTCCCTGGGGCGATATCGGTGAAAGACGGGTCAGCATGCATGCACGGATGGGCAGGATTGTGAATCAATGCATAAGTGGCTTTATGCCAGGTCATGGCCAGCAGCCTTTCAGCCTGGTTGGATAGGGCAGCCATAACCGGGAGATCCGCCGCCACCGGCCCTTTGCGCCAACCCAGTCGGTAGCGTCCTTTTGCCGGAGCGAGATTAAGCGCGCGTGCAAAAGATTGCCAGCCGATCCCTGGTAAATGAACATATTTGTTCCAGCCCGTGAAATCGGAAAATTCCTTGATACTCCGCAAGAAGGCACAGGTTTGAAGCGTAATATCTTCGAGGGGCGCGTTGCTGCCGTTGGCGATGAACAGGCTCAAGGCCACGGTGGTCGCGGAGCTGGCCGTCACCTGTCCGCCGAATTCCACGCCATTCGGCAGGCGGCGTTGGAATGACAGGCCATCCGGGATGATTTTCCAGGGAACTTTTGGCAGGTTGGGGAACACGGACGGAAAGGCGGGGTTGACATGGCTCAAATAGAGCAAGCCGGATTTGGTGAAAATAGCCTCCGGAAAATCGAGCCAGATGTATTCCTGGCTGGGCCAGGGCGGACTCACCCAGGCGATCTGTTCAAAAGGATAATGCGGCCGCCATTGGCCGGGCAAAATACGAATTCCCTGGGCGGACGTGGCATAGGTTTTTTTCATACAGGTAAAATGCCGCGTTAAACCTATGGAGTCAAGAGAAACAGCCATGCATTCGGATCGTCCCCGTTAATCACGGCTAAAATCAAGGCAAGATGCTATTGTATCCCTCGCTGCATTCCCCAATCAATCTGTGTTTGTTTTTTAACGATTCTAAAATTTAAGGATTGACAATTAGTTTCATTGCTGTATTTTTGATGTAATTAAATTGAATAACAATTAACAGATCAATTGCTTAAATACAACAGAAGGAGACACCATGCAAAATGAGACAAAGGCTAGTAACGAAAAGATTTCCGAAGCCCTCAAACTTCTGGAAGAGGCGGCGCGGGACAAGAAAGACGAACTGACTAACCTGATGTCCAACAAATATACCTGTCTGAAAGATGTTGTGTCCGGTGCCGAGCACGACATCAAAGAATCGCTGGCGATCGCCAAGAAGCGCGCTACGGATGCCTTGGCTAAGGCTGCGGATATTGGCGGGGTCAAGGCCAAGGAAGTCGCTCAGGATGTGAATGAGAGCGTTCATGCAAACCCATGGCATTATATCGGTGGTGTGGCGTTGGCAGCGCTCCTGATCGGCTTTATCCTTGGGCGGAATAAATAAATGCAACGTATTCTCAAGACATTGATGGTGTCCTTTGGGATGGGGGTATTCGATTCCTATCGGCGATTGTCCTTGGATTTACTAAAAATCCAAGCTGCTACGGCCTATGTAAAGGGCATTCAGACGGTGCGTCGCTGGTGGATCGGATCGATTTTATTGGCGTTTGTTATCCTGCTGCTGGCGATTGGGTTTGTGATGGTTCATGTTGGTTTTTTCCTCTGGGTACCGTGGTGTTTGACAACCAAGGCCATTGTGCTGCTGCTGCTAGGGCTGGTCTACATCGGGGTGGCACTGGTGGTAATCTTCAATATCTGCTCGGAGAAGGCCTGGCTGGAAGGCTCACAGGCCAACAAGCTGTTCAAAGACGCAACCCGTAACTCGTAGCCGCCATCCGGCGTTTTCTGCTCGCCACCCCCATATCCTTGTGTTAGTCAGGGCAGAAGATGCTTCATGATTGTGCGGTGTGGAAGACCCTTTTATCATCACTATTTATTCCCGATCCGTGCGGAGCGGGAATAGGTGTTGACCTAGTCTTATCTTCATGATATTGATTGCGTCCACTTTGTTTCTCATCGGGGCGTAGCGCAGACTGGTAGCGCGTTTGCTTGGGGTGCAAAAGGTCAGCGGTTCAAATCCGCTCGCCCCGACCCTTTTTTTATTTTCTAATTCAGAGAGTGGACCTCGCTGTCGTTCACTGCAGAACAAGTGATGTTATCAATGTTCTGGAATTCTTAGGTATCTCAAGGATAAATGGAATCAAGTATCGACCCAGATTCCGATAGTCGCCGGCGTTCATAGCGCGGGAGTGGAGAGAACGCCATGATCAATACCGTCGTCTTTGGCGTGGGCATTTGGTTGAAGTTTTTCTTCCTGTTCACGCCGTTTTTTGCCCTATCCATGTTTCTGACCGTTACCCGTGGGCACACGGAGGCGCAGCGCCGAAAACTGGCCATCCAAGTCGTCGGGGCTGTTGCGGTCTTGTGTGCCGTGCTCTTCTTCTTCGGGAACATCATTTTTGCGTTGTTCGACATCACAGTGGATGCCTTTCGTGTTGGGGCGGGAGCGCTTCTATTCATTGCCGCGGTCACACTGGTCCAAGCCAACCCTTCAACTCCCCCATCCGCGCCGGAGGATGACATTGCTGTTGTTCCGTTGGCGATGCCCATCATCGTGGGCCCGGCAACGACCGGTGCGCTGCTGGTCCTGGGCGCCGAAATCGAGCAGATACATCTCAAAGTCGTCGGTTGCATGGCCTTATTGCTGGCAGTCATCGCTATCGGAATTATCCTTTGCATGGGGGCCCTTATTGAACGCGTGCTCGGCAAGCGGGGGCTCAACATCCTCAGCAAAATGACCGGGCTGGTCTTGGCAGCTTTGGCGGCCCAGATGATGCTCACGGGGGTTCAGCATTTTCTGGCGGCTGACCAGGCGGGCGCTCCCGGCAGCCCGGCGATCGTCGATGCCCGGCAACTTGTAAACCATTCTGAGGTCGATGCCAGGACGCGATATTCCGGTGTTGTGGAGGATGCGGAATGAACGCAACGCAACGCCAGCAAGCAGCGCGTCGGTCCTCCTCGCCGGGTGGCGTCATCAATCTTAACTCCGCGGACATCGCCCTGAAGGAGAGGGTCAAGGAGTTGTCCTGTCTCTACTCGATTGCGCAGATCTCCGCTAACCCAACGGCTTCTCTCAAGGAAATGCTGCAGGGCGTTGTGAATGTGCTGCCCTCTGCCTGGCGGTTCCAGAGCATCGCTTCCGCTCAGATATCACTCGATGAGCAGCGGTTCACTGGCAAACGGCCGCTTGTCGCCAGCCCGCGGCAAGCGGCGCCGCTTATCGTACGCGGGCTTCAGCGGGGTTCCGTCCAAGTGGCCTATTTGCCGTCAGCACGGCTAGACAAGCACGCACCATTCCTCAAAGAGGAACAACGGCTGCTCGAGGAGGTTGCGCGCCAGGTGAGCCTGATCGTTGATCGCAAGGAAACGGCGGCCGAGCAATACCGGCTGCGCGCCAAGTTGCGCCATGCGGACCGCCTAGCAACGATTGGCCAATTGGCCTCCGGCGTCGCGCACGAGTTGAATGAACCCTTGGGGGGAATTCTAGGCTTTGCCCAGTTGATTGCCAAAATGCCCCGCCTCCCGCGACAGGTTAGAACGGACCTCGCGAAGATCGAGTCGTCCGCTCTGCACGCCCGCGAGGTTATCCGGCAACTCATGACTTTTGCCCGGCAAACACCGCCTCGAGACGTGCGGGTCAACCTCAACCGCCTTATCCAGGAGAGCACGGCAATCTGGCTGCCGCGGTGCGACGCTGAGGGAGTGCGTCCGGAATATGCCCTTGATGAGAATATACCTGAAATCGTGGCCGACGATGGACAGTTGCGCCAAGTCATAACCAACCTGGTTGTCAATGCGGTCCAGACCATGCCCGAGGGCGGCACGCTGCGCATTGAAACGGCCCATGAAGACGGGTGGATTAGGATCGAGGTGAGCGATACCGGGCTGGGAATTCATCCAAAAATACTGTCCCGTATTTTCGACCCATTCTTCACAACTAAGGAGGTGGATCAAGGGACGGGGCTTGGGCTTTCGGTTGTTCACGGGATCGTGATGGGGCACCAGGGTAAGATAAATGTCGAGAGCGCTCAAGGACGCGGTACGCGCGTCACCGTTCGTCTGCCCGTCAACCGCCCGCCCGATCAGCCCCAACACCCCCGAGGTGCACATGGCCAAACGTAAACCAGAACGGATTCTCGTAGTTGACGATGCTCCGGACACCCTGGAGATCGTCCGCCGGAACTTGACCGCGGCCGGTTATGAGGTTCTGACGGTTCCCGGCGTGCCCGATGCTGTTAGAGCTCTCGAAGCGAGTCGCCTGGATCTCGTCATCACGGATCTGCGCATGCCCAAGATCAGCGGGTTGGACCTTGTACGACATGTGCGCGAGAACTATGAGGACGTGGAAGTCATCATGATCACCGGCTACGCTTCCGTGCCGGGGGCGGTTGAGGCCATGCGGACCGGTGCTTACGAATACTTGCCAAAACCCTTTACTGATGAGGAACTGTTGGCCGCCGTCGGCCGGGCTGTCGATCGCATTCGATTGCGACAACCCGTGGCCCGGCGTGCCCAGTCCGCTCCTGCCGATTGGGGGATGTTGGGCGCATCCGAGAAAATGAGAGCCGTCTATCGAGCTATTGAAAAGGCGGCTAAGAGCTCCGCAACTATTCTGGTTTTGGGCGAAAGTGGCACCGGCAAGGAACTCGTAGCAAGAGCCATTCACTACAGCAGCCGCCGCGCCTTAGCCCCACTGGTGCCTGTGAACTGCGGAGGCATTCCGGATGGTCTGCTCGAAAGCGAGTTGTTCGGCGCCCGTAAAGGCGCTTTCACAGGAGCTCATGAATCGCGCGCGGGCTTTTTCCAGACCGCCGAGGGCGGCAGTATTTTTCTTGACGAAATTGCCGAATTGACACTCCCCATGCAGGCCGCGTTGCTACGCGTGCTCCAGGATAAAGTCGTGTTTATGGTGGGATCGCGCCACGCCCGGAAGGTGGATGTGCGCGTTCTGGCGGCCACAAACAAGGACCTGGCGGCGCTGGTCGCGAAGGGCTTGTTCCGCGAGGACCTTTATTACCGCATCAATGTCATTCCCCTTGCCATTCCGCCGTTGCGTGAACGCAGCAACGATATAAGTCTTTTGGTTCATAAATTCGCGGAGCGATATGCCCGCGAGCAGCTTAAACCGACGCCGGCCTTCTCGGACCGCGTGCTCGCGATATTGCGCGCATATCCCTGGCCGGGTAACGTGCGCGAACTCGAAAACGTTGTCCAGCGCCTGGTGTTGATGACCGAACGCGGTGTCATCGACGCGCCCGACCTCCCGGCCCTGATGCGTTTCTCGGCTGCCCGCGGCCCCGTTACCGGGCGTACACTGGCCGAAGTGGAGGCCGAGCATGTCCGTGCCGTTCTGGCTGAAACCGGAGGTAACAAGAGCCGCGCCGCAAATATTCTGGCCATTGACCGCAAGACACTCCGCGAGAAACTCAAGCTGCCGCGCCCAACAGTGTCGTAGATATCCTTGTTTGAGCGGCCCATTTCTCTCCATACGGGGAGATTTTACCCACCCATGACTTGTTCGGATTCCGATCAGATGTCCGGCAGGCCTCATGCGCAGGCTGCATCCATCTCGCCGGCTTGTGTTGCTTAATACGCTAACCCACAACGAGATGCGCTAGGTTACTCCCGCGCTGGTCTCTGTCTTGCCTTGGTCATATTCCAATTTGGCGCTAGTTGGCACTAATTCTGCTATTAATATAATAGAAGAATGTGATGAGGTGTAACCGGAGAACAGCAGTACTGGGTGGGGCGGCAGCGGGCGACAAAAAAACGAAAGCAAAATATTTTCATGGATGCGTTCTATAATCTATCATGGAGACGACCCAACCCACGCCGCCCCTCCCTTTCATTTCATAAACCCACATCATCAGAGGAGTAAACATGAAAGAGCAGACTATTATTATGACTTGGCCGGATCATGCGCAATTGACAGCCTTGGTGGAAAGCCAAGCGTTTAGGAAGAAAGGTTACGATTCCCTGGCTTTTCAACGTTTGGCCGGAGAACTGGAGCGAGCTCAGCTGGTCGCTTCCCAAGATATCCCGGCGGATGTGGTGACCATGGACTCCCATATTCGCGTGAGCGATCTTGATTCTAAGGAGAAGCTTGCGTTCACGTTGTCGTGGCCCGACAAGGCAGATCCGGAACACGGTCGGATCAACGTGCTGGCGCCGTTGGGCATGGCGCTTCTGGGCTGTCGCGTCGGTCAAAAGGTCGCATGGCCAGTGCCCAACGGGACGAGGCGTCTGCGTGTCGATGAGGTCATTTCACAGCCGGAGAATAGCACAGATCCTAAAGCGTGTTAAGAAAGATGAGTGCATGAGGAAAAATACGCTCTATGACTCCACTGTGGCAGTGGTCGATGTCGGCGAGTCAGAAAGCATGATCCGCTGGTATGCGGAACGGCTTACTGGACGGCGCCACAGGCGTGTTTGCGTCATTCGCAGGACCAATCCTCTTATCCAAGCGTCAGCTGCCTTAGCGGACGCGATTTCACCCGACTCGGTGCCGGGTACCATTCGACAGCTTTCCAAGACGGATACGATCGGAATGCTGGTCTGCGAATGGTCAGCGATCGATGTAAATATGCAGACGTTGCTGCATTTGGCGAATGAGTTAGGCGCGCCGGCCGTTTTCATCCGCCACGACGATCTTGCTCCCATTAAGCGTGTAGTAGTCGCAACGGCTGGTGGTCCTAACGTGCTCGATCTGATGTGGATTGCCAAAGAACTTGCCTCGGCATACCGTGTTCCGACGAGCATACTTCACTGCCGCAGCACGGCGACCGCCCACGATTTAAAGAATGCCTATGCGGAG
This sequence comes from uncultured Verrucomicrobiota bacterium, assembly GCA_964486075.1. Classification (GTDB taxonomy): domain Bacteria; phylum Verrucomicrobiota; class Kiritimatiellia; order JAAZAB01; family JAAZAB01; genus JAHIJO01. Next base: position 42,498 of record CAZALU010000009.1, read on the forward strand.
CACATTTCTCTCGAAGCCATGGGCGCGCGTCTTCTTGGAATGCATGCTGCCGTCGAGGTGCACGATGGCCAGGATTTCACTCAATGCATCGGAGCTTACTTGCGTCAGAATGATCTATTGGTGCTGGGCGCGCCGAGTCCGCTGCGCCGAACAATGCCCTTTGCCGACTCCATTCCAGAGATCGTCGCCAAAACGGTAAAGACGCCGATGGTTCTCCTGTCAAGCCCACCACAGCGCGGCGTTGACCTGCGGAGGCTCTTCTGGGGCGGACTGATTAAGACGGGCGCCCGTTTTCGCGACAAACAGGATGCAATCTCCAGTCTTATCCAAAACCTGGCGAATCACAATCAACTACCCCGGGCCGGCCAATCCGACATTCTGGACCGGGCCTTGCGCAGGGAGCAGAGCATCTCCACTGCCGTGGATTGTGAAACCGCCTTCCCGCACGTTAGGCTTCGCGGGTTCTTTGGACTTGCTGCGGCCATGGCTATCTGTCCTGATGGTGTTGCATTCGGCAGTATGGACGGCCAACCGACGCGTTTTTTCTACTTCATGATCACACCCGATGGCCTTTGTGAAGATTACCTGGCTGCTCTAGCAAGGATATCCAGGCGGATGATCATGCCTAAAATCCGTGCCGCACTCCTTGCATGTAAAACACCCGCGCAGGTCCTTGATATCCTGGAGCCGCGAGAGATGACTCAGGGCATTAGCGAGGCACGGAGTCCGGTCTGCGCGCAGGCAGACGGACAAGCAGTGCAGCCTGCGGCGCGTGTTCAATCAAGTGAGACTGCTGAGCTCTGCCTCGATAACGCGCGAACTCCCGGGAATGACCAGCAATACGAGGAGCATCAGCCATGTTAATCCAGTCCATCGCTCTCGATCTCTGGAAACTGGCCAAACCAATATTGGCCATAATGGCCCTTTTTGTCATCCTTCGTTTATTTGTCCTGCGTAGCAGCGTGTTGGACTGGAAGATGCTCATTGTGGCCGTCCTGCTTCTGACATTCGGGCTCTACATGTTTCTGCAGGGCGTTTCGATGGGGCTTATCCCTTTGTGCGAGTCGACTGGCCGCGGCCTCGTAGAATTGAAATTTAAGTTTCCAGTTATACTTTTCGCGTGCGCCGCTGGATATCTCTCAACCCTGCTGGAGCCGGGGCTCAGAATTGTGGCCCAGCAGGTTGAGGAAGTTTCCATCGGGGCCATCCGGCAACCTTTGTTGATTCATACAGCTGCCCTGGGCTTCGCTCTCGGGGCCGGAATAGGAGTGGTTAGAATCTTTGTGCCGTTCTCGATGAAGATCGCGGCCATCGTCAGTCTCTTGATCTTGCTCGTACTGGTGTTGGCCTCCCCCGCGCATTTCGTCGGCATTGCATTTGACTGTGCGAGCGCCTCAACGGGCCCGGCTAATATTGCGATCCTTCTCAGCCTGGCCATCGGTCTTTCGCAAGTGGTTGCCGGCAGTGACCCCATCCGTCAAGGGTTCGGTTTCATTGCGCTTACGGCGTACGGCACAACAACGGCGGTAATGATCCTTGGAATCTTGGAGTCGCGCTCATGAATGAAGCGGAAAACAATGCACTCATCGTCGTTATAGTCGAACGTGGCAAGGCGGACGCCGTCGTGGAAGCGGCCCGGAAGCATGGCGCTGCCGGAGCGACCGTGCTCTTCGCCCGCGGCACGGGCACCGAGGAACATCAAAACCTTTTCAGAATCAATATAGACACGATGAAAGAAGTCGTCTTGATCCTTGTTAAGAAGACTTCCGTAGATTCAATCGTCAACGCCATAACGGAGGCTGGCCGGCTGACGGAACCGGGAACCGGGATACTCTTCACGCTGCCGGTTGGCTTGAGCGTGGGATTGGAGTATCTGCAAACTGGCGAGATCGGAACATGAACTGGCTAAAAATTATTTTAAAACGTCGAAAGGCCACGCAACGGTTTAACCCGTGGGAGCTTCTCTCGTGGCCCGATGACCCCGTCAACGGCGAGCAACGCGAAGGCCAGGCTAGCTATCCAATGGAGCAAATATGTGAAGACGGCGAGGCCATGCCGATCTCTGACGAGCTTATGCATGCGCCATTTAAGTCGCCGAGCGATGCGGAAAACTCGGAGGATTAAGCTAGTGAGGGAAGCCAACCTCCGGCGCTCGCACCTGATAGTTTCCGCTAGAGTCTGTTGCACAAACTGCAAAAAAATCAGCCGCGATAAAATATGCTCCTCCAATATCGAAAAAGTTTTATTGTCGACGCTGAAGTGACATCCCGATCTTTTTAGGATGACATATTCCAAGCGTTTTTTTTCGTCTAAGCGGATTTACCTGCGGCACGACAGGCAAGAATTATTTTTTGCGATCTTTGTGTTGTTTTGGGTTAAAAGAATCTTCTCGTGTCTGGAGAATGGCGGGGAGAGGGATTATCTTGCGCAGAGACGCAGGGCTGCAAGTGCCTCAAGGCCATAATGCGAATTCCTGAAACGGGAGTGATATTGGTTGACAAATCCGCTTTACGTGTTAAAGCTTGCAATATGTTTTTGGGTGCGAACGATGCGAAAATTAGTACAGTCTACCTTGAATCCCGTACGCCATGTGGCGGAGGATGATCTGTTGCCCTATGTTCCGCAATGTCCGGTATGCGGACACGTCCGGAGCGAGAGGCAGGCGCAATCCGGCCTCGTCTTGCAGGATAACCCCAGCGTGCGCTTGCTGATCTGTGAACATTGTAGCGTGGCCTCAGCTTCGCGCATGCCCTCCGACGTTTATCTGACTGCCTATTATGCCTCCTACTACCACGCATTTAATGATGCGCCCAAGATTGCGTTCCGTGATATCCGTCGTTTTGCCCGTCATATTGTAGCGCACGCACCGCAAACTCCACACATATCGACGGGCGAGTTGCGTTTGTTGGATTATGGCGGTGGCGACGGGCGCATCGCCGCGGAAGTGGCCATGATGCTGCTGGCCCGGGGAAACTGGCAAACTGCGTGCGTTGATTGCTTTGATTTGAGCGGCGTCGCGCCGACATCGTTACAGCATCCCCGCATCAGCTTGCGCGCGTGTTCCCGGCCGGAAGAAATCCGGTCCGCGCATTATCATGGCGTAATTGCCAGCGCGGTGTTCGAGCATATTCCGCACCCCCGTCCAGTCATGGAGTTGTTGTTGTCCTCGCTGGAACCCTCCGCCTGGCTGTACGCCCGCACGCCCTATGTGCTGCCTGTTTTACAGACGGCGCAACGGCTCGGGGTGCGCTTGCCGTTCGGTTTTCCCGCGCACCTGCATGATATGGGACCGAAGTTCTGGGAAAATTGCCTGTCTTGGCTGGAGGCTGCCGATTCGCATGCCATCCAACGTGCACACCCTTCCATCATTGAGACCAATTGGCGCGAGTCCCCCCTGCGGACAACCGTGGCCTGGTGTCTGAAACAACCGTGGTATGCCGGGATCAGACGCTGGCCTTTAGTCGGCGGATGGGAAATCTGGATTTTACGCCAATAGACCTCTGCTTGCGCCGCAAGCCGGCAATATAGATTGACGGATGGGATCGGCGCAATTTCAACTTCGAACGATCTTCCTGGCTTTAATGAACATCCATAACGAAATATCTGATGCCATGGGATTGTTATCCGGCATGCCGGACAGTATTCATTTTAACCCTGCCGCCCTGTTTCTCTTCGGAATCTATGCTGTCTGCCTGCTGGCTGGATTGGCGATTGATATAATTATAGGTATCCGTTTGCTGGCTGGGCGCCGTGGCGTTGATTGCGCGGCCGGCGCGGCGATAAGCTCATGGCCGACTTGGTTGCGGCAAGCAGAACGATTACAAAACCGATCGTGGACCTGGCGGGAGGCCGCCCTGATACTGATTGTCCTGCTGGCCGCTCAAGCGGCTATCCGGGTGGCATTGTGGATGGGCGGATATGGGGGATGGTCGCCGCCGAGTTCGATCGCATCTGCCGCCTTGTGGCAGGGCATCGGATTTCATGGCGTTGCGCTGGCAGCGCTGGCCTGGTCCATCCGCCGCCGGAAGATATCTTTGCAAAGCGCATTTGGGATCAACTGGCGGGGGTTTGGGCGGCAAGCAGGGCAGGGGGTGATATGGTACATGGCGATCCTGCCGCCCTTCTTCATAGTTTCCCTGATATACCAGGTTATCCTTTATTATTGCGGGTATCCACTTTCCGTCCAGAATGTCATCCTTGTTTTTATGGAACCGCAAGCGCTTGGCGTGCAGGTCTGCCTGCTTGTGCTGGCCCTGATCGTTGCGCCCATTACCGAAGAGGCGTTATTCAGGGGCATGGCCCTACCGCTGTTGGCACGGACCATGGGCGTCATTCCAGCAGTTGTTCTGACCGCAGTCTGCTTTGCGTTAATGCATTTTCATCTGCCGGCGCTGGCGCCATTATTTGTGCTGGCATCCGGCTTTGCCGTTGCTTATATTGTCAGCGGATCGCTCTGGGTGCCGATCATTATGCACGTTCTGTTTAATGGCATGAATCTTGGGCTGATCCTGCTGATGACAACTCGTTAACGGATATCATGCCGCACATCAAAACAATCGAATGGATTCCGGATTCAGCAGTCGCCCCGCTGCCGGGACGCATCCGCATGGTGGATCAAACCCGCTTGCCTAACGAACTGGTTTACCTGGAAACGCGGGATTTAAATGAAATCTGGACGGCGATCAAGACGCTTCAGGTGCGGGGTGCGCCGGCGATCGGCATTGCCGCCGCCATGGGCGTTATTGCCGCGGTTCAGGATTATGTAGCCGAGACTGGTCGGGCGCTTTTGGCTGAAGTTATGCGTGCCGTGGACTACCTCGCCACATCCCGGCCTACGGCCGTCAACCTCTTCTGGGCGCTGGCGCGCATGCAAGCTCTGGCAGAGCGCGAAAGCGGATGCGATCCCGCGACGCTTAAGGATTTGCTGGCCCGGGAGGCGCTCAATATCTGGGCTGAGGATCGGGCCATGTGCCGCGCCATCGGCAAGCACGGCGCAGCGTTGCTGAAGGACGGCCAAACGGTGCTGACCCACTGCAATGCCGGCGGGCTTTGCGCTGCACAGTACGGCACGGCGCTGGCGCCAATTTACATGGCCTGCGAACAAGGCAAGCATATCCGCGTTTATGCTGACGAAACCCGCCCGCTTTTGCAGGGCGCGCGCCTGACGGCCTGGGAGTTGATGCAGGCGGGGATCGAAGTGGTCCTGATCTGCGACAGCATGGCCGCCCAGGTCATGAAGGAAGGCCGGATCCAGATGGTCATGGTGGGTGCCGACCGCATTGCTGCCAATGGCGACAGCGCCAACAAGATCGGCACCTACGGCGTGGCCGTCCTGGCCCAGGCGCACGCCATCCCGTTTTATGTCCTGGCGCCCACTTCCACGTTTGATCTCTCCCTGGCTTCCGGGGATTCCATTCCCATTGAGGAACGTGGCGCCGAGGAAATCACCCAGGGCTTTGGCCGCCGCACTGCCCCGGAGCAGGTCAAGGTCTACGCCCCTGCTTTTGATGTTACGCCCGCGCGGCTCATTACGGGTATCATCTGTGAAAAAGGGATACTGGCGCCTCCCTTTGGCCCGGCCCTGGAACAGGCGATGCGGACCAAGCCGAATATCCACTAAGGCGGTCCCTGCCCGCAAGCCATGTTTTGCTTCTCTCCCAGCAGTGTGTCGAATTCGGTTCGAATAAGGCGGTGGTGATCTTGGGCCGTCTTGGGTGACAGGGGCGAACAAGGCCATAAAATTTGCTGCTAATCCGCACTCGAAACCCAATCAGGACACGGAGCCGCTCCACACCTTAATTCGTGCATAGTAATTTCCCGCCGCGGCGAACAATCTGTGTGGGAGGGGCGCTGTGCGCCGCGACTGGTATGGCCGATCCGTCGCCGCGCGTAGCGCGCCTCCCACCCTGAACTATGGAAGAGTCGCCGCTTCTACTTGATTTCCACCGACTTGTCCGGCATAGCTATAGCTGTGTAGGAAGGCGCATCCGTCGCTGGCGGAAAGACGTCGATTGAAGGAAAAGTTGTCCCCGCTGCGGAGCTTAATTCAATGCTAAGGAATTTCAAAGTGTTGTAGCCGCGACCGATGGTCGCGGTCCTCGGATCCGACCCGTTCCCGGACGGCGGGAAATGCCGCATGCGGCACGTTCCCGCCCTACAATTCAGAATAAAGTCCGCCCCGGTGCGGGGCCGATAAGTGCGTGGATGGGAATGTTCCGCCGCGGAGGATCAGCCTTCCGGCGGTCGATCTTTTGTAGCCGCGCACGTTGGGCGCGGTCTGGGGCTTGACGGATGACCGACACATATCCCGAACACGAAGCGTATCGGAATCGGTTATAGAAGAGGATTCCGCTGAAAAACCCGATTAAGAAGGTCGGCAAGGAATCCCGACCCTCCCAAATCCGTTAAAATAGGCCTATTTCGATGACGGGAGGGACGGCGTTCCCGCCGTCCGTAGGGTTTTTCAGCGGAATCAGAAGAGCAGATCCGACCCCATCGTGGTCGGCTGCTTTGGCGAAACAGCCATACCTTCAGACTTCTTCTTGATCCCGGATCAACTTCAGCAACTCGCGCGTGGCGGCCTCGGGATCATCGGCTGCGGTGATGGCAGTGACTACGGCTATGGTCCGCGCGCCGGCCCTCCACAATTCCGGAATATGCTCTTTTTTGATTCCGCCCATGACGGTAAAAGGAATTGTAACGCTTTGAGCGATTCTGTGTAAACCGGCCAATCCCAAAAAATCATCTGTCCATAATTTGGTTTGCGTGGGAAAAATCGGACCGATATTGAGATAGGAGGCGCCGGCGACTTGGACAGCCTCAGCTTCGGCAATGTTATGGGTCGAGCCTCCGATAATCAAGCGCGCCGCCAGTTCCCGAGCCGTGGCCACAGGAAAATCGGATTGGCCAAGATGCACCCCGTCGGCATCGATGTCCAAGGCCACATCCAGGCGATCATTGACGATCAAGAGCGCCCCGGCCTCGCTGGTCAGGCGGCGTGCCTCTTCCGCCAGCCGGAAGAACTCGAGTAGCGGCATCTCTTTTTCCCGCAGTTGTATTAAGCGCGCTCCGCCGGCCAGCGCCGCCCGGATGATGTCGAGCGTTTTGCGGCCGCGGGACAAGGATTGCGAGGTGACCAGGTACAATCCTGCCCGGCGGAAAACTGCCATGCGTTGCTGATGAATTGGATTGCTCATGCTCCCGCCGTGCGTTGGCCATGTGCCATTTCACTGTTCAGGTTGTTTAGGCTGTAGACTATTAGTCTGTTGGAAAAACCCTATTTGCATACTGTATGTTCGATTCATGTCATCCAAATCCTATATCCTCGCTAAGCATGGGTAGCGGCCTGCTGCCAGCTTATCGGTAGGCCGATTCCCAGTTCTTAAATACCGGATCAAGACCTTTCTTGCGCAGCGCCGTGCAGAATGTGTCCACATCACGTTCGTCAGAAACAAGAAACTGTCCATCTGCCGGCAAGCTTTCCTCGTGGTAGCCGCCAACTGTGGTTTTGCTGGCAATACTCATTTTGTTAACGCCGATTCCGGCCATGCCGTCCCGGAAGGCAGCATTTTCACGGGTGGATAAGACCAGGGGAACGTCCGGCATACAAATGCGAAAAGCAAATATGACCTGGGCCAGAAATCGGTCATTAATGTTAAAAGACGGCTTGAACCCGCCGGTCTGGGGCCGGATGCGGGGGAATGAAACGGACACGCCGGCCTGCCAGAATTTTTTTCGCAGATACTCGATATGCCGATATAAGGCAATGGCATCGGCCACCGGATCGGCCAGCCCCAGCAGAACGCCCATACCGGCGGTGCGCAGACCCCCGGCGAGCGCGCGGGCAGGGGTGTCCAGCCTGTTAAAATAATCACGTTTTGGACCCCAACGATGCATGCGTTCATACATGGCGGGATCATAGGTCTCCTGGTAGATGGTCAGTCCCGTGCAACCCGCCTGCACCAATTCCTTATATTCTGCGAGCGCCATCGGGAAAGTTTCAATGGTGATCAGGTGAAAGCGTTCGGCGGCCCGGCTCAGGGCCTGGCGCAGGTAAATGAAGTCGGCATGCTGGGTTCGCTCTCCGGTCAACAGCAAAATTTCATCGAATCCCATGGCGGCCAGCGCGTCAGTTTCGGCAATAATATCCGGCATTTCCAGGCGGTGTCTGGGCCGCTTGCGATCCGCCGCAAACCCGCAATAAACGCAGCCGCCGCTGCAATAATCGGATAAATACAAGGGCGCATACAGGGAGATCGTGCGACCGAAATGACGCCGGGTCAGCGTTCGGGCCTGGCCGGCCATTTCTTCCAGGCACATTCCGGCGGCCGGCGCCAAAAGGGCTGCGAAATCGGCAACATTCGGCGAACTTGAGGCCAGCGCGTTCCGCACAGCCCGGGTGTTGGCGCTGCGTGCCATCGGCAACCAGGGAGTCGGATCCAGCCATTCGGGAATAGAGCAGGGGGTAACCATTGGCGGCATTATGATTTCTGGGCGCGAGAGCGGCAAGAAAAATAGTCCTTTAATGACGCAACAATGAGGCCCCGCTATGACGTCTCCAGATCATCATGAAAACAATCAACGAGACCATCGCTATTCCCATAATAAGCCAGAAAGATAAGGGACTGCGCTCGTTGACGGGTATGGCGACGTTCATGGAAAAAATACTGACCACCAGGGTCGGGACCATGATGCCGATGGTGATTATGTTCAGGGTCTTCATCAGGATGTTAAGATTGTTTGCAACAATGGAGGCGCGGGCGTCCATCATGCTGGCCAGAATGTTCGAGTAGATATCGGCTTGCTTGTTGCATTGGGTGTTCTCGATTGTGATATCGTCGAGCAGTTCCACGTTATCCTGAGTCAGCCCCAGCTTAGCTGCGTTATTCCTGATTTTTTCGATGAGCATGGCGTTGGAGCTGATGGCGCTCAAGTAATAGACCAGGCTTTTCTCCAGAGTGAACAGGTTGAGTAAATACTTGTTTTCCATGGCGGTGTTGATTTTCTGCTCCAGCGAGTCCGTGATCATGTTAATGACCTTCAGGTGCTCGAGGTAGTGGTAGATCGTCCGCCCGATTATGCGCAGGTAAAAATCTTGCAGAGATGTTACTTTTTGGAAAAGTTTCCCGGTAAACAGCGGCACATCCTCGGATAACAGCACGATTACCCGCTCCTTGAAAAGGAAAACACCGACCGAAGCCACCTTGAACAGGAACTGATCCCTGGAAGAATAGTTTTTAGGGCGCTTGAAAATCATAGCAACGTGTTCCGGCTCGAATTCAAGGCGCGCCAGCTCGTCGGGATCAAGGGCGGAGTTGAGGGTGTGTTCGTCGAGCTCAAAATCGTCCAGCAGGTGCTTGCGCTCGGATTCGTCGGGGTTGATGAAGAGCAATATCTGCCCCTGTTGTTCATCGGTTTCGACCACCCTGTTACCGGATAATATATAGCGTTTTAACATTGGATTATCGTTTTGATTTATGCTTAACTATCCGGACAAAACGTTGCATTTGTAAACCAAGCGGCGGTATTAGTCAATGTAATAGTTGCCTCAACAGGAGTTAAACCATGGCCTTGACAAATGAATGGATAACACGCACCAGGCGTTGGCGGGAGGGGTTGAAAGAAAACTTTTATCGTCCGCTGGGTGTTTTGGATGTGGAAGGCTTTACGACCCTGCGTCAGTTAACGCCAAACCAAGCCCGGTCCGGAGCCTTTAAGCCGGTCCGGCCCGGCGCGCACTGGGGCGCCAAATGGGAATACGGCTGGTTCAAGACGACCGTCGTTCTGCCCGCGGGCGCACTCAACCGCCGTATAGAGTTAAAAATGGATGTCGGGGGCGAAGGCCGGGTGCTGGTCAACGGCCGCGAAGCGGGCGGACGCGACAGCCAGCATGCAAGCATCACTCTCACGTCTCGCGGTCGGCCTGGTCAGCGTTTCAACATCCTGGTCGAGTCCTATGCCGGCCATGGTTCATCTGGCTGGTCCGACGGCGGCCCGGCCACGCCCCGTGGCCGAATCACGTTGCCCGAGCCCCCGGCGCGCCAGGCGACGATCGGTCAATGCACTTTCGGCATCTGGGAGGAGGAAGTCTACCAGCTTTGGTGCGATGCGGAAACTCTCAACGGGTTGAGGGATGTGCTCGATCAGAATCTACTGCGCGTGGATGAAATCGACGCCGGCCTGCGTGATTTCACCTTCCTGGCGGACCTGGAAGCGCCCCACGCCGAGATGATGCAGGGTGTCCGGGCCGCTCGCAAGCGGCTGCAGCCGCTGCTTAAATGCGTTAACGGCTCGACCGCTCCGGTGTTATACGCCTTCGGCCATTCCCATATCGACGTGGCCTGGCTTTGGCCGCTGGCTGAGACCGAGCGAAAGTGCGCGCGCACTTTCGCCACCCAACTGGCACTGATGGAGCAATATCCCGAGTTCAAGTTTCTGCAGAGCCAGCCGCATCTCTTGCGGATGACCAAGCGTCTCTATCCCGAGATGTATAACCGGATCCGCGCCGCCGCGCGGCGCGGGCAGTTTATCCCCGAGGGTGGGATGTGGGTCGAGCCGGACACCAATATCACGAGCGGGGAAAGCCTGATCCGTCAGTTCATCCATGGCAAGCGCTTCTTCCAGGACGAGTTCGGGGTCAATAGTGAATTGCTCTGGCTGCCGGATGTCTTCGGCTATTCGGGCAACCTGCCCCAGATCATGCGCGGCTGTGGCATAAAGTATTTTTCCACGGCCAAGATATTCTGGATCTATTACGGAGGCGATCCCTTCCCGTATAACACCTTCACTTGGGAAGGCATTGACGGTTCCGGAGTTTTGGCCCATTTCTGCAATGACTATAGCTCGCATACCAATCCGCAAGCGCTCGCCAGCCGCTGGAACGAACGGGTGCAGAAGAACGGGATCAGCGCCCGCCTGCTTCCTTTTGGCTACGGCGACGGGGGCGGTGGGCCTACCCGGGATCACTTGGAATACTTGCGCCGGGCCAAGAACTTGGAAGGACTGCCGCAGACGCGCATGGCCTCACCCATCGAATACTTTAAGGATCTGGAGAAGCAAGGGGTTCCCGCGGCACGTTATGTCGGAGAATTATACTACCAGTGCCATCGCGGCACCTACACTTCCCAGGCGCGAACCAAGCGCGCTAATCGCAAGTGCGAGTTCGCGCTCCGCGAAACCGAGCTCTGGTCGGTCGCGGCCCGGGCTTTGCGCGGTTTCGTTGTGCCGGCGTCCCAAATGGATGCGAGTTGGAAAAAGGTGTTGTTGAACCAGTTTCACGATATTATTCCAGGCTCATCCATCCGACGCGTTTATGACGAAGCCGAGACCGCTTATGCCGAGGTGATTGACTTTGCCGCTGACGCTACGCGGCGCGCGGCGAAGCGCCTGGCCGGGCGGGGCCGCGATCTGGTTGTCTTTAATTCCCTGCCTTGGGAACGCAATGTCCTGACGCCCTTGCCCAAGGGTATTACCGGGGCTTGTGATATGGCCGGCAGTCCCTTGCCCGTTCAAACAATTGCCGGCACCGTTTTCGCTGAAGCCAGGGTTCCCTCCTGCGGTTGGACAACGATCCGCCGACAGACGACGCGCCCCGCACTGGCTAACAGCCTGAAGGCTTCCGCGTCACTTCTGGAAAACGAGCTCATCCGCGTCACCTTCCGAGCAACCGGCGAAATCGCCGGGATTCTCGACAAGGAAACAGGCCGGGAACTCGCCGCTGGGCCCTGCAATAGTTTCAAGATGTATAAGGATGTTCCCTCGACCGCCGACGCCTGGGATATCGACAGCATGTACAAAGCCACGCCCGTGCCCTTAAGCGAGTCCGCCCAGATCAGGGTCTTGGCTCGCGGGCCACTGGTCGCCGTGCTCAAGGTTTCGCGGCGTTTGAACGAATCCTCCCTGGAACAGGAGATTGTTTTGCGTCGCAACAGCCGTCGTTTGGAGTTTCGGACGGTCATAGACTGGCGCGAGCGGCATCGCCTTTTAAAGGTGGCGTTTCCGGTCAATATCCACAGCAATGAGGCCATTCACGAAATCCAGTTCGGACATATCAGGCGTCCAACCCATGCCTCGCGGCAATTTGATGCCGATCGCTACGAAGTTGCCTGCCAGAAATGGTCGGCACTTTGCGAGGAAAATAGCGGTGTCGCCATCCTCAACGACTGCAAGTACGGTGTGGACGTCAGCGCCAACAGCATCAATCTGACGCTCCTGCGAGCGCCGTTGGCGCCGGACATGACGGCCGACAGGGGACGCCAGGAGTTCAGCTATGCTTTCTATGCCTGGAACGGAAGCCTGATGGAATCAGGTCTGGTCCGGGAAGCCTACGAGTTGAACGTGCCCGTATTCAGCGTCGCCGGCAAAGCCGCTGCGCAATCTCTTTTCAGCGTGAACGCTCCGAACATCATGTTGGAAACGGTTAAGCCGGCGGAGGACGGAACGCCTGATATCATTGTGCGTCTCTACGAGACCATGCGCTCGGCCACGCAATGCGTTCTGGCAACCTGCCTGCCGTTTAAAGCGGCGCTTGAAACCGATATGCTCGAGCAAAAACAGCTCGGCAAACCCGTTATCCGTGACGGCAAGGTCCGGCTGTCGTTCCGTCCTTTTGAAATCAAAACCCTAATATTCCGCCTATAGTGTTTCAGATAAATAACGTAACAATGCGAGACGCAGTTCTAAGGGAACCCACCCCTGGCCCCTCCAAGGAGGGGAACTGATGGTTTGCAATATTATCCCCTCCCTGGAGGGGCTGAGGGGTGGGTATCGTGATCCCATGAAGTTAATTGCCTGAACTTCTATAGGACGATCGGCACGAGCTGAACCGCGAATAGCGCGGATATAATAAAGAAGAAGAGTGCATACCATGTTAATTCTAGCCATGGACCAATCAACCACCCGCGGCAGCCTGGCCCTGCTCCAAGACGGCCATCCGTTCGCCGAAGAGACCTGGATGGACGACCGGCGCCGCAGTCGGCAGTTGTTCGAGAGATTGAGCGCGTTGCTGGCCCGGACCTCCACGAACTTATCCCAGGTGGATTGCCTGGCTGTGGGGCTTGGGCCAGGCTCCTATACCGGACTGCGTATTGCTCTGTCCGCGGCGCTGGGCCTGGCCCTGCCAGATCAACGTCGAGTTTATGGCGTCAGCAGCGCCGAGGCGCTGGCGGGCGCTATCCTGGCTGAGACCGGCGCCGAGTCGGTGATGGTTATCGGGGATGCCCGCCGGCGACAGCTCTGGGCGATGGTGTTTGCGCCGCGGGACGGCAGGTGCACGGCGATAACGCCATGGCTACTCAGTCCGCCGGACAAGCTTGCGGATATGGCGGCCTCGATCTGGGTGACTCCCGATTGGGAACGCATTGGATCGCTCTTGCAGGCCCAGGCGCCGAATGCCTGTCGGTTGATCGAGGAAAGCCGACTGCCTTCGGCGGTGGCAGTTGGACAGACAGCATGGCACAGAATCAGCGCCGACATTCCTTCGGATCCGCTGGCGCCGATTTATCTGCATGCAGCAGTCGGATTGTCGCGTATGCCCGGTATTTCTCCCGCAAACGCCTGAAGGCTGCCAAGTGCGAGGTGCTACCAGCGAGAAATCCGTTAATCAGAAATCCAGGGTCTTCCGCAGAATCTGTGGGTAGGGATCGGCAGGAATTGACCACGGAGGC
>CAZALU010000010.1:0-54169 GCA_964486075.1 uncultured Verrucomicrobiota bacterium
GATCTGCCTAAGGCATGACAGAACGGGACGAAAAGCGGCGAGGGCGCCGCTTCTAGTCCATTAAGACGTCGATTGAAGAGACAGTTGCCCCGTCGCGGGGGCCTAATTTAAACAAATGAATATCGGAGTCTTCTGGTCGTTACTCAGCGCTGTGCTCTGGAGCACCACTTTTGTGTGCGCCCGTTATCTATTGGCGGATCGCAGTGTGGACCCGCTGACACTTGCCAGCCTGCGTTTCGCGGGCGGGGGCGGGATACTGCTGGCGGTCGGATTGATCTGGCGCCGCCCGGAACTGCTGGCCCTGCGCTGGCGCGACGCCGGGCAATGCGCCCTGATGGCACTGTTGGGGATTGTGGGAATGTGCGTGCTATTGTTTTATGGTCAGCAAACCACTGGCGCCATCAATAGCTCGATCATTATGCAGGTGAACCCGGTCTTCATTGTCATTATGGGTGTCTTCATCGGGGAACGCCTCAAGCCGGCCGTGGTGAGCGGCGTGGTCATCAGTCTGGCGGGAACCCTGCTGGTCATGGGCGTCTTGGATGGGCGCGGCCTGAACCTGGCGTTCGGGCGCAGCGCGGGAGACATGCTGGTGCTGGGCAGCGCGTTATGCTGGGCCATGTATGCCGTGTTCAGCAAGAAACTGGTCCTGCGCCTGGGCGGGTATTCGGCCACCACCTGGGTCATGGTCGCTGGCGCCCTGGAACTGCTCGCGCTCCAGCTTTGCCTGCCGCTGGAACACCGCTGGCCGGACGCGCCGCGCCATTGGACGGCTATTGCCTATCTGGCTGTGTTTCCGACGGCTGTCGGGTTTTTAGCCTGGTACGAAGCGATGCGATTGATCAAGCTATCCCTGCTGAATGTTATGCAATATTTGACTCCCGTTTGCGCGATCATGTTGGCGTGGGTGTTGCTGGGGGAACGCCTTTCGCTCTGGCAGTGGCTGGGAGCGTTAGTTGTCCTGGCTGGGGTGGGGCTGGTGTCCTGGCGGAGGCAATAGAAAAACGTGGGGGAACTTGCGGCATGATGGTGCTGTGGCAATCGGGGAGGTCGCCAGTAGTCATAATTCAGCATTCATTGCAGCATCTCTATTATTGGTTCTTGCGCATAATCCGCAGGTCAAGACAAGCTAAGCATTCGCCACAAAGACATTAAGGCACGAAAACTCCTACCGGAATATTGCACGATGATCGTGCAATTTTCAGGTCCTATGAGTGATGGCGTATGGGCGTGTTGGCGCAGGGGATGTGTAACGGTGTGTGGAAATAACGGCGTATCGGAGTTATCTGTTTTATATCGGAACCCTGCGTCTGCGCGAGAGAATTTTTCTCCTCTCCGGTCTTCAAACCAGAGAAGATTTTAACCACAAAAGAACACAAAGATCGCAAAGAAGAATTGCCACGGAGTTACCATGTAGCTGAAAAGAAAAGTCCGTCTTCGTAGGAAGTAAAAGGCATAGGTGTTTTGGCTGCCACAGTTTATCTGACGGAGATGGGCGACTTGAGCCGTTTTGCCAATCGCCGGAAAGTGAGGGCCTGCCTATAGTGTTTCAGATAAATAACGTAACAATGCGAGACGAAGTTCTAAGGGAACCCACCCCTATCCCCTCCAAGGAGGGGAACTGATTGGTTTGCAATATCTTATCCCCTCCCTGGAGGGGCGAGGGGTGGGCTCCTTGATCCTCGGAAGTTAATTACCTGAACATCTATAGCCTACATTCTTGCGCTCAGATTCATCATCAGGCGCTGCAGTCCATAGGTCAGGAGGGCGGTCACCGGCAGGGTCAGCACCCAGGCCCATACGATTTTACCGACCAGCCCCCATTTTACCGCGTTCAGGCGCTTGGTCATGCCGACGCCCATGATGGAAGTCGAAATGACATGAGTTGTGGAAAGCGGGATGCCCCAATGGCTGGCAATTTGAATGATGGCGGCGGCGGTCGATTCCGCGGCGAACCCGTTGATCGGCTGTAGGCGGACCATCTTGTGGCCCAGGGTGCGTATGATGCGCCACCCACCGACAGCTGTTCCGGCTGCCATGGTGACGGCGCAGACGATTTTAACCCAAATTGCCACTTCGAATTTTGGGGTTTGGAGGAAGTGCATCCACGAAGGTAGTGTTGCGAACGTTCCGCTCTGCGTGGCCGTGAAAAGAAGCAAGGCGATGATGCCCATCGTTTTTTGAGCGTCATTGGTGCCGTGACTGAACCCCATCCAGGCCGCGCTCACGATCTGTAGTTTTCCGAAAATCAGGGTGATGATGCGCGGCGTTAGTTTTTGCACGATAATTTGCAGCAGTCCCATCAGGATAAATCCACCCACGATACCCAGGATGGGCGAAATTACCATGGGTATGACGACTTTCGGTAAGATTCCTTCCAGACGGCCCGTGACCGGATTGAGCACGAACCAGTGGATTGCCGACCAGCGGCCGTGGGCATTGGCCAAGGCCGCGCCGCAGAGTGCGCCGATCAGGGCATGACTCGAGCTGGAAGGCAGTGCCAGCCACCAGGTCAGTAAATTCCACAGAATGGCACCGATCAATGCGCAGAAAATGGCGGGTATCGTGATGCACTGGGCATCCACCAGGCCCCGCCCGATGGTGGTCGCCACAGCCACGCCGGCCATCGCGCCAAACAAATTAAAGGAGGCGGCCAGGATAATGGCCTGACGGGGAGTAAGCACCTTGGTGGAAACCGTGGTGGCAATGGCGTTGGCGGTATCGTGAAAACCGTTGATGTACTCGAAGGCCAATGCCGTCAGAATCACAATTAAGATGAACAACATATCGCAAGAATCCGTTGGAGTGAACGATTCGCTGCTGCGTGAGTCGTTCGGATTACGAATATTTAAGCACGATCTGGAAGATGACGTTGCCGGCGTCACGGCAGCGGTCGATGATCTTTTCCAGCGTTTCGTAGAGGTCCATGACCACGATCACTTTCAAGGGATCGTGTTTGCCGTCGTAAAGGTCCTTGATCAGAGTGAACATCAGTTTATCGGCCTCGCCCTCCATGTGATGCAGTTCGTGATTCTGCTGCTTGACGGACTGCAGCGAGGGGCGGTGCCGCAGGCTCCCGGTCATCTTGGTGACCATGGCGGTGGTTTCGGAAAGAATGTTGACCTGCTGTGAAAAATCGATATCGGTCATCAGGTGGTGACAGATTATGTATTTCTTGCTGAACTTTTCGATGGTTTTGGGTATCCTATAGAGCGCGACCGAGAGGGCTTCGATATCGTCCCGATCCAGCGGTGTGACAAAGGTTTTGCAGAGCTGTTCCGTGATTTCCTCGGTGATGTGCTTGTCTTTGCGGCGGGTGGCCGCGAATTCTTCCAAGGATTGATTATTTGTTTTTTGCTGCAACATCTCGACCAGCAGCTGCACGCTGGTCTGGGCCTCCTGCGCGCTGGCTTCAAGGAGTTCGTAGAACTTATCGTCGTAGCCTAATAGCTTTCGGAGTGATTTCATAACAAATTCGTATTTGGCTCTAGAACTTGGCCAAGGCGTCCTCCGGGGTGTCGCAGACCTGAAAAATGGATGCGAACCCGGAAATTTCGAACACTTCCTTGACCATGCCGCCCAGTCCACACAGCAGTAAATTACCACCAGCGGTCTTGATTTTTTTGTAAGCGCTCAGGATGCTGCGCAGGCCGGCGCTGGAGACGTATTCCAGCGCGCTCATATCCAGCACAAAATTCTTGCCGCCTTCCTGGATTAGCTTGTCGAAGGCGTGGTCGAATTGCACTGCCATGATCGCGTCCAAGCGTCCCTTGATCCCGATCAACAGTCCCTTTTCCTTGTGTAGTATTTCAATATCCATGCCGTCTCCTGTGATAATAATGCAGCGCTGCATTCGTCCATGCCCGCGATCTTGAACAACCGAATCAGCGCCGGGAGGGCGTTGACCACCAGAAATTTGTCTTTGCGCACATGCTTGGCCGGGGTCAGGCTTATGTGTTAGAAGCAAGTACTCCCCTGGCCTGCGGCGGATGACGAGAAAACACGCCTATATTTTCTAAAAAGAAGGCAAGTATGATATGGCTGGCATGGTTCCGTCAATAATAAAAAACCGCCTGGAAAAACCGCCTAATGAAGGGGCCAGGGCTTATTCAGCTAGTTGTTATTTTCTAGGAACCCACCCCACGCTCCTCCAAGGAGTCACCCGCTACCGCGAATTTAGCGTGGCAAGCACGAGGTTTTCTGCCGCGCTTGAGGCACAACCACGCCAGCGGCATAGTTGCGGGGGTCTAAAGACCATAATACGAATTGCTGTTGCCGTCCGTCCCGCGGTTGCATGCGGACGCCAGGTTTGCTACCTTCGGCTGCACATGCAGTATCTGTTCTATAAACGGGAAGTCTCTTTGACGCGGGGTGATTCGACGCTCGCCGAACCAGCGCAGCGCTGGGATGCTTTCTTTGATGAGATCGTCCGCCGCGGATTCAACGGGTTTGTCATCTATTCGGTCTATCACCCGTTCCGATTCATCCTCGATTACAAGGGTTTTCCGAGCGCCGCCGAGGGCGCGGCTGCGGCAAGGAACCGGACGCGCGAACGGCTTAACCGGGTCCTTGCCCTGGCGCGCCGGCATGGGCTGACTCCCTTTCTCCAGCATTATGTCGGGCACTTTACGGCCGCGCTGGGCCGCCGCCTCGGCCTCAGGCTCGAGGAATCCGAGGCGACGCGCCTGGCGGGGTTCGAGCATCCCGTTATCCGGGCCTACCAGCGTTACTGCTACCGCGAGATTTTTCGACAGTGCCCCGACCTGGGCGGGCTGTACTTCAATTACGAAAGCTGTGGCGCGAATGCGGACCTTGTGCTCGATACCGCCATCCGCGAGGCCAACCGCATGCGCCGGAAACCCGTATTCCTGCACCGGCTGTGGGGGTTCAACTTGCCTTCGCGGATGCGCCGGCTCGTCGCCGGCTACCAGGGGCTGACCCTCGTCAGTCACAAGATTGCAGATACCAAGGACACTTATTTCTACCCGGCCGCCGATACCCGGGTCCGGGAGTGGCAGCGGCTCCTGCCCGGCACTCCCTTCCTGTATGAAGTCGGACCCTGCCACAACTGCGCCGCCAACCTGGCGCGCACCCTGTGGAGCGACTACGATTTCGTGCGGGACCTGCTGGCGGATGCGGCCCGGAAGGGATGTGACGGGTTCTCGTTCCACCAGGTCAACGATTCCGCAGCCGCCGATACCGCCCTTGGGCGGCTGAATATCCTGCACTTAGAGGCCATGTCCGATTTTATCCGTGGCGTTCGCAAAGATCGCCGTCAACAGATCGCGGCACTGGCGATGGCGACCGGCAGCCGCGATCGGAATGCCGCACATCTGTTCCGGGCGATCAGCGCTGCCAGCCGTCCGCTGATTCTTGCCTATCAACAATTTTGTATGGACTCCGCGTTTGACGGGTGGCTGAACCCCGGACGGAACTCACTGACGCAGGAACCGTTCTTTTATTACCCGGCTACGGAACTGAACGATCAGACCCGTTTGCTGTGGTCAAGCGTGCGCACGGACTCTTCCTGGCTGCAGAAGAGCGTCAGGAACAACGTCACGCCGCCACGCTATACCCAGTATATCTTGGACTACGTCAACCCCCGCCGCTCGCCGGCGATCCTTACGCCTCGCGCTGTGGCCGCGCACATGCGGCGCTGCTGCCGGACGGCTGCCGCTGCCATGCGGCGCTATCGGGACGAACCTGGCGCCGTGCGGCGTGCCGAAGTCGAGCCCTACATCAAAGCGCATTGCGCGTCCGGCATGCACGTGGTCCATGAGATTTTATCCGCCATCGAAACCTACGCTATCTATTTCGCGCCGAAGCCGTTGGCGATTACACGGCATATTGACCGTGCGCTTGGGCATCTCGAGCGGGAGCGGCGGCTGGCCGCGGTGAAACTGCCGGAGAAACCAAAGCTGTGGTATGGCGGCATGCCCGTGCAAACCGCGATCGGTAAACTCAGACGTTTACGGCGGCTTGTAGGAGAGAGGCCATTCTGCCTCAGCGCCTTCCGGGCTTTCGTACAGTCGCATGTGGAATATAACGAAATCCGGCGCACGGCTCGCGCCTTCCGTCTTCTGCGCGGACCGGTGCTCGCTGCCGCCCAGCGGCAGTTGCAGCGTTCCCTGCGGTTGGCCGATCAAGCGGCCGGCCTGGCGCACGGAACGCCGCCGGCATCGGCCTGCGGCGCATGGCGTGACTTTGTCCGCCTGGAACTGGACCGAATGCGCCCACCCGAGGTGGCATGCCCGCTGGCTGGCAGCTCGTCCGTGATGCGGCTTTACCACGACGACTGCTTCCGCACGGGCGAGGATCATCTCGATGATTTTCTCGGCTTCTTTGAGCCGCTCGACTACGGCTATCGGGCCGACCTGCGCTGCTCACTGCGACGGGAGGACGCCTGGCTTACGGTCATGCTCGCAGAGCATGGGGTGGACCCGCGCGAACGCCGCGCGCGCTGGCTCCAATTCGCGCACGCCTCGGACTTGACGTACGTCATGCGGCTCCACTTCGCTGTCGGGACCCCCGCCCGCGAGGTGCAGAGTTACATGGTCATGCCCATTGGCGGCCGCGCCTATCGGACAGGCTTCTCGATTGAGCGCAGCCGTGACATCCTTAATTGTCCTCAAGTGGCCGTCGCAGCGAGCCGGCGGATAGCATATCGTGAATGGGCCAGCGGCTATTCCCTGGCCTTCCGCATCCCGTTTGCCGAGCTTGGCGTGACGCGGGCGCGTGGCGTGTGGGGTTTCAACATCACGGCCAATCCCTCCATCCAGCGCAACCGCCAGTACACCTGGTCCGCGCAATACGACTCGGGCGCCGGTAATCCGTATCTTTTCGGCAAGATTAGTTTTGCTTGATTATTAAAGGTGTCCATAATAGCCGCACAGAAATGGGTAGAGCAGGCTTTACGCCTGCTATTTGGCCGGGTGGGGGCGGGCACTCCCAGCACATTGGTTGCATCCTTTGGATATGGGCGGGGCTGACGTCTAATACATCAGCGAAAAATACAAATGAAGCCAATTGAACTCATTGAGCACCCGGAGGGCGGTCGATTCCGTGAGGTATTCCGATCTGGTGCAGTTGTAACCACCGCTGCCGGCGAAAGCAGATCTGCCCTTACCCACATTTACTTCTCTCTGAAGCAAGGCGAATTCAGCCGGTTTCACCGGGTTCGCTCGGATGAAGTCTGGAACCTGTACCAAGGCGCAGGCCTCCGCCTCTACACATGGGATGGCACTGACGGGGCGCCGGTATGCATAGAGATGTCAGCTCAGGCTAATTGCTTTTGCGCAGTTGTCCCCGCCGGCACATGGCAAGCCGCTGAATCAATGGGTGGTGGCGTCCTGGTCGGCTGCTCGGTTGGCCCAGGCTTTGAATTTGCTGACTTCGAGTTGATGGATCCCGCTTCAGATAGCGCCCAATTGATACAATCTATTGCTCCCAATATTTCAAAGTTTGCCAATAAAAGGAGATGATCATGCACCTGTCCCCAACCGAAAACCACAAGTACCTGATGTCGCAGATCAAGCCCAAGCTCAAGTTTGACGGCAGTGATATGCAGCAGTGGCAGCCCCGTTTACGTCGCAAGCTGCGGCACTTGGTTGGGGATATGCCGAGAGGGCGGTGCGATCTCAGCCCGCGGCGCCTTTGGATGCGCGAGCATCCCTTGGGAACAATTGAAAAAGTCGCATTCTTGTCGGAACCCTATGCCGACGTTCTGGCCTATGTTTGCCTACCCAAGGACATAGCTCCTCCGTATACCTTCTTCATCTGCCTGCAAGGTCACTCGACAGGAATGCACAACTCCATAGCGGTTCAGCGGGAGAATGAGACCCAGCCGCACCAGGTCGAAGGCGACCGCGATTTCGGACTTGGTTGCATGCGCCGGGGGATTGCGGCCCTGTGCATCGAGCAGCGGTCTTTTGGCGAGCGGCGTGAGCAGAAGCAAAAACAAATCGCAAGTCATGGCTGCCACGATGCCACCATGCATGCTTTGATGCTGGGGCGTACCCTGCTCGGTGAACGGGTCTACGATGTCGACCGCGGCATTGACTACCTTGCTGCGCGGGGCGATGCTGACATGGCATCGATCGGGGTGATGGGCAATTCCGGCGGCGGCACGATCAGCGTATTCGCGGCAGCCCTCCTGCCCAGGATCGCCTTCGCCATGCCATCCTGCTATTTCTGCACCTTCCAGGACTCAATCATGGCCATCGAACACTGTATGGACAACTACATTCCCGGCTTGCTCAAGTTCGCAGAGATGTCCGATGTCATGGGCCTCTTCGCTCCCAAGCCCGCCGTGATTGTCGCGGGAAAGGAGGATGGGATATTTCCCATCAACGCAACCCGCCGGGCGTTTCGCGAGTTGCAGCGTATCTACGCTGCTTACGGGGCGAAAGAGCGTTGTCATCTCGTTGTGGGCGGCGGCGGACACCGATTCTACGCGGACGATGCCTGGCCGGTAATGCTGAAGGAAATCAGGAAACAGCAGCGCACAGCCCGCTGAACGGCACGGTATGCCGCCGCCCGTTAGCGGAGGCGTTGGGAGGAAGAACAATGAAGCGAATTGTACTCATGCTTGCAGCAATCGTGGTGCTGGCCGGCTGTCGGCAGGCGCCGGTCGCCGCCACAGCCAACTCTTTGCTCGTCATTGCGCCCTACAAGCACGCGGGCACTTGGGTGTTCGACGATCCCGGCCGAGGACTGAAGCAAGAGCCATTCGTGGCTGGCATCCCCCAGATGATTGACAAACTTGTCGCCGGAATCTCAAACGCAGATCAAGGCTTTCGCCTGACTTTCGCAGCGCAGGAATTCCCGGGCTATACGCACAAGCTGGAGTGGAAGCGGCAGGACATCAGCGGGAATTGGTACTACAGTCCGCAATTCGATGCCGAAGGCTGGCTTTGCCCAGCCCTTTTAAAGTTCTTCAAGGCAGCCCCGCCAGAGATCTATGTGAAAGCGGAGGCCAAATGAATTCCGAACAAAACTGGCCGCACATTTAGGAGAGCATCATGCCACGTAAGAACCCATGCCCGGAGTTGAAGCCATTTCCGATGGCGCCGTATGTCTTTGTGACGGAAGAGACCACTCGTGCTGATATTGAACGCTACCTGACGGATATCAAGGACTGCGGATTTTCTGCCTTTCGTACAGGGAACGCCCCGGCTTACCGGGGGGAAGGCGATATCGACTACGCGATCAGCGACCTGTTTTTCAACTTGGCCGAAAAGATCGGCTTGCAGGTCTTTCCGCACTACCAGATGGACTTTTGTGACTGGATGGGGGAGGCGCCGTACGGGATTGACCGCCAACGGTGTATGCTGGATGACGCCTATCACCGTCTCCTCGATGTCTACTTCACGGACGTGGTCAGGCGTTACTGCATGCACCCTTGTCTGTTAGGGTGGGTCGGAATCGGAGAACCCGGAAGCTTCCCCGAGGTTTTGCTGCACGACCCCCAATTGCGGGCGCAGTATGTTGCGTGGCTGCAGAGGCAGTACGGGACGCTTGATCGCCTGGAGCGAGCCTGGGGGTATGGCAGTCAGGTGCCCTACGGGCACTTATCGATGCCCCACGGGCACGAGCGGGTGACTGCCTGGGATGGACAGGAGAGTTGGGCCGGCAATGTGTTTGAGAAGTACCGCCACCAGCGCGATTGGCTGCGCTTCCAGACGGAGTTCCTGTTGGAGAAGATGACAACGTGCGAGCGCGCTATGATGCGCGTCGATGAGCGCCATCCGGTGCTGACTGGTATCCATGGCGTGCTGGATAACGCCGCGGCACGGACCTGGGATTTTGCCTTGCAGGCGAGCAAGGCGGATGGCCTGATGTCCTCAATTCATCCGGCCTGGCACTCCTGGGTGGGTGACTACGAATATTTCCTGCCGCTGTACGTGCAGGCTCGCATGACCCGTGACTTTGCCAAGGGCGCCTGGGCCATTCCCTACGAAACCACCGGCGGGCCGAACTTCCGTGCGGCGCAACGGGGATTCAACATGCATGCGGCCGAGCGCTACCAGATGATACTCGGCTACCTGGCTGCCGGATTGCAGGGCGCGGGGTTCTGGGTCTGGAACGCCCGCCTGACCGGGTACGAAGCGGGGGAATATGCGCTGACCAACTTGCAGGGCAGACCCTCGGCGCGCGCGCGCCTGCTCGGCGACTTTGCCCGACGCATACAGCAACATAGCGCTGAGTTGTACGATTCCCGGGCGGAACGCCTGGCGGCTGTGCTCTATAGCTGGGAGAATGAGGCTTTTTGCGCCTGCGGCCGCTTAAACCACGCGGAGTGCATGCAGCGGGATGCCGCATCGCGTCACCGCATGGGCGCGGCGCGCAGTCTGACGAACGCTAATATCCCCTGGGAGTTCGTCACCGACGATGAACTGCTGGCTGGTGCGGTGGCCGTCTATCCGGTGCTGATTGTGCCGGGTATGCCCCTGGTTTCACACGCTGCGATGGCGGCGCTGGCTGCGTACGTGGAGCAGGGGGGTACCTTGGTGGTCGATATGCCCTTTGGTCTTTACGATGAATACGGGCGTGTGCGCACCGAGGGCGCGGGCGGTGAGTACGACCGGTTGTTGGGTGCGCAGCTCACGGACATGTTTCAGACCTTTCATGAGCCGATGGCGGTCGGCGCCCTGCCTGTTCAGGGCATCTTCGGCGAATGGGTGGCGACGGCGGCGACAGTGCAGGCGACCTTTGCCGACGGACGTGCGGCAGTGTTGCAACATAGGCTTGGCGCCGGGCGCGCGGTGTGCCTGGCCTTTGAGGTGTGCAGCCAGTGCGTTGTGCCTGGGCAGGTGGCCTACGAACGGCTGCTGGTGGACACCGTCATGGCCGGACGGACGAGCGCATGGACGTGTGCCGACGTGCTGGCCTTCCGCCGCCAGACGGGAGATGTGGACTACTACTATCTGATCAACCCCGGCCCCGCGTGCTTGACCGAGCTGCGGGTGGCCGACACCCAATACCGATCCGTGCTTGACGTGATGGCAGACCGCGTCTTGGTCTCCCAGTCTGGCGTGGGGCATGGTTGCACCATCCCTTTGTCAATTCCCCAGGGCATGGGATGCTGGTTGCGGTGTGAAAAAAAAACATGATGGTCTTTAGCCCCTCCCCGTGACCTTGCGCCGCAGTTGAAAAAATGGCTGGCAAAACGCACTTTTCCTGCCAAGCTTATCCGTGCGATCCGCGAATTTCGCAGTTAATTCGTAACTACTCAGGTTGCCTGAAAAAACCCGGATAAGCCAAGATTGTCATTTCGAGCGTAGCGAGAAATCTCATCTGTCTGCCAACAAACATGAGATCCTTCGCTACGCTCAGGATGACAACCTGAGTAGTTACGATAAAAAAAATAAAGTGCGGGACTGGGTCCGCCGGAGGAGATCAACATGATGCGTGTGCTTAAATCAGTGCTTGTGGTGGCGGTTCTGGCGTGTTTTTCGGCATGTGGCCGGGGTGTGTTTGTGCATCAGGCGATGACGGCTGCAACCAAACCCTGGGTTGGTCCCGAGTTGGGCCATGGCGCCCGGGGCTTTGATTTTATCGTGGTCTCCGACCGGAGCGGCGGATGCCGGGCTGGCGTGTTTGAGTCAGCGATGCGTAAGGTTGCCGATTTGCAGCCCGATTTCGTGATCAATGTTGGCGATTTGATCGCGGGGTATACGCAGGATAAAACGCAAATCGCTGACCAGTGGGAGGAAGTGCTGGTTTCCATCAAGGAGATGAACCTGCCGTTTTTTCTCGTTCCGGGAAATCATGACCTGTCCAACGCGATGCAGTTACAATACTGGAAAGAGCGATTCGGGCCGACGCATTATTGGTTCATGTACCAGGACGTCTTATTCGTTGTGCTGGATTCCCAGGACGGGTCGGCGCCGGGGGAGGCTGCGGGAAAAACAGGTTTAAGCGCGCGGCAGGTGGCGGACGTGAAGGATGTCCTGGCTGGGCATAAGGATGTGCGCTGGACGTTTGTGCTGATGCACCAGCCGCTCTGGCTCCAAGAAGAAGGCGGGATCAAGACCGCACGGAAGAATATCAAGGAGGGCAGCCCCACAGGCTTCGGCGAGATCATGCGCTCCTTGGCAGGACGTCCGCACACGGTGTTTACGGGGCACTACCACAACTACGTTAAATACCGGCGCCAAGGGGCCGACTATTACGTGCTCGGCACCACCGGTGGCAGCAGCCCCCTGCGCGGGGCGGAGTGGGGTGAATTCGACCACGTCACGCGGGTCAGCATGACGGATGCGGGGCCCAGGATCGTGCACCTGTCCCTGGATGGAATCCATGCTGGCTCTGTCCGAACGGAGCTCGATCTCAAGGGGCAGATGGCGCTTGCCGCCGAGATCCAGGCGCTGCGGGTGAAGCTGGATGAGCCGCTAGCGGGGCTTTCAAAAGAGATCAGCCTGACGGTGACGAATCCTTTTCCCGATCCGCTGGTCCTGAGCGTCGACTGGAGCTTTCCGCCCGGGTGTCCGTGGACGGCCCAGTCCGCGGCCGGCACGGCCTCAAATGGACCCGGAACGTTGGCGACGATCAACCTGCGTCTCGATCCTGTTCCGGACGGGCCGCGGACGCCCTATCCGGTTCCGGTGGCACTGGTGAGCGTGGAGCGAGCCGGGCGCCCGACGATGTTAAACCGGGTGCCGATGGGACGTCTTTTCGACGTGACCTCTTACCTTAAAGAACACAGACCGGAACTCGTCTGTGCGCCGCTGGCGGCGCCGCCCGTCATCGACGGGATATTGGCCGGCGACAAGGCGTGGGCGCATGAGCCTGCAGTGCAACGCATGCTTCGCAATGACCTAACCGGCGCCTCTGCCGTTCCGGCCGGGATGTGGGTGCGGTATGACGCACAGAACCTGTACGTCACAGCGCGATGTGTGGAAACGAACTCGGGGGGCATGGTCCTGAGCGCGGTGCAGCGTGACGGGGATGTCTGGGATGACGATGGCATAGAAGTTTTTATCGACAGCACCATGAGCCAGCGTGATTATTATCAGATCATCGTTAACGCGGCCGGCACGATTTACGATGGCATCGGTAAGGACCCAGCGTGGAACGGCGAGTTTGCGTCGGCCGTTGGCAAGGAAGAAGGCGCGTGGACGGTTGAGCTGGCGATTCCTTGGACGACATTGGGGTTGGCCGGCCCGCCTGCCAAGGGATCATGCATCGGCTTCAATGTGCAGCGGAACCGTCCGCAAAACAAGGAAACCACGCAGTGGGCGCCCACGCCGGGCGGCAGCCATCAGCCGGCGCTGTTCGGCAGGCTGCGTTTCTGACAAACAGACGCGGGGGGCATGGCCTTGCGGAAGGTTTCAAGTTGGCGTTGTTGCGAAGAGATCAGTGCCCAGTTTGATTTCCAACGCCTCGCCCGCCAGGAAGAGCGATCCTGTCACACAGACTGTGCCGCGGTTTTGTTTAGCCCAGACCATTGCCGTTTCCAAGGCGCGTGCTAACGTTGCCGTTGCGACCGGCCAGCCCAGGCATTCGGCCATAGCCGCGATCTCTGCCGGCGGACGGCTGCGCTCGCTTTTGATGGGCACCGCCCAACAGCGTTTGACCAGTCCGTCGAAAGGCGCGAGGAATCGGTCAAGATCCTTGTCCGCGCATATTCCCAGCACCAGTCCGAGCGGTTGTTCCGGCAATAGCTCGCGAAGCGATTGAGCCAGGGCTTCGGCGCCGGATGGATTGTGCGCGCCATCAATGATCAGGGGCGGGTCTTGTGCCAGGACCTGAAAACGGCCCGGCCAGCGCACGCTTGCCAGGCCGGCCTTGACCGCGCGTTCCGGCAGTTCTAACCCGGATTGAGCGGCCAGTTCCTCCAGCGTGGCCATGGCGATGGCTGTGTTCCCGACCTGGTACGCGCCGGCCAGGGGCAGGGTCAGCGCCCCGTAGGTGGCGGATGTCGATTCGATTTTGAGTTTTTGACCGGCAAGATTATGGCTGAGCCGTCTGACTGATACTGCCTGTTCCGCCTGCACCAGGCGCGCCCGTTTTTCAAGTGCCAAACGTCGGATTTCTGCCAGGGCTGCATCCGGCATCGGCCCGACAATCACCGGAATCCCCGGCTTGATGATCCCGCCTTTTTCGCGGGCGATGCTGGGCAGGTCGGGACCCAGGAATGCGGTATGCTCCAGGCTGATACCGGTGATGACCGAGATCAGCGGCGTAATCACGTTGGTGGCGTCCAGCCGTCCGCCCATCCCAGTTTCCAGAACCACTATTTCCGCGCCCTGCCGGTGGAAATACTCGAAGGCCAGCGCGGTGGTGAATTCGAAAAAAGTCACTTCCCGTCCACCGGGCTGGGCGGCCGTGTCGCGGGCGCAGGTCTCGACCCGCCGGATCAGAGCGCTCAGTTCGGCGTCCGCTATGCATTGGCCGTTGACACGAATACGCTCGTTGAAGCGGAGCAGGTGAGGGGAGCTGTAGAGCGCGGTCTTCAGTCCAGCGGCGCGCAGGACGGCATCCAGCATGGCGCAGACCGAGCCCTTGCCGTTGGTGCCGGCCACGTGAATACATTGTAACCCTTGCTCCGGGTTTCCCAGTCGCGCGAGAATATTGCTGGTCGTTTCCAGCCCGAACTTGATACCGGAGGCTTGCAGGCGATACAAGCGGGCCAAGGTGTCGGTGAGCGAGGGATCTGTCATAACTTAAACTTGGATATTAGGCATTTGAAAATGGGTAGGGGACGACAGCCGTAGAGTTAGTTTCAGTTGCCGTTCCTGCGACCTCATTTAATGTATCGTAATTCCAAAGAGGTGGGACGTCCCGATCTCCGGTAAGCGGGACTTGCCGAGCCGTCCGGTACTGCACGGCTCACTCGGAGGGTTCGCCCTACCTTGGGATAAAATTGTCCCGATGCGCGCAGCTTGATCGGGACCTAGTTCAGAAAAAGTTTCCCGCGATAAGATGGAATCTACTCAATGATTTTTTCTTTGGTTGCAGAGGCATCAACTGCCGGCTTTGTGGCCGGTGCACCGCGGCTCATGTAGCCGATCAGGCGGATGAGGGTGTCCTTCATGTCCTTCCGCATCACGATGGTGTCAACCAGTCCGTGTTTCATCATGAAATCGGAGCGTTGGAATCCCGGGGGAACATCTTCGCGGGTGGTTTCTTTAATCACGCGCGGCCCGGCGAACCCGATCAGGGCGCGCGGTTCCGCGATGATGACATCCCCCAGGCTGGCGTAGCTGGCCATGACTCCGGCCGTCGAGGGGTGGGTGAGGACGGATATGAATGGCAAAGCGGCGGTTGCATGGCGGGCCAGGGCCGCGCTGGTCTTGGCCATCTGCATCAGACTGAACAGGCCCTCGTACATGCGCGCGCCGCCGGTGGCCGAGATAATGACCGCCGGCAGCGATCCGGCCGTGGCCTTCTCGATCAGGCGGGTGACCTTTTCGCCCACAACGGAGCCCATGCTGCCGCCGAGAAAGCGGAAATCCATGATCCCTAAGGCCACGGCGAATGGGCCCATTTGGCCTTTACCGCAGACAATGGCGTCCGTCATGCCGCTTTTCTTACGGCTCTCTACCAGTTTGGCCGCATAGGTAACCTGCCCCTGGAATTTAAGCGGATCGGTGCTGGAGAGATCGGCGTCCCACTCGACGAAAGAGCCTTCTTCGGTCAGCAGTGCCACCCGTTCCTGCCAGGTGATCTGAAAATGATGAGAGCATTTAGGGCAAACCCCTTGGCACGACTCGATTTCGTGCTTGTACACGATTCCATGACATTCGGGACATTTAACCCACAGACCGCCGGGCAGGTCTTTCTTATGGACCTTGATGGCTGTATATGTTTTTCGGCTGAATAAACGCATAACTTATCCCCTGGCCACGGTCAGCACGTAGACTTTGTCGGCTCCGGCCTCCTTGAGCATGCGTGCGCATTCATGCACGGTGGCGCCGGTGGTCATAACATCGTCCACCAGCAGAATGCGGCGGCCAACAACGTTTTTTTTCTTCCTGATGACAAAAGTGTCCATTACGTTAGCGCGTCGGGCGCCGGCTGTCAAATGTGTTTGTGTCGGGGTTGGCCGCAGCTTGACCAGCAGGTTTTTGACGGGCGGTCCGTCGATCTGGGCGCTGAGCTCGTGCGCCAGCAGGCCAGCCTGGTTATAGGAGCGTTCTCGTTCCTTGGCCGGGAACAGGGGCACATAAAGCAGCAAATCGATCGATAGTGCCGAATAGTGGACTTGGTAACAGGCTGCCAGGAACATGCCTAAATCCCGGCGGAGCCAGGTGGCGTCGTTATATTTAAAGTCCTGGAGCGCGTTTTGCAGGATGCCCCGGTAACGGAGCGCGGAACGAGCCAAGTCGAAAGCCGGGGGGTGGGACAGGCAGGTGGAGCAGAGATAATCGCCTTCCAGGTCGCCGTCAGCCGGATCCCCGCAGAGCAGGCAAAAAGGCTGGCGAATCACGTCCAGACCAGCCAGACAGTCCCAGCAAAAGTAGTGTGCGGCTTCATGAGCCGGGCCGCCGCAGCCACTACAGGCCCGCGGGAATAGCAAATCCGCCAGCGCGTTCAGGAGCATGGGTGGTGTCCTGTTGAGCCATGAAGTTCCCCTCCCTGGAGGGGCAGGGGTGGATTTTTCGTCAAAGTCGCCGCGTTGCTACATCAGCTTCTTCAGCAACTCGCAGGCCATTTTCAAGCGCTGGTAAGTATCGCGGCCGGGTGTGTGGCCTTCTTCGACCAGCCAGCCTTTATATTGGTGTATTTTAAGGCGATCGATAATTTCGGCCCAGTTCACGCAGCCGTTTTCGAGGTCAGCCGCCTCGGCATGCCAGCGGGTGATGCCGTTTTCGACGGTGCCTGGCACCCATTTGGAGTTCTTGACATGCAATTCCGCCAAGTAGGGTCCGATGACATTCAAGGCCACCTTGGGCGTTTCCCAGCCTTCGTATATCATGTTGCCCGGATCGTAAAGGATCCCGACTTCGTCCGGTTCAAATCCTCGCAGCAGCGCCATTGCGCCGGAGGCGCTCGGATAGACGTTACCCATATGCAGTTCCAGGCAGGGGCGCACGCCAACTTTTTTAGCTTCCTGGACCAGCTCCCGGTATTCGCTCCGGCAGCCGTCGAGATAGGCGTTGATGTCAAAACGGTCTTCGCGAGGCATGGCACGGGATCCTACGCGAACATTCCTGATGCCGGCTTTGCCGCAGGCCGTGACCATTTTTACGGCGCGTTCCATGTTGTCGGTCGAGGTGTAACTAGCCACCGAGGTGATCTCCAGGCCGCTGTCCCGGGCGGGCTTGAGCGCGCCCAGGGGGTCGGCGCAAAAGGCTTCCTCGGTCAGGCTGCTCTTATTGTTGCCCCACGGGCCGAACGGTTGGGAAGGATCGAAGCCGGCCGATTCCTTAAGGACAATACGCGGCTGGACGCCGTCATAGCCCAGGCCCTTGAGCAAACGGCAGGCTTCAGCAAAAGTGTACTCCGGCATAAAAGTAGTGAATGCGCCCAGTTTCATAAAGATATTTCTCCTTTTAAAAAACAATAAAACAGCCAGGTCATTCGTTCTTTGTTATTTAGCATAAGAAGTTCAGGAAAACGAGATTTTTTTTGCTTTAGTCCTTGGCGCGACTTGCTCGGGCAAGAAATGAAGAACGGAAGGACTTTGGTGGAGAGAGTCTTTAGAATATTTCAGATATGTCCTTGTTCGTTCGTTTGAAACGTATTATTCTAATATACACATGGCACACGAAAAACCGATGGATTAAGCGGAGCGCCGCAAATATTGCTTGGAATCAATTTTGAGGTGTGACTGCGGCAGGAAAGCGTGTAGAAATAATGGACTGGCATGGAATGGCGGCATCCGGCGGCAAGCCGGAGGATCTTTCACGGCGAGCCTTTTTCAGACGGCTGGGGCTTGGGCTGGGAGGGTTGGCGTTATGCCGGGCGGGGTTGGAGCTTACGCATGCCGCTCCGGTGGTGGACGCGAGCGCAAATCCAGACGACTATGATTTCGTTTTTTCCCGTCTTATGTTCCGTGACCTGACCCGCAGCAGGACCCAGTGGGATGGAGATCCCAGTTGCGATGAAAATTTCCTGAATAACCTGAAAAAAGTGGTCAAGATCCACATGCCCACGAAGCCCCCGAAAGGTTATCCACCCCCTTTTACCTATGCTCCGGACCTGGCGAATCGCGCCGAAGTCTTACGATTCCCGTTCCTGTTCATGACCGACAATCGCGCTTTCGAACTGCCGGGCAATGAACGCCGAAACCTGAAGGAATTCCTCGATTGCGGAGGATTTCTTTTCGCGGACGATTGTGTCGAAGGTAATTCAGGCGACTTTTTCTTCCAAGCCATGCTGGCCTTGGTGCCGAAAATGTATCCCGGGCTGAAGATGGAACTGTTACCCGACGATCACCCGATCAATAACTGTTATTTTAAACTGGGCGCCACGCCTTTTTTCCAGGGCAAAGATCACGGCACACACGGCCTCTACCTAGACGGGCGACTGGCCATAGTCCTGACGCCGGGCGATATTCACTGCGGTTGGTCCACCCTGAGTGACGCCTGGTTCGGCGCCGGATCTTTTCAGCAGGCGATGAAGATGGGCGTGAATGTGGTGGTCTTCGCCTTGACTCAGCAGGGTAAATTGCGCGGGGAGGAGTCCAAGCCGGCCTGAAAATAGCAACAAATTGACCCGATGTATAGGCGTTTTACGTCTTAGGCGGATCAGCCTATGGCATGCATTAGGTAGAGCAGGCTTTACGCCTGCTGTATTCAGTGAAGGAGAAACATAACATGCAGGAAATGAAAATCGACGAACAGGAAATCAAAAAACTGCGCGATGGGATCGAACAATTACGCAAGGAGGTTGGCCGGAGCATTGTCGGACAGCAGGCCGTCGTCGAGGAGGTGCTGATTGCTATCCTTGCCCGTGGTCACGCCCTGTTAATGGGTGTGCCCGGCCTGGCCAAGACGCTGCTGGTCAGCTCGCTATCCCGGGCCCTGGACCTGAGTTTCAGTCGGGTCCAGTTTACGCCGGACCTGATGCCTTCCGACATCACGGGCACGGAGATTATCGAGGAAGTCAAGAGCACCGGCCAGCGGGTTTTCCGCTTCATCCAGGGGCCGATCTTTGCCAATATCGTGCTGGCTGATGAAATCAACCGCACCCCGCCGAAAACACAGGCGGCGCTGCTGCAGGCCATGCAGGAGCACCAGGTGACTGCCGGTGGCAAGACCTACGACCTGCCGAGCCCGTTTTTCGTGTTGGCCACCCAAAACCCCATCGAACAGGAAGGCACTTATCCCCTGCCGGAAGCGCAGCTGGACCGGTTCATGTTCCTGATCAAGGTTGACTATCCGGGATTGGAAGAGGAGTACCGCATCGTTGAGAGTACAACTGGCATTGCGCTGCCGGTTGTTGCGCCCGTCCTTACCGGGGCAGATATCCTGCGCTTCCAGGATATTGTCCGGCAGGTCCCCGTCCCGCAGCCTGTGTTGAAATATGCGGTGCACCTGGCGCGGGCCAGCAGGCCCGGCGACAAGATGGCCGCTGAAATGACCGAGAAATATATCCGCTGGGGTTGCGGACCCCGGGCGCCCCAGTACCTAGTGCTTGGCGGCCGGGCGCGCGCCCTGCTGCAGGGTCGGTACAACGTGTCTTTCGCCGATATTCGGGCGATCCTGCCGTCGGTCATGCGCCACCGTCTGATCACGAATTTCAATGCGCAGGCCGAGAATGTGGATGTCGAGGCGATTATGAAGCACTTGGTGGAGAAGACTGATGAGCCTGCGGACTAAGAGCGATGCGCGTCGTTATCTCGATCCGGTGACGCTTGCCAAGATCCGGAATATGGAGCTGATTTCGCGCTTCGCCGTCCAGGGTTTTTTTCAAGGTTTGCACAAGAGCCCTTTCTACGGGTTGAGCGTTGAATATTCAGATCACCGCCCGTACATCCAGGGTGACGAGATCAAGTTCATCGACTGGAAGGCCTACGCGCGGACCGACCACCTCAATATCAAGCGCTTTCGCCAGGAGACCAATGTCCAGTGCCACCTGCTGGTCGATATCAGCGCGTCCATGGACTACGGCTCCGGCGCCGTGCGCAAGATAGATTATGCCTGTTACCTGGCTGCGGCCCTGACCTACCTGATGCTGTTGCAGAATGACGGGGTGGGGCTGGTGCTCTTTAACGAACGCATCCGCGTGCGCATCCCGGCCAAGTCCCAGGGCAACCAGCTGCACCCGATCCTGCTGGCGCTCAGCCATATCACGCCGGAATTGAAAACAGATATTCCATCCGTTTTGCACCAGGTGGCGGATAGCATCACGCGCCGTGGAATCATGATCCTGATCTCCGACCTGGTCAACGATCCGGACGAAGTGACCCGGGGGCTTGCGCATCTGCGCCACATGAAACACGATGTGATTGTTTTTCAGGTGCTGGACGACAGCGAGCTGCATCTAAATTTCAGCGACATGACCGAGTTCCACGATTCGGAGTCGGATACGCGGTTGCGTGTTTTCCCGGACTCAGTGCGCGACGAGTACACGGCCAGGGTGGCGGCGTTCGTGGAGAACTATCGCCAGGCGTGTGGCCGGGCCGAAATTGATTTTTGCGGTTTGAGCACGAGCACGCCGTTGGATCGGGCTTTGCTAACCTACCTGGAACGCCGCCGGAATCTTTTGTGAACCGAGACGGAGCATAATGTGAGCATGTTTCTATATCCGCTTTTTCTAGCCGGCTTGGCGGTGGCGATCTTGCCGATCATCGCCCATCTTTTCCTGCGGCCGCGCGCCAAGGTGGTCCGTTTTCCAATGCTGCGCTTCCTGGTGGCCACGCGGGTGGACCAGCGCAACTGGCGGCGGTTGAAGGATATCTTACTGCTGCTCCTGCGCATCGCCATTCTGGCCCTGATCGTGCTGATGTTCGCCCAGCCTTGCCTGACCGGCGGCGGCGCCGGACCACAGCACCTGGTTCTAGTGCTGGACGACACGCTTAGTATGGAGTATGGACAAGGCCGGAGCTCCTGTTTCGCGGACGCTGTCTCGCAGGCCGTGGCCCTGCTTAATCGCATGGGGCATGCCGACCGGGCCAGCATCATCTCCCTGACCGGTAAATCCGGCAGCGCCATCGGGCTCGACCGTGGCGCTGCGGTGGAACAGGTGCGCCGGATGGAGGTCTTGCCGTTGGCGGCCGACCCCGTCAACGTCCTGGCCCACGTGGCCGATGCGGCGCAGGCCGTGGGACCCGGTATGCAAAAGGGTCTGTATTTTATTTCCGATCTCCAGAAAATTTTTTGGGGTCGGCTGGGGCCGGCGCAACTGGGGAAAGATTGCGAACTGGACTTTGTTCGGGCCCTGAAAGCCGGGCCCGAAGACCGGCCCAACCAGGCGCTGGTTGAGGCCGTCAGCTCACGCAACGCTCAAGGCTCGACAATTCGCGTCCGGCTCGCCAACTATTCCGACGCCGAGACGCGGGCAACGCTAGACGCCCGCTACCAGGCCGTGTCACTTGGCCGTACTAACCTGGCGCTCGCGGCGCATTCGTCGCAAGCGTTTGAGTTGCCGGTGCGTCGACCGGAAGGGCTCGACGGCGCCCTGCCCGTGGACGTTGTTATGGAAACGGAGGACAACTTGGCAGCGGATAACCATTTCAGGCTGATACTGCCTGCCGAAGGCAAGGCCGCGCCGCGGGTGCTTGTCGTCGAGAACGTCTCCGGCGGCGCGTTTTTCATCAGCAAAGCGATCGAAAGCCTGGGGCTTGCGCCGGGCGGTCGGGTTTACGAAGTCGAGACGACCAGGGCCGAAGGTTTGGCAGAACGCATGATTTCGCGTGCGGCCGATGGGCGGGCTTCGGTGCCCGGCGGCCTCCCGGCCTATCCGTTGGTGATTTTCCAGGGACTGAAAGGGCCGGCGCCGGAGCTCGCAGCCGCGTTTAAGGCCCTGCTGGACGGCGGCGGGGTGGTTCTCGTATTTCTCAATGCCGAGCTGGATGTCCAGGTTGCCGGAAAGCTTTTTCAAGACGGGCTCCTGCCTTTGCAACCGCTCTCGTACGAACGTAAGGACCGGCGCCTGGCCGGCGTGGACTCGGAGGGAAGATTCACTAAAGATCTCGCCGACAGTCCAAGTTCCGAATTCATGTCCTACGGCGCTTTTGCCGTGAAACCGGCGCCGGCAGCCCGTGTGTCAGGCTGGCTCGAAGGCGGTGTGCCGCTCGTGGCCGCGCTGGAATGCGGCGCCGGCCAAAGCGTCATGATCAACACATCGGCGGATGCCGAGATGTCCGATTTTGTCAAGACATCGTTGCTGCTTCCCTTCCTGGCCGCGTCCCTGCGATCGGGTATTCCGGCCTCGGCCCTGCCGCGGCGCACTGGCGATCGTATCCGCTTGGCCGTGGCGCCGGGTGAGCAGTCGCTCAAGGTTATAACGCCTTCGGGCAGGGCGAAGGTCCTGCCGGCCGAGGCCAGTGCTAACGAAGCATTACTGGAGGCCGAAGAAGCGGGATTCTACCGCGACGCGAGCGGCCGGCCTCTGCTGGCCGTCAACGTTCCGCCAGAGGAAAGCGATTTACAGTCTTTTTCCGAGAGCGAGGCGGAAGACCTGTTGCGGTCGCGCTGCCGAATTGCGGGGCAGGCGCGCGAAGTGACCCGCACCGGCGAATCGCTGGAAGGCAAGCTGCCCTTGTGGCGCCTGCTGGGTTTTCTGACCCTGGCCCTGCTGGCCGGGGAATTGTTTTTGGCAAACCGGATGAAACGCTAATCTGATGTGAAAAGCAAATACAAACAACAATACGACGAAATCCAGCTTCGGTTGCGGCGAATTCACAACCTGCGGCGGGCGATTCAGTTCGCGCGTGGCACGGGCTTGACCTTGCTGGTTATTAGCGCGGCGCTCGGTGTGATTGCCGCCTGTGACCATTTCTTACACTGGTCCCTGGCGACGCGCCTCGTGATCGCGGTCGCATATTATGCGTTGCTCTTCCTGCTCGGATGGCGCTGGATCGCGCAGTCTGTCCGCCGCTGCGGCGGCCTGGAACGCACGGCTCGCCTGGTCGAAAGCCGTTATGCGGATATGGACCAGAGCCTCATGGGCGCCGTCCAGTTTGCTGACCCCGTGCTGGAACAAGGTCGCGCCGAAACGCCGGAAGTATTCATAGAGGGCATGGTCGGGGATGCCCACGGGAAAATGCCGGAAGTCAAGTCCCGCCGCCTGGTGCGCTGGACCGAAGCCGTCGCCGCCGCCCTGCTGCTGCTCTTGCCGTTGGCCTTGATCTTGTTTTCATTCCTGCAATTTCCGGATTTCTCGAAAACCTATGCCCTGCGCCTGCTGCTGCCCGGCTGGGGCAATCCGTTGCCCGTAGCAGGGATCGATATTCGGGTGGCGCCCGGCGATGCGCGTTTGTTGAAAGGGGAGCAGCTTGCGGTGACCGTGCGCGCGGCCGGCCTGGGCGGCCGGCCGGCGATCCTGAAAGTCCGCCCGAGCGGCGCGCGCTACTGGCGCGAAGAAATCCTGCCCGGGACGAAATCCGATGTGCGCATCAAGATTTTTCCGAATGTGAGCGAGGATTTCCAGTACCGGGTGAAAGTGGCGCGGGATGAAACCCCAGTTTACACGGTGGAAATCATCCGGGTCCCCGAAATCGTAGAATTCGCCATGACCTATCGTTTTCCGGCCTATACCGGGCTCGACCAGCGCCAACTGAAGGCGGCTTCTGGGGATATCACGGCGCCGGCCGGCACAGAGGTAGATGTGGAGGTGTCTGTCGACCGCCCGTTGTCTAAGGCGCGGGTGCAATTCGAGACAGGTGAGCCCATTGTGCTCAAGCCGAGTGGGGCTGACCGCTTCCGCTTCACGCTACGTGTGCAGGAGCCCTTGCGTTACCGGATCACGCTGGAGGACGTCAAGGGCGTTGCCGGCCAGTCTCCGATATGGTATGTGGTGAAACCACTGCCGGATAAACCGCCGACCATCAAGCTCGAGTTGCCCACCGATAATATCCGCGCGACCGTGGTGGCGGAAGTGCCCGTGGTGTTTAAGGTCGAGGACGACTATGGTTTTTCCATGATCCGTTTGCGCTACGCGATTGACGACCAGGATGAACAATTCGTGGATTTCGATGCCGCTGGGAAAAAAGTGCTGCATGCGGAATATCTGTTCCAGATGGAAAACATGAACCTCAAACCCGGCGCCCAGATACTCTATAGTATTGAGGCGCTGGATAACGACACCCTGGCCAAGGAGCAAAAAGGGGCCTGCAAACGTGCGGCGTCGGAACTGATGTTCATCATGATTCAGTTTCTGAACCAGGAATACGCCATGCTGGGCGGCGAGGCCGGCGGAGGCGCCGCCGTCGTCAAAACCGACATCATCGCCGCCCAGCGCGCGGTGTTGCGCAACACCTGGCCGTTCATTGAACCCTCCGATGAAATAGCTGGCGCTCGGGCCGGGATGAGTAAGGTTGGCGAGGCGCAGCTCAAAGTGCGCGCTAAGGCTATGGCTGCGGTCGTCACCATGCGGGCCAAGAAGATGTCGCCCAAGGCCATTGCGGCCATGGAAAAATCGATACCCTTGATGGAGCAAGCGGCGGCCGAGCTGGCGGCGGGCGCGGCGCCGAAAGCTTTCCGGTTCGAGCGCGCCGCCCTGGCCGCGCTCCTGGAATCCTACGATTATTCGGTGGCTAAGATGGAAAGCGGCGGCGCGAGCGTTTCCGGAGCCAAGACCGGGGAAAAGCTGGAAGAAATCGCCATAAAATCGGCTTCACGTTTTGCGCCCGATGAGAAAAAGAAAGCCGATCAGTTCATGGCCAGTCTCGCCGACGAGATAGGTCGGATGCAGGAGGAGCAGGAGAATATCCGGAAGGACATGGCCGCAGTCAAGCCGCTGCCGAAGAAGCCCGCCGGAGCGCCGCAGCCTGCCGGGACCGAACCGCAAAATAAAAACGAACTGACGCCCGGGCAGAATGCCCAGAATCTCAAGGAACGGCAGGAAAAAATGACGCAAGACGCAGAGGACCTGGCTCGAAAAATTGACAAGCAGGCGGCCGCGCAAAAGGCGGCGGCGCCCCTGCGGGAAATCGGGGATTTGTTGGATAAGACCCGGGAGGCCATGCAAGGCGCCGTGGATGCGCTCGGTCAACCGGAGGCGGCGGATGAGGAAATTCCGCAACTTGCCAAGGCGCAAGAAAACGCACAAAAGGCCGTGGAATTGCTGGCCGAAGCGGTTGAAAAGGCGGGTGACCTGGCCGGGAAGAAGGGCGGGCACGTGGTCGAGAAGGCCTTGAAGGACCTGGAGGCATTGCGGGCCGATTTTGAGAAAAAACGCGCCGAGGCGGCGGCGGGAGAAAAACAGGCCGCAGGCGAAAAACCCGGCAAGGGCGAAGATCCGGGTGAGGGAGACAATCAGGACGAGGGCGAGAAACCGGGCGCGGGAGGAAAACCGGACGCCGGCAAAAAGCCCATGGGGGCCAAGGAGACCGCGGAGCGATTGGAAAAAATAGCCGAGCACCTGGAGACGGATTCGGACGAACAGGGCCAGTCGCTTGCCAAGGCGGCGAAAGCCGCTGCTGATTCGCTGCGCAAGTCGGAAAAACCATCCCCCGGCGAGGGCGGCGGCAGCGCAAAAAAACCTTCGCCTGGTAAAAAAGAGAAGGATGAGGGCAAGGAGGGCAAGGAGGGGCTCGGGCGCGGGCTGGGGTCCGCTGGTGGCATGGACAAGCGTGGCTCCGAGGGCGATCCGCCGGATGAAGGCGTGGGCAGCGGCTTGACCTCAAGGACGCTGGATGAGCTGGTTTCGCAGTTTCTGATGACTCCCTTGCTCAAGGAGCAGGCCAAACAGAAGGCCGAAAATCGCGAACGGCCGTCCGTTCCGTACCGGGATGCCGAGGACGATTTCTTCAAGCGCGTGAGCGAGGAGGCCCGGCCATGATGTTTTCGCTGAGGCACTATCCGGGGCACTTGTTGTTTACGCTCGAGGTCCTGGCGGTTTTGGCAGTTGTGTTTGTCGGCTATTGGACGCTGCGCAAGCGCCTGCCAGCCGCCATTTCCTGGCCGTTGAAACTACTACGCCTGTTCGCCATGCTGCTGTTGGCCGGAATTCTACTGGGCCCGGTGCTGTTGGATTCAGGGGGAATCCCGTTGGCGCGCAA
The DNA here is from genome assembly GCA_964486075.1 of uncultured Verrucomicrobiota bacterium. Lineage (GTDB taxonomy): Bacteria > Verrucomicrobiota > Kiritimatiellia > JAAZAB01 > JAAZAB01 > JAHIJO01. The sequence continues at coordinate 26,117 of CAZALU010000010.1, forward strand.
GGTGTCTGTTTATGTCGACCGCTCGCGAAGCATGCTGGTCGCCGACGGGCCGGATGGGCAAACACGCTTTGACACGGCGAAAGAGATTGTAACTCGCCAGGCAGGTTCGGGGCTGAAGGGCGGCGAATCGCGAATTTTTATGTTTGCCGAGCAGGTCGAAAAAGTTGACGGGCTGGACAAAATTGCCCCGGCCGGCCGGGGAACCGATATAGCCGGAGTCCTGCGCAGGATCAACGAAGATCCCGGGAAACCGGACCTGGCGCTGCTGATCACGGACGGGGCGGCCACGCGCGGAGAGGATCCGATTGAATTTTTGCGCGGTTCCGGCAGCCGGGTCCCGATTAACGTCATTGGCATTGGCAAGAGCGAGGGGCCACCGGATATCTTTTTTCTCGACGTCTCGGCCCCATCCGCCGCTGCCGCCGGGGACCAGGTCCCGGTCTCTGCGGTTATTGGACAGAGGGGGTTCGGCGGCCATGAGGCAACCGTTGTTGTGGAGCGCAACGGGGAACCGTTGATGGCGCGCAAGGTGCAGATCAAGGACGAGTCCCGCCAGACGATAGCGCTGGAAATCACGGCGGATACTCCCGGGTGGATGAATTACAGCTTGAGCATCGCCGTTCCCAGCGGGCCGGCTGAATTCTCGCACGATAACAACGCGGCTGGCTTCAGTGTGCGGGTGGCGGATCGTGAGCCGCTGCGGGTCCTTTACATCGAATCCTCGCTGCGTTGGACCACGCGTTTTCTACGGGCATCCCTGGATTCCGACACCGACGTGGTCGCGGACTTGAGGTTCGATATCGTCCCGAATGCCATGAAAAAAGAGATAATTCCAGTCTTTCCGGCCACACGCGAAGAACTGTTCCGTTACGATGTCGTGATCTTGGGCGATCTGCCGCAGGGTTATTTGCGGACCGAGGACCTGGACGCGCTTTACGATTTTGTGGCGGTGCGCGGCGGTGGACTGGGCATCGAGGGCGGGCTGAGGCCGCTGGATCACTACGCGGGGACGGCCATCGAGAAATTATTGCCGGTTTTCCTGGGCGTGGATGCCGTGAGTACGGCGGCGGCTCCGTACGCGGTGGACGGAGTCATCACGGACGCGGGCCGGCATCATCCCGCTATGGCGGCATTGCTCGGTTTCACCAATCTGCCACTCATGAAAATCACGCGTAATTATCGCGCTAAGCCTTCCGGCGGCGTTCTGTTGTCGGCGCGCGGCACAGATGCACCGCTGATCCTGGCCCAGCGCTTCGGCCGGGGCTATGTGCTGTTCTCCGCCAGCGGTTTCCTGTGGAAATGGGGATTCCCGGGCATTCCGGCGGCGTCGGGGAAAATGCCGGTTTACAAGGATTTTTGGGGAAGGGCCGCGCGCTGGCTGGGGCGCAATCGCTACAGCGTGACCCACTATGAACTCACAACCGATAAATCCGTGTACAAGCCCGGCGAAGCCGTCAAAGCCCGCTGCGAGGTCCAGGACGCAGCCTGTCGTCCGGACTCGCGCGCCACCGTGGTCCTGAAGACCAGTGCCGGCGCTGCCTACCGCATGACACCGACGCCCGATCAGCCGGGAGCTTATGTCTTGGATTTCCCGATGGCGGACGGCGGGCCGCTGTATCTTACGGCGTATATCGAGAGCGGCGGCCGGCTTGCGGGCGAGGCGCGCTGCGCGATCCAGTGCTATGCCGGCGATGAGGAAGCGCTGAACCCGGCGCTGCACGAATCGGTCTTGAAACAAATCGCCTTGCTTTCGGGTGGGCGCTACTACTCAGCCGGGGAAGCCGATCAGTTGCGTCAAACACTCGCAGCCGGCGCGGTGCGCTTGACGCCGAAGGAAGAGCACAAGCTGTGGGATAAGTGGCCGGTGCTGGCCGCGCTGCTCGGGTTCCTGGTGCTGGAGTTGTTCCTGCGCCGCCGTTCCGGACTGGCGTGAAGAAACAGCGACCGTGTTAAAATAGTTCCCCTCCTTGGAGGGGGCAGGGGTGGGTAGATTCAGGAGCGTAAATGAAACATCATACAAGAATTGGAACGCTTTGCCTTTTTATATGGGCAGCGCTCATCCTGTTCCCGACCGCGGGTGTTGCCGCTGAAACCCATGTGGATGGCTTCGGTCGGCTGATCTCGGCCAAGGGCAGGGGTAATTATTTTCTTACTCATCGCGGACCCGGCACCGATATGGTCTATGTTCGCACGACGGACGATCGCTTGCCGGTGATCTGGGAAACACAGCCGGTCCAGGCGCAGATCGGAGACCGTGTGGTGTTTGCCTGGGACACCGTTATGAGCGGACTGCACCACCGCTCCGGCGCGTTTCTGGACAGGGAAGGCAAGATTCTAGTGGAGCTATCGATGAACGATAAAGTTGTCATGACTTTTCCAATCGCCGTCAAGGGGGATACCCGCACTCTCGTGGGCAAGTCCGACGATCCAAAACGGATCGAGATGTTTTTCGATTATCTCGGGCCCGACGCCGTCGGTAACCTGAATGGGATCACCTACTTTTCAGTGCCTGCGGCCATGGTGTCTCCCGGCAAGCCGATGATATTTAAAATCCAGCCTAAGCCGGCCGACCGGCGCGCTTTCTATGCGGTCGGTTGCACGACTGGCACGTGGGCGTTTACGGCGACAGTATCCGCTAATCCGACGGAAACAAGCATGACCGCCGAGCTGACAGAGCTTGCTAAAAAGGCGCCGGCTTTCGCTTCGACTAACATGGCGGCAGCTCCGCTCCGCATAGTCACCGACCCGTTGATCCCGGATCCGGAGCAACGGATGCACGTGGCGATCATTGCGGGGCTGACCGGCGGCGCCGAAGATGCGGCTCTGGTAGACGGCGTTGTCAAGCAGGCTGACAATCTGTTCCGTAAGTCATTAAAATATCCCGCCGATCATGTTCGCGTTCTGGCGGATAAGGCCAGTCAGATCCCCGGTAAGTCAGGAGACAGCTCACGCGATACAATCGCCGGCCTTTTCCGGGATCTGCAAACCACGCTGAAACCGGAAGATGCCCTGTTGTTGATGATCTTTGGGAACGCGAACAAGGTTGACGATCGCGTTATGTTCAACATCCGCGGGCCGGACATGCATCCGGACGATTTTGGTGCCCTGTTGGACGCCTTGCCCTGCCGTCTCGTGGTGGTGTGCGTCTTCACCCCGGTGAGCGGCGCGTTCATCAAGCCACTCAGCCTGCGCGGCCGTATCGTTATCGCGGCCTGCGGCGAAGACCAGATTTATCGGACAGCTTTCGCCGGGCCGTTCCTGAAAGCATTTACTTCGGTAGAGGCGGATACGGATGGCAACGGGCGGGTTTCGCTGCTCGAGGCGTTCGACAGCGCTAACCAGGCCGTCGGAGCGCTGTTTGCAAAGACCGGTTACCTACGTACCGAGCAGGCCATACTGGACGATAATGGCGATGGTGTAGGTTCCAGTGCGCCCGGCCCGTCCGATGCCGTTGGCTCCTTCGCCGCCCGTCTCTTCCTCAAATCCAGCCGCTGACGATGTGTCGTGGTTATCCAAGGCTGAACAGCGGATATGATAGTCGGGATAAACCCGACGCTACCTGAATCACTATAGAATAGCAGCGACGCCCTCGCCGCTTTTCGCTAGCCTGGTAACGCGGCGATGGCGCCGCTTCTATCGAATGTGCAACCTGTGTTCCGTCCAGATCAGGAAGTGACTGCGTTTATCTTTTCTGATTCCTGTTGCCGTTGCATTTGTTCCAGATCGTCGTTGAAGGTGTCAAGGGTGGTCCAGCCGAGAAGGAAGTCGAGCAGCTCCCCGGGGTTGACACCGAGGCGCACACCTCTCAAAACACCCAGGCATACTTCACACTGTGTGTAGTAGTACCAAGGGAACGAAGAACCGGCTGTGCCCACTCCGGCGCAGAAGATCGGCACCCCCATGGCCTCAAAGTGCGACAGAATCTTTTAGCTATCAATATCTTTCTTTCGTGTATTTTACGCCGGTTTATCCTCCATAGCTCATTGAGTGACGGAGGCAGTCTGAAGCTCAATCGGATTGCCTTTTTGTTGTCTATCTGCGCCATCCGTCACTCCTTCGCCGCCATGGCCGTTGTGCTTGGGCTTTCCAGGCCGGCCGGCGAACGCGCCTTGACCGTGACGATCGGATCTTTTCCGGCCGGCGCGGCTGATGGATCCAGCAGCAGGTCCAGTTCGCAGCCGAAGAACCAGTCCCGGTCTGCCCAGGATTTGCCCCACTGCTCGAATGGTTTTATTTCCTTGCCATTCACGTTAACAGTGAACTGGCAAGGCTTGTCGCTGAACGCTGTTACCCGCCAGCGCCCGCTTTCGTTGTGCGCTTCCGCGGATATTATTTCCGGTGGAGTCTTATCTACCGACTTCTGCCCGTCGAAGGGGCGGTAAAGTGGATCGCCGATGAAGGTTGCTTTCCACCAGATGTCGCGAGTCGCCGCGTAGCAGGCATCCGCGAAGGGCATACCCAATGACAGGGCACGAAAAAGGAACCCCACATCGGTTATGCCATCCTCGAACGGCTCATGCACGACACCGGCCGAAGCGGTCAGATTGCGCGTCAGCGCGTGCGGAATGAATCCCGGGCGTCCCTCCTCGCCCGGGTCTTCCGAATGCGCGAAGGCGTCGAAATTGGTGGTATGAATGTCGGCGCAGTTGCCGGAATCTATGTGGATGCCGACCGAACCGACGGCCCAGCGGTACACATCCTGGTAACGGCCCCAGGTCGTGTACGTGCCCGCATACCAGACTGCGTTGCGCAGCGGCCAGTTGCTGGGCGAAAATGCGGGATCGTTGGGCAGGTAAGGCGTTGCGTTCGTGCCGCGCACGCCGATCTCCTGGCCGCCCTGGATTCCCGTGTCCACGATCGCCGGCCAGGGCCGGCCAACGAAGGGACTGCCCGCGCTGCGTCCCGCGAACCAGTCGGCGGCATCGCGGATCTGCTCGTTACTTTTCGTAAGCTCACCCAGATCGAATACGGCCTGCGTCCAATAGGGCACCGGCTCGTCCGCGCCGGGATTCCAGAGATGCGCTTCGGCATAGAGCGCCTTGTCGACCAGGGAGCGCGCGATCAGTGGGGTGGGGGCATCGAGCCGGCAGACAAGGTAATAAGCAAAGCGATTCGGGTCCAGCCGCCGCGCTGCGCCGAAGCGCAGCGCCGGGCCTGTCTGGTTCGATGTGCCGTAGCCGATCTTCAACGGACCCGGCGTCGGGGACTTGCCTGGCTTGACGCACAGGCCGTAGTAGGGATGGATTGGTGGCGGGGCGAAATCGAATTCGTCAAAAACTCCTCCGAACCGATCGCGAGCCCGATCCGGCGCCGCGCTTGCGGCAAGTTTACTTAGCACTTGCGGATAACACAGGAAGCTGTCGGCTGCTCTCAGCGCTGAGTAGCGCCGCTGTTTCTCCTGTTGCACGGAGCCGTCGGGATTGAAGACCGCTTCTTTCCAGCGCGGGTATCCGTAGGCTTCCTCCGGAAACGGCATGCGGACCCGGATGGGCACTCCGTAACAGCAGAGGATATAAAGGATGTCGTCGCGGTCGTTGTCCTGGCGCAGAGCTTTCAGCTTGCCGGCGAGCGGAACTATGACTCCGGAGTGGAAGGCCGCGTAGTCGGGATCGTCCGGCTCAATCTCGACCAGGAGCAGATTCCGGACGGGAACCGCCCGGCGCTCCATATAGTACCGGGCGACCTTTTCGCTTTCTCCTGCCTCGCGACCGTTTCTTCCTTTCCAGGCGCGATTGGCGATAACCAGCACGTTGGAGCCGGTCGGCAACGGCGCGGCCTCCTCCGCCGCCAAAACCGGTGCTGCAAGGAGCAGCATGGCTGCCGCCGCACCAGCCAGGATAGAGATCTTCAGATTATTTAACCGCAAAGAACGCAAAGAGCACAAAAAATCAATAATATTTTCATGGGGCTTCATAATCTGTTTTCCAACGCGGGCCATACCCGCAACCCAATTAAAGGAAAAATAACCACGGAGGCACGGAGAAAACAAGAGGGGTATTTGTCAAATTTGAGCTTGTCGTTCCGCCAATCCCAAATTTGACAAATACACTTTAGCTTGGAGACGGAGGGAGATTTGCAGGCTCCCTTCCTGCTCAAAAACAAACCATTGCTTAAAATCGGGTTTTGCGTCCTTCAAAACCCGATTTCAAGCAATTTGTTCTTCTCCGTGCCTCCGTGGTAAATCCTTTTCTTGTTTTTCGTAGCGGTTCTGCGTGGATCAGGCACTATGCGATCTCTGCGTTCTATGTGGTTAATATTGCTTTTACTTAGTTCTTCACCAGCTCGACTTTGAGCGGAGCCGAAGGCTGGGACTCGTTCCCGCTCCAGTCCACCGCTGTCATTCGGTAATATACCACCGCGCCCTTGGGTAGAGCCCAGTCGAATACCTCCGTGCTTTCCGCCGGCGGACTGAGGACCAGGCGCGCCTGGTCGCACTTGAAATCTTCCTTGTCGGAACAATACACATTGAAGTGTCGGATATCCCTATCGTTTGGCGCTTTCCATTTCAAGAGCAGGTCCGAATTCCGGATCTTTTCGGCGGCCAGATCGGTTGGTGCGGCGGGGGACGCGCGATCCAGCCGACCGAGTCCTTCCGGCGCTGTTTTCGGGTCCGTGGTCAGTATAAACCGGTCGAACATCAGTCCCGGGGAAGAGGTGTTAATGCGGATGGACAGGGGTCCGGCCGGCGCGGCCACCTGCGCCAGTTTCAGCCACTGCCAGCCGGATGTCTTGAGATCCAGCGAGTTACTTTTACCGGCCACATCGAAGTTGAAACTGCCGTCTTTGGCGGCGGCCGCGCGCACCCAGACCTCGTAATCACCCTTGGCGGGCACAACCGGGCTGAGCTCGAGTGAGCCTGCCACGCCTTGCGGATACTCCGAGATGTAGGTAAGGTGCATCCCGGAACAGCGTCCGTCCATCGTCACTCGCATTGGCGCCTTGTATCTTCCGAGTTCGGCTTCGGCGAAGACCCAGCGGGGCGCCTGCCCGGCGTCCAGCGTGGCCTCGGCGCTGAACGGGCTGACGAGTCCCGAGTTCTCCTGGGCGCGCACCCGGTAGAAGCAGGGGCCTGCTGGTGGCATCTCGTCGACGAACTCGGTCCCGGTTAACAGCCCGGTGCTGATGACCTCGTAGCCGCTTCCGCTTGCGGTGCTGCGCAGAACGTGGTAGCCGCGAATCTCGCGCGATAGTTCGTGCGGTTTCCAGGTGATTTGCGCCTTTGAGCCCTCTTTTTTTACCTGCACGTCGAGCGGCGCTTCGGGGTACTTGGCCACCAGGATATATTCCTGCCCGAGGTCGTTGGTTTGCAGCATGGATGAGTAATACAGCACTTTTGTGCCGTCCGGGCTCAGGTTGGCGAACTGCAGACTCTGCCAGGTGTAATGCGTTGGGGGGTTCTGGCCGGCGCTGCCGATAATCACGACGTCGTCAGTCCAGGGGTTGACCTTGATTATTTCCGATCCATAGTTGCAGTTATAGGACTCGGCTGCCCAGTTGCGCTCGAAGCTGTTCCAGGACGTGTGCATCTCGAAGGGGTCCACCACGCTGACAATGCGATGCGGGGGCATCTTCTCCGGATACATACTGTGGGCAAAACTCGCGGCGATGGCCCAACCGTCCGGACTGTGCGCCTCATGCACGCCGCCGAAGGCGGGTATCGGGCGCTCGCCGGTAACAAGGTCAACGACCGCATGGTGGTTCACTGGTTTGCGGTTGCCGTCCTGATCAACGGCATCGTGGTTATGAGTGTAGAGCCAGTAATTGCCGCGTTTCTGAGGCTCCCTGACCAGGTAAGCTTGGTGCACACCGCCGCCGACATTGACGCGGTTGGTTCGGCCGTCCGGACTCAACGAGCCAACCATGTAGCCCGAGTCCTGAGCGCCTTCCACCCACCAGACGAACTTGCCGTCGTCGCTCTGCGGCCACCAGAATTGGAGGCGTCCCTGGGCCTTGCAAAGGTTTTTCCGCTCTCCGGTCTTGATATTGATTTCATAAATCGTGTTGTTGCCGTCTTGTGCGTAGCAGATGTAGGGGCGCACCCGATCCCATTCGCCGCCGCCGTGTACTTTCCAGAGCGCCGGGGTGGCCGTGGTCATGTCGTAGAGCATGCCCATCTTGATGATCGCCCCGTTGGCATTGAATGCGATCGTGGAGGAGTAGTGGTGCTTGCTGTTGGAGCGCGTGAGGAGCCATTTCTCGACTCGCGTGTAGGAGTCACGAAAAATGGCCCGTTCACATGATTTGTTGACCGTGCGTGGCCTGGTCAGGCGTGCTTTCAGTTCATCCAGCCCGTCCCAGCGGTCCTCGCCCTTGCGTTCGATCAGCTTGAGATAGCCGGACCCGTCGTAGTAGAAATCATCCTTGGTGGGTGTCTTGGGATCGATGAACACGTCCGGGTTCTCCGTGATTTTACCCGAGAGCGCGTATGTGACCGAATCCGTGTAGTCCGAGAGCATGAAGAAGGCGCGCACTCCGCCATCTGCCCCGATGGCCGTGATTTCCAGCGGCTGCCCGGCGCTGACGGCAGCGGAGGGCAGGGTCAGGTACATCGTGCCGGCCAGGTCGAGGAAGGCGTCGAATTTGGTCATGTCGAAAAAAAGCTCTGCGCCGCTGCCTTCTTCGCCTGGCCAGCGCGTGTCGCCGGAGATGCCGGTCGTGAAAGTCAGGATGTGCTTCTCACCCAGGTGCAGTTTATATTGCAGGGGCGGGCCCTTGTAGCCGCGCACCTTGCTGTTGCCGATACCGGTCAGCACGCAGTCCCAGGCGAAGGTCACTTGTGGGGTATCCAGCAACGCGGGCGCCGGGGCTGTTTTCCATACCAGCTTGTTGTTGGGAATGGTGTAAATCCAGAATGAACCGCGGCTGCCTTCGCGCTGGGTTTGGTAGGCGCCCTTGTTGGAGGCCGAAACGATGGCGCTGAATCCGTTGACAAAGGTTGTTTTTTCGCCGCCGGGCAGGATTTTGTTTTGAAGGGTTTCGACCGCTTTCGTATCCGGTTCGACGCCATGCGCCGCAGCCAATGCCAGTGGCGCGATCAGGTAATACAAATACCAGCGTTTCATGGGTAATCCCCTCCTGATTTTGATTGTCCGGTTTAAGATCCGTTCGCCTCCGCCTTCTGTGCGACTGTATATTCGGATGTGGCACGATATTGGTCAAGATCCCTTTGCTGGGATCAGCGCGTCGAATAAGTTTTTTTTAAGGACCTCCAGACCATCCTGCTTCATGGCCGAGATGGGCAACGGTTGTTGCCCTGTCCGCTGTATAAATTCCGGCAGGTAATCCGCGGCCTCCGGCAGATCCATCTTGTTGGCCACGAGTAAAAGAGGACGGCGCACCAGGTCCGGGTTGTGCCGACGCAGTTCGTCCAGAAGCACGGCGTAATCGTCAGCCGGATGCCGCCCGTCAGTGCCGGCCATGTCGATGATCAGGACCAGGAATCGGGTGCGTTCGACATGCTGCAGGAAGTTGTGGCCCAGTCCGGCGCCGCGATGCGCGCCCTTGATCAGTCCGGGAATATCCACGACCGTCAGGGTCGCATGGGGCTCAAAAAGCATTGTGCCGATAATGGGATTCAGGGTGGTGAAGGGGTAGGACGCGATTTTCGGCTTGGCTTGGCTGATGACACTCAGCAGCGTGGATTTGCCGGCGTTCGGGAAGCCGATCAAACCGACGTCGGCGATGATCTTCAGCAGCAGCCTGGCCTTTTTTTCATCGCCGGGTGCGCCCTCGGTATATTCCGTGGGCGCCTGGTAGGTGGCCGTGGTGAAGTGGCAGTTGCCAAGTCCTCCGCGTCCGCCGTGCGCGATGATCACTTCTTCGTCATGGGCGACAAGATCGGCCAGCCGCTCGCCGGTGGCGTCGTCCAGGATTTCGGTGCCACGGGGTACGGCGATGAGGATGTTCTGGCCGTTGCGGCCGTGCATTCGTTGGCCCATGCCGTGGCCTCCGTCAGCGGCACGGCGGTGGGGATTGTAGTAGAGGGAGATAAGGGAATCAACGTTACGGTCGGCCCGTAGGATTACATGGCCACCGCGTCCGCCGTCCCCGCCGTCGGGTCCTCCGCGAGGCACTCCGGCTTCGCGCCGAAAACTGCGGCATCCGTTGCCGCCCCGGCCCCCGATGAAGACAGCTTTGGCCGATTCGACAAATTTGTGGCTTTTCACGGCGTGGCCGGGGTCAGTTCATCGATCCTGACGTATTTACCGTGTTTTTCAAAGCGGACTATGCCCGGCTTGAGCGCAAACAGGCTGTCGTCGCGGGCTAGTTTGACATTCCGGCCAGCCATAATCCGTGTGCCGCGCTGGCGCACGATAATACTTCCGGTTGTGACGGTCTCGCCGTCATAGCATTTCACGCCCAGCCGCTGTCCATTACTGTCGCGTGCGTTGGTTCCCGACCTGCCGGCTTTTTTAGTTGCCATGGTTATTGAATCCCTTCGATCTTGAGTTCTGTCAATTCCTGGCGATGCCCTTTTTTGCGCGCATAGCCTTTGCGCCGCTTCTTCTTATAGGCGATCAGCTTGGGACCGCGCAGGTGGCGCAGGACGGTGGCGGTGACCTTGGCGTCCGCCAGGTGTGGGTTGCCGACCAGCAGCGTCGTGCCGTCGCAGAGCGCCAGCACCGGCTGTAAGTTCACTGTTTCCCCTGCCTTGGCTGATAATAGTTCCACCTGCAGAACATCGCCCGGTTCCACTCGGTATTGCTTGCCGCCCGTTTCGATCGCCGCATATGCCTTCATTGAAACCCCCATTGCCGGATCGTCATGCGTCAGGATTCTTATTCGAAAAAACGGGCCAATAATACTTACTGATGCAGGCATGTCAAACTTAATTTTCTGCCGGATCCGCCTTCCGGCGCCGTTCAAGCTATGGCGGACAAGCCGGCTGACGATCTTTTGTAGCCGCGCACGTTGGGCGCGGTCTTCGGATTGACGGATGACCGACCCGATCCCGAACATGAAGCGTATCGGGATCGACTACAGACGAGCAGATCCGACCCCAGCGTGGTCGGCTACAGTAAAGGTTGACTGGCAACTGCCTTGCCTACTGCCATGTATAGGAATTTGCCGCCTGTGGCGGACAAGCTTTGTGGGAGGGGCGCTATGCGTCGCGACCGGTGTGGCCGATCCGTCGTAGCGCGCCTCCCACCCTGAACTATGGAACAGTCGCCGCTTTCGGCAGCGTAATTCAATGTATAGGTATTGCCAAAAGGACTGCTGATCCGTCCGGTCCTGAACGGCTCACCCGGAGGGTTCGGCCTACCTTGGGATAAAGTCGTCCCTGCGCGTAGCGTGATCGGGGTTTTATTTACTGCGTAAAGATTTTCCGCCTGCGGCGGACAATCTTCTGTAGCCGCGCACGTTGGGCGCGGTCTTCGGGTTCGACCCATGGTGGTCTGCCACAGTAAAAGTTGCCCCGCATCGGGGCCTAATTTATTGCTAAGGAATTTCAAAGTGTTGTAGCCGCGACCGATGGTCGCGGTCCTCGGATTAGGACCAACATTAGCGATGTCGGCTACAGTAAGAGTTGCGCCCCGATCCGGATCGGGGCGCCTAATTTATTGCTTATGCCGCCATCCGGCGATCCAGACTTGTAGCAGAGTCGATATCACGAGCGCTATTCCGCCGAGCAGGTACATGGCATTCAGGTCCCCGCTGTATTTCATCCAGCCTTGGACCGCGAACAGACCGGCGGTGGCGCCGAGTCCCACCAGGCACTCGTTGATACCGATGTTGAACGCACTGCGGCCCGAGTTGCTGGCATAAAAAACTCCGGCATAAAAGGCAAAGCCGGTATAGATTCCCAGGAGACTGATGCCGACCATGCAGATCGTTACGGAAGGCTGAAGCCAGATTATGAATAATAAGAGGGCGGCGCTGCCCTGAAAAATCCAGAGGGATGTTTTCCGGTAAAGCAGATTTTTCAGTCGGAACAGGCCGAATCCCGCCGCGCCCTGGAGGGCCATGTTGATTGCCAGGGGAATCCCAGCCTGGAAGGCACTGATGCCGGACTGCGCGCCCAGGGACGGGAAAAAAGTGTGCAGCGGCCGCTGCACAAACATGGCCGTAAACATGATCAGCCATCCGATCCAGACGTAGTTCGGGTTCACCGGGCGGACCGAGCTGCGGTCCAACGGGATGTCGTCCGCCGCCGCCTGCGGGGTGGAGCTGGAACGGTGGAAGAAGAGGATTCCCAGCACAGCCAGGCCGACCATGCTGGTCAGAACGCAGAGAACCAAGGTTCCGAAGCGATAAAAAAATCCGGATGAAAACAGGCCTAACGCCGATCCCAGGCTCCAGGCCAGGGTGTAAACCCCGACGGTGCGGGTCAGGCTGCCCTGTGGCGTTTCGCCGCGCATGAAGGTCTGGAAGGCATTGAAAAAAAGCGCAAGCGCGATGCCCAGCAGCGAGATGGAGAAGAGCAAGGGGATAAACGGTTTGAAAATCAGGCTCAGGATGCCCGCGACGGTCAGCAGTGTGGTGCCGGCGAACAGAAATCCGCGCGCGTTACGGCGGGTCAGGATCGAACCCGCTGCCAGGCTGAAGACCATGTACGCGATTTGAAACAAGCCGACCAGCCAGGCGCACTGGGCGGTGGACATGTGGCGTTCCCCTGCGCCGTACATGACGGCAAACAGGATCAGAAACATCAGGCAATCCATTAAGGCCGGGCAGATGTAAATGCTCATTTGTAAAGAAAACACGTGAGCGTGTTCACCGCCCTTCGAAAAACACGCAGTGCCCGCTTACCGGAAAGAAACGCCCCGCCGGTCGAGCCGTTGATTTCATAGAAAACGTGTGGAATACCAAAGCGCTTCGCCATCTGGTGGCATAGCGTATTGGCGCCGTGGGTTGAGGCCTTGATGTAGGTTGACGGACCGTCAGTTTCCAGGCGCAACGTGTCGCACAGGGCCTGGTACAACCGCCGGCGTTCGGGATCCGAAAATAGATCCGAGTCCAAGGTATACCAGCCGTCGAACGGCGGCTCGCTACTCGTGCGCCAGCCCAGGTAGTTGTGAATATTCAGCCAGAGCGCGGGCGGACGGCTCGTGGCCCAGCGCCATAGCAGGCGGCTTTCGTGCGCCTCGGGTTCCCCGGCATCCGGCTTTTCGCCGAACGCCTGGTACATGTCAAAATTCTCCGCATTGAATCCGTTCCGGCCCGCAACGCTACCATCCGGGTTGACCGCAGGAATGACCTCGACCTGGAATTTTTTTCTGAAGGCCGCGGCGTCGGGCAGGAGCGAGCTGACGTAGTCCGCAATTGCGCGCATGCCCCAGGTACCGGAAAACTCGATGGGATGCTGGCCGGCGATGCACAGCACGCGCGGGGCGTCCGCCGGGCCGGCGCGCAGGCCCAAAATCTCGCGGCCCTGGATAGATTTTCCGATGGAAAACAATTCGCAGCGGTCCGCCCGTTCCCGGGCCAGTGTTTGGAGGAACGCGCAGGTTTCGCTGTAAGGCGAGGGCCACAGGTCCGTCACACGCAAGCTTTGGTTTGCCTCCAGCGCTAGGCGGATCACGAGATGATCCGCGTGGGTTTCGCAGCGGGCCTGGTCCAGCGGGCAATAGAGGTCCGGCCTCCCGGCGCAAGTCCAGATCGTGCAGGGGAAATGGGACATGAATCCGGGCACGTCGTTGATCGCCGGGTCGTGCCAGACCTCAATGGCTATCTCGGCGGCCGGCCCGTCGTTGTGGGCGTCGAAGCAGAAGTAGTAGCAATAGGTGGGCTTGTCGCCCACAACTTCCATCCGGAACCGGTCCGCCGCCAGTTGGCGGAAGTTCTTGCCGTTGCCGCACTCGAATTCGCTGGTGAAGATCATCATAGTTGTTTTTCCCGGCATCGCTTGCGACATGGATCGTGCGGAACGGAACGAAAAGCGGCGAGGGCGCCGCTTCTACTAGACTACACGCGTTGATTGAAGGAAAAGTTGCCCCCGTTGCGGGGGCCTAATTCAAATGTGAAACGCCGAATGGTATAACCTCGTTCCCGCAAATTCAAGCATCATCGCGTTTCGACGAGGGGTGGAATCCGCACACGTATCAGGCGGCCTATTGCATTTCTGCGTTCAGGCTTGTACTCCGTCGGCTGCGGGCGCCTTATTAGCCATTAGGGGGTGTATGCTGAATACTGATTCTGCTGAAAAAGTCTAGCGGACGGCAGGAATGCCGTCCCTCCCTTGGTAAAAATAGGCCTTTTTTAGAAAATTGGGAGGGTCGGGATTTCTTCCCGACCGTCTTTGCCGCCTTTTTCAGCGGAATCGAATACTAAAAAGTCGGAATAAGAAACGCGGCAAAAACCAGACGGTCGAAATTGCTGCCCAGTGGACAATGAATGCCAGCGAGACAAGGCTGCCTGCAATTGGCGGAACTGCCGGATGAGCATTGCCAGCAAGAAACCAGCATGAGACCGTCGCCAACACAAGCACGGCCAGTGGTGGTAACCAGAATGGAACATGATGATGCCTCCGAAGGTCCTTAGCAGTGCTGCACTCCCGAAAAAGGCCGTGATGACTGCGGCGAACAGGATAACGCCCATGATAAAGATCGGGAAGAACATAGGGCCTCCTGAATCATTCCCGATCGCCATCAAGACAAGGCATGTCCCAATCGGCACGATAGTAAAGAAAGCGAAACAAACACCAGCAGCCGCTATGTGCAACAGCACGAGCGGAAGAAGCGGGCGGCGTTGCGTTGGTGATTCATCTCTCATGGGCTAACGTTCACTTTGACGGTTCGGCGCGGTTGGCGACGATGCCGTCCGACGTGTGGGGGGATCTCATCTGTTCCATTGAAATTCGTCTACCGTATAGCCGTCCTGGGTCAATTTCGTTTCAACTCGGTACGTGCCGTTTGAAATCAAACCCGATTGGCTGGGGCTGTGAACTCGGAAGTTGAAAGTTGGCCCATTGAATTGGCCCCTATCGATCTGGTCAACACGCATCGTAATCATCCAGTTATGGTTCGATCTCTGAATGGGCGAATTCACTATTGCCGTGACTGTACCGCGAAATACAAGAAGATCCGATTGGTCCGTATCTAGTCCGCGTTGTGACATGCAGCCAACAACGAGACCGAGTGCCAAGGCCATGCTTATGATTTTCATTGTCCTCTCACCGAACAGGAATTATCTGTGACCCTCAGACGAATCGCCGCCCAAACATTTTTCCAGGCTATCGGCCATTCCCCGGAGGAACCGGGCTTCGCTGAATTGCTCGGCGTGGGCGCGGATGGCGCCGGGGTCCCAGGCGCGCGCGGCGCAGCGCGATACGGCGTCCAGCAGGGCGTCCTCGGTCTGCTCTTTAAAAAAGACGCCGCTGACGCCGTCTGTGATCGTTTCCAGCGCGCCGCCACGGCCGTAGGCCGCCACCGGCCGGCCGCAGGCCTGGGCTTCCACCGGCACGATGCCGAAATCTTCCTCGCCGGGGAAGACCAGCATCCGGCAATGCCGGTAGAGTTCGCGAATCTCGCTGTCGGACGGACGTCCTGCGAATTGGATGTTCGGGCCGGCCAGCGCGCGCAGGCGCCGGGCTTCCGGTCCGCTGCCCGCCACGATCAGCGCGGCGCCGGAGCGCGTGTAAGCCCTGACGGCCAGGTCCACGCGCTTGTAGGGCACCAGGGCCGATACCAGCAGGTCGTAAATTTCCGGCACGTCTGTCGGTCGCGCTGCTTGCGGTGCTGTCGGGGTCCAGAATTCGGTGTTAACCGGGGGATAGACGATATCGGATTCCCGTCCGTAATATTCCCTGATTCGCTGCTGGACGTGTCGGCTGAGCGTGACAAACCGGTCCACTCGGTCGCAGGTCCGGCGGTCCCATTCCCGCAGGCGGGCCAGCAGTGGCTTCAGCGCTGCTTTTTTCAGGGGATTAGTTCCGAAATATTCCTCGTAGAACAGCCAGGCGTAGCGCATGGGCGTCAGGCAGTAGCAGAGGTGGCGAGTGCCGGGGCGGGGAATGATGCCCTTGGCGACACAATGACTGACGCTGATCAGCGCATCCGCTGCCGGCGGAATCAGGTTTTCTATGGCGGAGGGGAAGAGGGGCAGGAAATACCGATAATACCCGGCGGTGCCGGGGACCTGCTGGAGCCAGGAGGTGTTAATCGGATGCTGTTTGATTTCGGCGGAGATCGCGGACGGATTGCAGAGCAGGGTATAAATAGGCGCGGTCGGGAAGGTATGGCCCAGTGATTCCAGTACCCGCTCGCCGCCGCGCATGCCCGTGAGCCAGTCGTGGGCGAGGACCACGGATAAAGACTTGGTAGATATCATATCGGTTGTCATGTTAAATTACCAAAATCCAATACGGGCTTAACCCGCAATACAAAAACAATCAACCACGGATTACACTGATTTCACTGATATTGGGATCAGATGTGACCGCATGAAATCGTCTCTATCGGTGCTATCCGTGAAATCCGTGGTCAACTTTCTTGTTATTTCTTGCAGCGTTCGATTTTTATAAGAATTGATTTTATTTCCCTGGAATTTGGATTTCGGGATTTTGTTGTTTTGGCCATCAGGCCAGCGCCTGCCAGTATGCCTGTAGGGTTTCCTGGGCTGTGGCGGTCCAGGTGAACTGCGATGCCTGCCTCAGGCCGCGGGTGGTCATATCTTCTGCCATGCGTGGATTTGTCAGTACGCGTTCGATTGCCTCGGCCAGGCCTTGGATATCTGGGGGATCAACCTGCAAGGCGGCGTCGCCCGCCACTTCCGGCAAGGCCCCCTTGTTACTACAGATCACTGGTATGCCGCAGGCCATGGCTTCCAGCACGGGTAGCCCGAAACCTTCGTAACGCGACGGCAGGACGAAGACATCCGCCTGTTGGTATTCCTTCAGCAGTTCAGCGTCGTTGACATAGCCCGTCTGGATCACATCATGACCCAGGCCCAGTTTTTTCGTCAGTTGGCCGGCTTCAGGATACCTGTCGTCCCGGGCGCCGACCAGCCGAAGTGTTATCGGGAAACGGCAAGATTTCTTCAGCCGGGCAAAGGCTTCGATCAGGCTGGTCAGGTTTTTATAAGGGTCTGGTCGGCCGACCCAGAGAATTACCTTGGTATCGCGGGATGCGCTCTGTGTAGCGGGTTTGAAACGGGGCGCCACCCCATCGGAAATCACCAGCACATTATCCTGCCGTTGCCGAGGAATACGCAGGTATTGGATGACGTCGTCGCGGGCGGAGGCGCTGCCGGTCAGGATGATGTCCGAGCGCATGCCGACCTGGCGCATGAGCCAGCGGTAGACGGGCAACAGGCGGCGCTTGCGAGAACGTGGCGTATATTCTGGGAACATCAGGGGGATCAGGTCGTGCAGGTTGGTGACACAGCGGATCCGGCCGGGCTGGTTGCGGGGAAAGGCCCGCAGCGGGATCAGGTAATTGGGGGAATGATATACATCCATGCGTTGGGCCTCCAGGACCCTCGGCATTTGCCACTGGTTGGCGATGGAAAACAGACCGAACGGCACGACGCAAGCGCTGAAATTTCCGGCTTGCGCCGGATGGATATATTCCAACAAACGTTTTTTGAGTTCGGCATCCTCGAAAAAAAGGATATAATGGTTGTCCTTGTCGATCAGGGACAGTTGGCGGATCAGTTCGCGGGTATAAATGCCGATGCCCGACATTTCCCGAAATATCCATCGTGCGTCAATGCCGATTCTCATCCTGCCACCTTCCGGTAAAACTCCCAGGTTTTACGAGCGGTTTCGGGCCAGCGATATAGTGTGGCCTGTTGCCGGCCCTTGTCAATCAATGCTTGACGTGCTGCGGAATCGGTCAGCAGATGTTGGACCTCCACGGCCCATGTGTCGGCGTCGAACTCGTGCATCAGACGCGCGCCGTTGCCGAGCAC
Organism: uncultured Verrucomicrobiota bacterium; assembly: GCA_964486075.1. Lineage (GTDB taxonomy): Bacteria > Verrucomicrobiota > Kiritimatiellia > JAAZAB01 > JAAZAB01 > JAHIJO01. The sequence goes on from CAZALU010000010.1 coordinate 43,967, forward strand.
TTCCGTCAGCGATCCGGCGGCGGAGGAAAGGACGGGGATTCCGCAGGCCATGGCTTCCAGCGGTGGGAAGCCAAAGCCCTCGTAGAGCGATGGGAATAAAAAAAGCTCGGCCCCGCCATAGAGGGCCGGCAAGTCTTCGTCCGCCACGTAATCCAGGTAGCGAATGTCCCGGGCGCGGCTGGAATTCCGCATCCTTTCGAGGATCGGTTCGTATTTCCAGCCTCGTTGGCCCGCGATGACCAGTAGTCCTTCGAACTTGTCCAAGCGCTCGAAAACTTTCACAAGAAAATCGTGGTTTTTGCGGGGTTCCAGCGTACCTACCGTCAGCAGGTAGGGCCGCTCCAGCCCCTGGGCGTGACGCCAGGCCGCCACACGTTCCGGCCCTGGGTGCGCCAGGCTTTCGGAAATCCCGAGCGGGATGGCGGCGATCCTGGCCGGATCGACTTTCAACAGCTTGGCGATTTCGTGCGCGCTGAAGCGCGAGTCGGTGATGATGGCTTCGGCCCGCTGGACGGTCCGGGACATCCGGGCGGTCAGAAACGCCAGGTTGCGCGACTCGGCGAAAGCGGGATACCTCATAAAACTGACGTCGTGGATGGTGACCACGGCCTTGCCGGCGCTGAGCGGCGGGATGATGAAGTTGGGAAAATGATACAAGTCTGCCGGACCCGCCAGCCGGTTGAAGGGCGGCCATTGAATCGTTTTCCAACAGTGTTGGATAAACCGTCCCGGGCACCAGCGGATCCGTTTCCGGTCCATGCCCGTCGCCACGAACGGATCTCCGCGACGTAGAAAATCGAAGTAAAACAGCCGGAGCGTATCTGAGCCCCGCTCCGTGCCCAAGTGTTCAACCAGGGTGCGCGTGTAACGTCCGACTCCGGCGCGCTGGGCCATGGCCGGTTGAATATCGATGCAAACTTTCACGCGATTCCTTTTTTTTCGGATTGACTTGACCGGCAATCATTCTATTAAAGACGGCTTGGGATACAATCAGCAAATATCGCCAGCCAATCAGTTCCCCTCCTTGGAGGGGGCAGGGGTGGGTTCCCATATTGGGCTTCATTTAAAACTTCGTCCTAAATTGTTACGTTATTTATCTAAAACACTATGATGCAGACTTGAAGTCTGCTGCTTACAGGGGGGAGAAGAAGATGGCCATGAAAAAAAAAGAAAGTAGAGTTTTTGACACCAATCGGCGTGTTCGCCTGGGTATCTGGGGCCTGGGACGCGGAATGCATTTTTATGCTACTTGTAAGTTCCTGAATATCGACGTGGTGGCCGGCTGCGATTACAATGAGCATATGCGCAAGAGTTTCCTGGAGGCCAACCCGGGTGCGTTTGTCACGGCGGATGCGGACGAGTTCCTGGCGCAGGATTTTGACGCGGTGCTGCTGGCGACTTTTTTTATCAATCATGCCGGGGATGCAATCCGCTGTTTGCGGGCTGGCAAGCACGTTTTGTCCGAGGTGGCGTCGTTTTTTACCCTGGCGGAGGGCGTCCGGCTGGTCGAGGAAGTCGAGCGCAGTGGGCTGATCTACAACCAAGCCGAAAATTATCCTTTTTCGGCGGCCAATATGTATCTGGCGCGGAAGTGGCGCGAGGGACTGTTCGGAGATCTCATGTATGCGGAATATGAATACGTGCATGAATGTCGCGCATTGAGCTACACGTATATCGACGGCTTACCAGTCCAGCCAGGGAATACGGTTCATTCCTGGCGGAGTTGGCTGAATTTTCATTACTACTGCACGCATTCGCTGGGGCCGATCATGGCTATCACCGGAACGCGTCCGACGCGGGTCACGGCACTGCCGGGTAAACAGCATCTGGCTGGCTACCTGTTGCCCGGGCCGGCCGGCATGGGCGGTGTGGCCCCTGCGCTGATCAATATGGATAACGGATCCGTGATTCGGAACCTGATGGGCGCCACCACCAATGACAGTCATATCCAACGACTTTGGGGCACGCTGGGCGCAGCCGAAATAAATGTCGGCAAGACCCTGCAATTACGGCTGGGCAGCGGTGGCGGATCACCCAAGTTCGAAGTGATTCCCAAATGGGATGCAATGGGCGAACTGGCGGCCAAGACGGGGCATGGCGGCGGAGATTTCTGGACGCTCTATTACTTTGCCCGCCAGATATTCACCGGCGAAAAGGCGCCCTTCGATATTTACAACTCTTGTGATGTGACCATTCCCGGCATCCTGGCCTATCGTTCTTCGCTGGAAGAAGGCCGGTCTTACGAAGTGCCCGACTTTCGTGATAAATCCCAGCGCGAAAAATATCGTCATGACGAATGGCGGCAGGCGGCCTATGACTGCAACAAAGGGGTGTTTCCCGCCGAAGCCGATTTTAACCTGACCGGGGAATTCGCCTTGACTATGCGGGATCTGATCCGTTATGCCCAACTCTACCGGGCTTATGCGGACTGGACGAAGGTCCGGGGCGATATGGTCGCGCCCATGGAAGCTCTGTATATCGCTTCCGAACTGATCTCGCAACATAAAGAGCTGTGTCGTGTTTATGCCATGGCGCGCAAGATTGCCGATGCCTATCCGCAAAGCGACGGCGCCCGCGTGCTGTCTGAAATGCTGGAACTGGGCGACGAAAAAAATGCCATGGCGCCTGGTTTCCTCGCCGTTCTCAAGCGGAATTGGGCACGGAGCGCGCGGAACTATCCGCGAGTGTTGGCGGCGGAGGTCAGTGGGATGCTGCCGGGCAGCGGCAAGATCGCTTCCGCCAAGTTGCCAGCGAAAAAAATGGCCTTTGGCAAGCTGCTGTTAGTACCGGACCGAGATGGTTGTTTCATGGATATCCGCTCTATACGTGAACAACGGCGCGAGGGGTTGGTATATATAAAATGCGCGGTTAGTGTTCCGGCGGGATGCCGGTCCGGCTGGGTGGAATATCGTGCTGCTGGCGCCGGGTCGGTCAAAGTCTGGCTGAACCGCAAAGAGGTTTTTTGCGAAGCTGAGCCAGCCGAAGCCGGTGATCCACGTCCGCGAAACAAGGTTCCGGTCGTCTGGAAACTGGGCCTGAACGAGTTCGTGTTTGCTATCCGCACCCACGACGGCGGCAAGCCCTGGGGCATTGTGCTTTGCCTGCCGGCTGCGCCGAAATGACCTATTAGCACCTTATACATGAAAAACTTCGATTAAAAACAACGGTTCCATAGCACAATTTATGGGTGGTTAATTGTCAGGCAATTTCACAACCTATTAATTCGCTGCGCTTTACGATCTTAAAATGCTCTCATATGTCCTGTAACCATACGGTTATGCCTTGCCGCAAGAGAAAAACACACCACGGAGGCACGGAAACACAGAGGTAAAACAAGAGGAGATTTTGTCAAATTTGAGAGCAGCGGAATCTTGCTCTCGAATTTGACAAAACTGGTTGTGTATGGGAGAAAGAGGAGAGATTGCATAGCACCATCCGTTTAAGCCCCTGTTTAATGGTTGGAACGTTGAAATTTATCAGTAACCCAACCCGGCACTTGGTCAGTTTCATATAAGTCAATAGTTGTGCCTCATGAGTCGCCTCCCGTCTTTCTCCAATGAAAAGTCATTGCTTGAAATCGCCCCGAGGCGTTTTTGGGCCGGGGCAATTTCAAGCAATCTCTTCTCCGTGCTTCCGTGTCTATGTGGTAAATTATTTCCGATCTACCCACAGATTCCGCGGAAGATCCAAAACAACATAATAACTTCAGAAGATCAAGGAACCCACCCCAACCCCTCCATGGAGGGGATAGGGGTGGGTTTACATGTTAGACTTAATTTAGAACTTACTCTTGCATTGTTGCGTTATTTATCTGAAACACTATAGTTCGGTCGGATGCAACATTCGTGGGAGTATCGTTATGAAATTATGTAAACCTTGTTTTCGTCCTGTCGCGGTCAGCCTGACTGATTTACTGGGCGCTGAATATGTCTCTGCCGTTGCGGCTGCCCGCTCCTGCGTAGCTGGGGAATCGGCGCCTGCGCTTCGGCGCCGTATGGATCAACGCCAGGAATGTTTGCCGGAAGCGTTTCAACGCCGCTTGGCGAAATTGTTGCCGCGCACCGGCACAATGGTCAGCCGTCCGTTGGCGCGAACCGCGTCCGGCGCCGCCACTCAGGCATATAACGCGGCGACTCGTACGGCCATGGCACCCTTGGCCGGTTACGGATATTTCCGGATCGGCGAAGATGGGCGCCAGTATTTCACGCTCAAGAGCGAACATTACCACGCGCCACTTGGGCATGCTTTCCCCGGTTACCGCCTGATTGAAGTTGCGCATCGGCTGGGCATCCCCAATGCGACCCATAACAACACCCGCGGATTCATCACCCGGCGTCTTGAAGAAGAATTGGTGCGCACCGCCAACGGCCTTAGTCCGGTAGAGTGGCGGCGTAGAAGAGCCGGTATCCTGGCGGAAAAAGCGTCATGCCTGAACCGGGTGATCAACCTGGAAACCGGCAGTCTTGCCGTGGAAGCTGCCATCAAAATGGTTTTGGCCCGTTTCTATCCGATCCAGGCTGCGGCCCAGCCGACTGCCTACCCGGGAAGAATTCCGGTCCTGGTCGTGATGGGGAATGACCAGGGGGAACTCTCCGGCAACTATCACGGGACAACAATGGTGGCCCAGATGATGCGGGGGATGTGGCCGGATATGCGTGCGCGCCTGGAAAAAAGCGGCAGCCTGCTGGTCCGGGCCGCGCGCCCCAATTCGATCGAGGATATCCGCCGCATATTCCTGCGCTACGAGAAACCCCCTTATAAAATCGCAGGCTTCTTTCATGAAATCGTGATGATGAATTATGGCGGACGCCTCTTGAGCAAGCCTTTCCTGAAGCAGGTTTATGCCTTGTGCCGGACGCACGATGTGCCGACGGTGGTCGATGAAATACAATCGTGCATGTGGCATCATGATTTCTTCATGTTCCGTGAATATGGGCTGGCGCCCGCCATGGCGGCCATCGGCAAAGGTTTTCCCGGGGGCGAGTACCCGGCTTCGCGCATACTGTTCAATTCCCGGTATGATGTGTTGCCCCAGTTCGGCGCCCTGGTAACCAACGGCCAGGAGGAGCTGGCCTCGCTGGCTTACCTGGTCACCATGCGCTGGGCGGCGGCCAACGCCAAAGCGACCCGTGCGGTTGGCGATTACTATTTTAAGCAATTACAAGCGCTCGCCGAACGCTGGCCCGGGATGATCGAGCGGATCGAGGGATTGCGGCATCTGGTTGGAATTTGCTTCAAGGCGCTTGAGCCAGCCCAGGCCTTTGCGCGACGCCTGAATGCTGTGGGCTTGGATATCAGTGTCCAGAGCTATAAAGCCGATTGTCCACCGGTGGCCTTGACCAAACTGCCCCTGATTGCCGGTTATGAAGTCGTCGACTGGCTGATCGGCCAGTTCGAGGCGGCTTTGAAGCCGGGGAAATGATGTCTTGCGCCGGAGCGCCGAGGTTTGATTCTATTCCTTGCCTCTGCGCCTCTGCGACCCTGCGCGAGACAATGCTTTGTTGTCGCCATTTTTTGAACAGGAAAAGGTTGATTTTTTCGCAGAGCCGGCGAGACTTCGCCCTTGCGTTCATTTTTCTTAAATGAGTTGACCTGTTACACGTCTTCGCTATAGTATCTCTTTCATTCAGACGGGGGATTAGCTCAGTTGGCTAGAGCGCGTGAATGGCATTCACGAGGTCGAGGGTTCAACTCCCTTATCCTCCACCACAAAAAATGGAAAGCAATTGACAATTAGGTTGGAATTTAAGATATTGCATTTGAGCAACAGCGGTTTAGTGCGGTGAAACCCAAAGAAAGGAGATCGGTATGCGGAAACTGTTATGTGGGTTGAGTGTGGCGGCGATCGCGGGATTATCAGCCTTTATCACGGGGTGCGCGTCGCCGTATCCCCAGGGTATTCTCTACACGGATCTCAGCTTGCCGGCGATTGCCACCGCCAATGCGGTCTCGACCAAGATGGGCGTGGCGGAATGCACATCCATTCTGGCGCTGGTCTCGATGGGCGATGCCAGCATCAACGCGGCCGCGAAAAACGGCGGGATCACCAAGATTCATAGCGTGGATTGGGAAGCCAAGAACGTTTTGGGAATCTATGGCACCTATCGCACGATCGTGCGCGGTGAATAAATAGATTAGGCCCTCGTGGGCATCTGAAAATAAGAGCGGGAAATCGCCGGATTACGGCGGTTTCCCGCTTGTTTTTTGGGGTGGGGGAGTGGAATTATCACGCGCAGAGGCGTAGGGGATGGTATCGTGGCCAAACCGAATTTCATCACTGATTTCACGGGTGGCACGAATATGGAAAAATTGGTCCACGAAGAATTAAGCTCAAAAATCATTGCCGCAGGGGTGGAATCCGGAAACCTCAGCGTCACTGCGGGAAAAAATCTTCTCTTGTCTGAAGACGGGAGGGGAGCGGAATTATCTTGCGCAGAGACGCAGAGGCGCAGGGGGGTAGAATAGCAAACTCTGCGCCACTGAGGGAGAGCATTGTTTCATCCCTGCGGCGCGAAGTAGTGTTCCATGGCGGCCAGTCCCTCGGGCGTACCCATATCCAGCAGCGGCGGAGGAACGGGGAAAGCCCACAAATGTCCCTGCTTTGCCAGCCGGGGAAAAATATCTGTTTCAAGCGACAAGGGTTTGCCCGGTGCGATCAGTGCTAAGGCCTTGGACTCCAGCAGGTAGATTCCGCCATTAACCCAGCCTTGTGCCAGTTCGGCCTTTTCACGGAAAGCCAAGATGCGGTTCTGGTCGTCAAATTCGATCGTGCCGTAGCGTCCGGTTCCCATGATTTTGGTCACTGCGATGCTTGCCAGGGGCCGCGCCCGATCATGGGCGCGTTGGAAAGCGGCAATATCCAATTGCGGCAGAAGGGAATCACCGTTCAGGACAAGGAACGGGTTGGAACGGATGTGTTGTTCCACGAATTTAAGTCCGCCGCCCGTGCCCAGGGGCGCCGACTCTTTGCTGAAAGTAATATTTAGGCCAGAACATCCAAGATTCAACATACCAGGTCCGTTCTTGAATGGTTCCGCAGTTGCCGCGCCGTCGACCCAAGTGGCGATGCATTCTGCCAAGTGGCCGGCGGCGAGGTGAATATCGGTTATTCCGGCGCCAGCCAGCCAGCTAAGCTGGCGTTGCAGGAATGGCTGACCGGCCACCGGCGCCAAGGCCTTTGGCTGATTCGGGAACATCCGGCTAAGCCGGGTGCCCTTGCCGCCTAGGAGAATGATAGCTTGCATGGAAATGCTTTCGTTTTGCATTTAAATGTCAACTATGTAATAATTTTAAACAATTTTCAATCACAATGGTAAAGCTGAATGAAAACCTTCGATACCAACCGTTATGGGGTACTAGTGGCACTTGCCGCTATCCTGCTGTTAAGTTTGTTGTTTTTCCGCGATCTTATTAGTGCGAGCGTGGTGCTGTTAGCAACCGACGACAACGTGGGCTCAAATGCCCTGGCAAAGTCCTACCTGCCGGGAGCTTTCCTGGGTTGGTGGTATGACGCCATCCTGCTGGGTATGCGGGAAGTGATGCCGATGAAGCTCAAGACGGTGCTCCTGTGGCTGTTGCCCATCCAGGACTACATGAACCTGGCTAATACGGTTTACCTGGCGGCGGCCTCGCTGTTCATGGTTCTTTTTTTGCGGGCCAAGGGCCTGCGGGTGGAATCCTGTTTACTGGGAGCCGTCATCGCATTCTGGCTGGCCAGTAACTTCACTCTGATCTACGCGGGACACTTGGCGAAGAGCGGTGTCCTGATGTTTGCGGCGGCATTTTTATGGTGCCTGACCATGGCGCTGAAACGCCGGCACGGAGGCTGGGCCTTGCTGGCCGGCGCCGCTTTGGGAAACATGTTTGTGGAACAGCCGGATGTTGCATTATTCGTTGCCTGTGTACTGGGGCCTTATGTTTTGTTCGCGGCCTGGCAGGAGTTTGGGCGCGATATCAGTTCCATGGCGCGACTGCTGGCACCCCTGGCTTTCATGGCGGCGTTGTTCGCCATCCCGCCCACTTGGCTTGGCTATCAGACGGCAGTGCGTGGGGTGGCGTCGATGGACCAGGAAAACGCCACCGAGAAATGGAATTTCTGCACCCAATGGAGCTGGCCACCGGAGGAAAGTATTGATTTTATCGCGCCCGGTTATATGGGCTGGCGGTCAGGCGAACCGGAGGGGCCGTATTGGGGCCGCATGGGCCGCTCGGTGGGCTGGGAACAAACCCGGCAGGGCTTTCAGAATTTCAAGCTGGAGAACCAGTACCTCGGTGCCATCCCCCTGGCGTTGGCGGTCTTTGCCGTGCTGATGGCGGTGGTCGGCATTAGGTACAGAAACGGCCCACGGAACACACCGAATGATACGGAAGATGCCAATTGGCGCGCTGAAATAATTTTCTGGGGATGCGCGGCGGTGATAACGCTCCTACTTGCGTTTGGTAAATATTTTCCATTGTATTATTTATTCTATCAATTGCCGGCGGTCTCTTCGATCCGCAATCCTAATAAATTCTTGCAAATTTTTCAATTGGCAGTGGCCATCCTGGCTGCCTATGGGTTCAACCTGGCGATCGGCGCCCGTGCGAACGACGAGATGGAAAAGCAAGGGGAAGAAAAACATGATCTCGCGCAGAGACGCAGGGGCGCAGGGGGGAGCTGAATAAAACTCGGCGGCTCAGCGGGAGGAAAGCATTCTCTTGCCTGAAGATCGGAGAGGGAGGGGAGTTTTATCGCGCAGAGACGCAGATGCGCAGGGGGGGAGTAGAATAAAGCTTGGCGTCACAGCGTGAGAACAAGTTTATCTTCATGAAATTTTCATTAAACGATAATAAAAACATCAATCAGGCTCCGAGATGGGTCAGGATTTACGTCCTGGCCCTGCTGGGGCTGGCCGGCATCCTGGCCCTGGCGGCCATTGTCATCACCTTTGGCTGGGCCGGGGGCGTGGGCCGGTTTATGCAGGAAGGCTGGGGGGGCTTTGCCGCAGTCATCATGCGAAACCGGATCGTTGCCTTGTGGCATGGCGCCTTCCTGACTTGTTGCGTGGCTGCGTTTTTATGGCTGTTCCTGTCGGCGCCGCGCAAGCCACGGATCGTGTTCGGCATGGCCAAATGGGGACTGCTCCTACTGGTGGCGGCGGATGCGCTGTATTTGTCCCGGCATTATGTCAAGACCATGCCCTTGTCCGATATGGCGGAAAACGAGGTCATCCGTTTGCTGAAGGCGGATATGCCCGAACGGCGGGTGGCGCTGGTCAGCCAGGCCGGGTTTTATAATATATGGCTGACTTACCAATTCCCTTATCACGGCATTAAAACCCTGAATGTCACCCAGATGCCGCGCATGCCAATTGACTATAAAAATTTTCTTGAGACGGCGGGACGTCACCCCTTGCGGCTCTGGCAAATGGCGGCTGTCGGTTATGTGTTGGCGCCGGCCCAGGTTTGGGGGCAAATCCAGCAGGATAGCCGGATGCGGGATGCTTTCGAGTTGGCCTATGCGTATAATATTATCCAGGAGGAAATGGCGGTGAGCGTGATTCCCGCTACTCCGGCCAATCCGGGCCAGCATGTGGTGCTCCGGCTTAAGGCGCCAGCGCCGCACTATGCGCTGATTGCCGGCTGGGAGAAATTGGGCGATGTGGAGGTTCTAAAGCGGCTGGCGGATGATAGCGCCCCCTTGTTCGACAGGGTGTGGGTGGCACCAGCAAGCGCGCAAGGGCTTCCGGTCTCGACGGGGCGGGGTATGGCTGGGACCGTTACGCGGCTGAGCAGTTCGGCTCGCAGCATCGTACTGGAAGTCGCTGCCGACCAGCCGGCTATCCTGCGCATCGCTGATAAATATGATCCGGACTGGAAAGTTTGGGTGGATGGAAGTCGGACGCCACTACTCAGGGTGGATTATATTTTTCAAGGTGTGTATCTTGAGCCGGGCCTGCACGAAGTGGTCCTGCGCTATGCGCCCCCGACCTGGCCCATCTGGTGTCAGGGGCTGGGGGTGTTACTGTGTCTGGGCGCAATTGTGGGCATCATTGCCTGCCGCCGCGCTGCGGCTTGCCAACACACTTGAGGCTCTTGCAAAACCCCTACTGAAGACGGCCACGATCCCGATCCCCTTGTGTGATCGGGAAAGCTCTCCAGAAGAATTGTTGGCTCCTCACCAGAATCTGTGGGTCGAAGAGGGGATTTACCACAGAGACACGG
>CAZALU010000011.1:0-51868 GCA_964486075.1 uncultured Verrucomicrobiota bacterium
GTCTCTGTGGTAAATCCCCTCTTCGACCCACAGATTCTGGTGAGGAGCCAATAAAACATAATGGGGCCGCGAAGTGCTCTAGGTGGATAACAGTACGGGCCCGAATTCAGAATGGCCTGCGAATAAGCCTCCACCAACTTATTCAGCTTCTTATTTGATCTGACTACGACCCGCAGGACTCCTGACTACCTGAGCATGTATCGACAACCTTTGATTGGCTAATTCTTTCCCATGCGCCGCCGCGGTTTCCTGGCGGAGATATCCAGACTGGTCACGTAATCCCCCAGTGCTGTTTCCGGGGGCAGGTTCTTCAGTAACGTACGATAGAGAGGGTCTTTCAAGGCGGTCATTGCCTCGATATACCCCGCCTTGGAAGTCAACTTGAGCGGAGTGAACCCGGCGGCCCTGGCCATGGCTTCGGTTTCCGAAATCAGGACGGCGCCGGCGATGCAGCCGACCAGCGCAGTCACCGATTTGCGTATCGCTGGGGGTAGGGGGCGGAGCAGGGCCAAGTCCGATATGGCGGCGCGCCCGCCGGGCTTGAGCACGCGCGCTATTTCGCGCCAGACCTGCGGCTTGTCGGGCGACAGGTTGATGACGCAATTGGAGATCACCACGTCCACGCTGGCGTCGGCGATCGGCAGGTGCTCGATTTCCCCCAGGCGGAATTCGACGTTGTCCAATCCTGTTCGCTTATGAAACGACTCGATGTTGTTCCTGGCCTTACTCAGCATCTCCGGGGTCATATCCACGCCGATTACACGCCCCTTGGGTCCAATCTTCCGGGCCACGAGAAAGACATCGAACCCGCCGCCGCTGCCCAGGTCCAGAACCACTTCGCCAGGCATCAGGGCGGCTATGGCGCCTGGATTCCCGCAGGAGAGCCCCATGTTGGTCCCCTCGGGCAGGCCGGCCAGTTCGGCATCAGAATACCCGACTATCCTGGCGACGCCGGCAGCACCGCTTCCTCCGCAGCACCTTTTTGTCGGGCCGCAGCATGACTTTCCTCTTTTAGCAATGGCGGCGTAGCCTTTCCGCACGGTCTCGCGCACACTATTCGCTGCTATCGGCGGATTGCAACGCGATATCAGTTTGTTCATAATCTTGCTCATGCTCGTTTCCTTAACAGGGTTTTATCATTCATGGGATAATCTCAACGCGCGAAACCGGCTCCGCGGGATAAAAACGGCGTCGGAAATACAAGGCCACGTTCACCAGTCCGATCAGGACCGGCACTTCTACCAGTGGCCCGATTACGGCTGCGAAGGCCGCGCCATGGTTGATACCGAAGATGCCCACGGCCACCGCGATGGCCAGCTCGAAATTGTTGCTGGCGGCGGTAAAGGAGAGCGTCGCCGACTTGGAGTAGTTGGCCCCCGCCCTGGCACTCATCCAGAAACTAAGCAGGAACATGACGACAAAATAAATCAGCAATGGCACGGCGATCAGGAGCACATGGCCCGGTTCGCGGATGATCTTCTCGCCCTGCAGCGAAAACATAACCACGATGGTGAACAGCAGGGCCACCAGGGTGAGCGGCGAGATTCTGGGAATGAATTTCGTGTGATACCATTGCTTCCCGCGCGCCTTGACCAGCACCAGCCGGGTGATCATCCCCGCCAGGAAGGGGATGCCCAGATAGATGAACACGCTTTCGGCCACCTGCCGGATGGTGATGTTGACCACAGCCCCGGAGAGCCCCAGCAAAGGCGGCAGCTTGGTGACGAAAAACCAGGCGAAGACACTGTAAAAGAGTACCTGGAAAATCGAGTTGAAGGCCACCAGTCCGGCACAATATTCGCAATCGCCTTTGGCCAGATCGTTCCAGACGATGACCATGGCGATACAGCGTGCCAGGCCGATCAGGATCAGCCCGATCATGAACTCCGGCTGGTTGTGCAGAAAAGTAATGGCCAGCAGGAACATCAGGATCGGGCCGACGATCCAGTTCTGAATCAAGCTCAACCCCAGGACCTTCCAGTCCCGGAAGACGTCCCCTAATTCCTCGTATTTGACCTTCGCCAACGGCGGATACATCATCAGGATCAGTCCGATGGCAATGGGAATGCTGGTCTGAGTTCCTTCCGGTCGCAGGGACCCGATCCAGTTTCCGAAGGCCGGCGCCGCGTAGCCCAGGAATACCCCGATTCCCATTGCGATAAAAATCCATAAGGTCAAGTAGCGATCCAGGAAAGAAAGTCGCTTGGTAATTCCTTCGCTCATGGGATCTGTCTCCTTGTTTTACACGATCATTACTCTGCGTTTTGCCCACCGCAGGAGCGTGGAGCTGAACACGACTGTTACGCAACCCGCTTCCTGAAAAACAACCGTAAGGATGGGGGTCATCATTCCCATGACCCCTAACGCCAGCCCGGTGCCGTTGTAAATCATGAAAAAAAAGATATTCAGCTTGATGCGACGCATGACTTTCGCTGACATCCACATGAAATCGACAACCCCGGATAGTTCAATGTTTCCTTCATGGACATGAGAGGCATATAACCTGCGATGCCAGGGATCGGGAAAATACCTGCAACGCTATTTGCTGCAGCAGGAAGCGGGAGTATCTTGTTGCGCCGCCTTCTTCTGTTGCTCGATGTCCGGCCGGGCCGGGCCGCAACAGCTTCCACCCGAACCGCAACACCCTCCGGTCTTGGTCATGGACTCCCAGATCATGGCCCAAAAGCTTTTCGTTTGGTTCTGGTTTTTCACATTAGTTTCCATGCTCGTATCTCCTTTTATTTGCAGTTTATTTAGAAAGTTACCAACAAATAGAATCCCGCGCACACAAGCAGAATGCCGGCGACGATTCGGATCGCGGCTTCCGCTTTCTGCGCTTTGATCGCCGCTTTCCCCAGCGAAACACCGAGGAGGATGGCGCCGAGCGGCAGGCTGAACCCCACGCCAAAAGCCGCCATGAGGGCCATACCCCAGAGGACCCGGCCCATCAAAACGCTGGCGCCGATGACGATGAATATTCCGGGATTGCAGGGCAGCGAACTGGCCGCCACCCCGCCGCCGATCAACAACCCCGCAATCACGGTGCCCGGCATCCCCTGCACGGCAGAACGCGTTTCCGCCTTGTGAAATAACTGCGGCAGTTTTACGGGCAGCAACTTGAGCGCGGCGAGGCCCAGGAGGATGGCGATGGCGCCCGCAAAGATCTTCCAGTACCTCCCGAGCAGCGCCTGCGCGGTCTGGCCCGCAAACCCGGCCACAACCCCGAGCATAATCAGCGCCAGCGTGGTGCCAATCATGAACGAAATTGCGGACACGACAGCAATGCGCCGGTTAATCTCCTGGCGCGTGCCCGAATAGGCCAGCAGCATACCCATGGCCGGCAAGGCGCAACAGGCGCTGGCTATGGCGCTTGCCAGTCCCAGTAGGAATGCCAGCGGCAAAGCCGCCGGCCCCATGCTGGCCGCCTGAAGTGTTTCTGTAACCCATTTCAACATGTCCGCCATAGTCGTATCCCCCTAATTACAACCGCTCGGACCGCAGCCGGATGGTCCGCAACCGCCGGCGCTCGATGCGGCGACAAATCCTTGGATGAGTTTCGGCTCGGTAATTTCACCCGAAACCGGAATCATCCCGCGTCCCTTGACCATCGCGAGGACACACGGCGCCGATATTTGCGTGACGATCTGCGTATAGTCAGGCGCGTCCTTCTGCAGGGTGAAGAGCCCGATCTTTTCTCCCTTGGCTTCGAGCGTCTCTGCCGCGCTCCGCATTTCCGCCAGGGGCGCCTTGAGCAGAGGCTCGTTTGTGCCGGGCAGGAACACAAACACCCCGCCCGTATCGGCGGCCAGCGCGTTCAGTTCGGAAAGCGCGCCGATCTCTTTTACGGCAACCGGGGCCGGGGCGGCGGGCGCCGTATCCGTTGCCGCGTCGCCAGGCAAGCGGCCACTTGGCGACAAAGTCGCCGACGTGGCGGGCGCGGCGCCGGCGGCAGGCGCGGGCACCGGTCCTATGGCCGGCAAAGCGGCAAAGCCGGATACTGCTTTCTCAGCCGGGGTACCGCTGGTCTTCATCATGGCCCGTGCCATCAACACGCCGGCGGCAAGAATGATGATCGCCCCCACGATCCAGCGCGCGCTACTTGCCGGCCCGGCAGCATGACAACCGCAGTCAGGGACACACGCCGATGCCTCTTGTTTCGGCGTGTCCATGTCGTCAGACGGTTTTGGATCTTGATTCTTTGTAGTCATTGGTCGTTTCTCCTATTTATGGGTTTTAACGTTTCCTTTGCCGCCGGCAAAGGCTTTCCGGATCGCAGGCCATAACGCGCTTGAGGGCGGCCGTATCCCGCCGCATCGCCTCATCGTCCTTCAGCACTTCACCGATCCATTTCAACACCGGCCGCACAAACTCGCCGGCCGCTCCCTGCGGCAGGCGATAGTAGGCCCATCGGCCCTCTTTGCGCGAATCCACAAGGCCGGCTACGCTCAGAATGGACAAATGTTTGGAAACCGTTGAGGGCGCCAGACCGAGCACTTCCACTATCCGGCAGACGCACAGTTCACCCGGCCGCAGCAGCATCAGGATGCGCACCCGCTGAATATCGGCGAGGGCCTTGGTGACCCGCAGGGTGGATCGCAACATTTCGCTTCTCATGGCGTTTGGCTCCTTGTATCAATTCGTTATGTGTCGAAATATAATACTATTGACCGGTGCTGTCAAGCGGAAGATTGCAAGATTGCAGCCGTTGCCGCGCGAAGCATGGGGGGGGGCGGAACTGCGGCGCACGGGGCGGGCGAGGGGCCTGCCGCCCCGCCGGCAGTCGGCGGGCAGGCCCCGGGTGGAATTCATTTAGCCAGTTTACGCCTTCTTGTCTTTTTAAATTCTTTTTTCAAGGCGTCAAGCAGGATGCCGGGAAGCGCCAGGAACACGCCCAGCCATTCGTAATCCGAAATCATATGCAACCGGTATATCTTTCGGAACAACCTGCCAATCTGCGGGAGCGTGTAGAATTTAAATCTTATCCGGTTCCGGATCCGCTTCAAGTCCTTGATGCTGTAGCGGTCTGAATAGACCGAGCCGTGCGAGGCGGTGTAGTGATAGCCGGGAGTGTTCTCGATCACTTCTTTCAGGGGGGAAAACTTGTCCACGCGGAGCTTCTGAAAGCTTATCGAATCGAGCTTCAGTTCCTTCGCGAACTGGGCGATATAGACCATTTCCTCTTCCGTTTCCCCGATATTGCCGTAGATAAAATAGCCGTGGATAAAAATGTTATACTTGTTAAAGATTTTAAATGCTTCTCTTATCTTGGACTGGTTAAACCCCTTGTTGAAATGCTTCAAAATCTTGTCATGGGGCGATTCAACGCCAACGAGAAATATCTTGAAGCCGGCCTTTTCCGCCTTTTTCAGCAGTTCTTCATCCCGGGCTATTTCGATCCGGGTCTGGACAATGAAGGACTTTTTGATTCCGTTCGCGACGATTTGATCGCACAGCAGCTTGCTTCTTTCGGGATTCGTAAAAAAATTATCGTCGCTGAACATGATGACATCTGCGGTAATACCCTTGATTTCCTCGACAACCGATTCGAGCGGCCTTTCCACGTATTTTCTTTTCTGGCCAAGGGGGTTCAGGTTGAAAGTGCAGAATCGGCAGTTAAAGGGACATCCCCGGGAAGCGAGCACCGTGTCAAAGGTCAGGTTGGATATCTGAACTCCATTTTGGGTCCAGCGGTAAGGATGCCTTCGCAGCGACCTGTCCGGGTAGGGAACATGCAGGATATCCGGAAGGTCCCTGTTTGCGTTGTGAATTATTTTACCATTCTCCCGGTACGATAGTCCCTGAATATCCTTCAGGGGAAGGTCGTTGACGATATCCTTGATCGTGTCTTCCCCTTCGCCCCTCACGATGATATCGACATTGGGGCACCGCTCAAAAATGGTTTCCACTTCCGCGGTTGCCTTGTTCCCGCCGACCACGGTGGTTACTTCGTCCGGCAGTCCGGCGATAAAATCGCAAATCGCGCTGAACTGGGAGCTCCAGGTAATGCTGATGCACAGGAGATCAATATCTTTCCTAATGAATCCGGACAAAGCTTCGGCATCCTGGTATTCCGGTTCATATCTCAAGTCAAGGAGGGTCACCTTTCCCACAAGGTCTTTCATGTTCGTGGCGATGTATTCCAGGCCCGTGGACGGAAAGACTCCCATCGTGGCGGTCGAATCCCTGGCATAAGGATTCAATGCGAGCGCGTGTTGATATTTCATTTTCTTGGTTTTATTGACAAAGCCGAGTTGCGTCCCTTCATCGAGGTAGTGCTGGGCCTTTCCCCCGGCCATGCGGCCAAAGCCCCGGCACGACAGCAGGGTAACGCCGTGAACCTGGGCGGCTCGCAGGGCATCCGTGACCTTTTCGGCATGAACGGTTGGATATACGCTATGATCAGCTTCCTGCCGGACTCCTTCCTGAATTCGCTGTTACTGGTTCATGCATTGGCTTCCTTCCGCTCGCGCCTCGACTCGACGATGTGGTAGAGCGCCGGAAGAACGACGAGGGTCAGGAACATCGACGAGGCCAGGCCGCCAAGTACGACGGCTGCCAGCGGGCGCTGGATCTCCGAGCCGCTGCCCGTTGCAAGCAGCATTGGCGCCAGGCCCAGCAATGTGGTCAGCGTCGTCATCAGCAGGGGGCGGAAACGCAGCTCGCATCCTTTCCTGACCGCCTCTGCCGTGGTCAACCCCTGCTGCCGCAGTTGGTTAAAAAAGGCCACGAGCACAACGCCGTTGCCAACTGCGATTCCAAACAGGGCGATGAACCCGATGGCGGCGGACACGCTCAGGTTGAGCCCGAGCAGGACCATGGCCAGGATGCCGCCCACCAGGGCAAAAGGAAGATTGGCAAAAACCATGAGCGCGCTTCGGATCGTGCCCAGCCCGGAAAATAGCATCAGGAAGATCAGGGCAATGGAGACCGGCACGACAACTCCGAGCCGCTGCATGGCGCGCTGCTGATTCTCGAACTGCCCGCCGTACTCGATGAAATATCCGGCCGGGAGTGTCGTGGCAACGGATTGAATGCTTCGCTGGACTTCCGCGACAAAGCCGCCCATGTCCCGCCCCCGGATGTTACATTCCACGACGACCCGCCGCATCCCTTTCTCCCTGCTGATCTGGGCCGGGCTTTCCGTTTCCTGGATACTGGCAAGCTGAGCCAGCGGGACCAGAGTACCATCCGGAGCAGGCACCAGGAGTCTCTCCAGCGCAGCGATGTCTGCGCGGTCTTTTTCGGGAAACCGCACCAGCACCGCAAAACGCATTTGTCCTTCGATGACGGTGGTGGCGACCTTACCCCCGACAGCGGTTTCGATCAGGTCGTTGATGTCCGAAAGATTGATCTGGTAGCGTGCAATGGCCTTGCGGTCCACGACGATCTGGATCTGGGCAGCGCCCGAAATCTGTTCGACCTTCACGTCTTCGGCGCCGCGAATACCGCCCATAATGGCCGCAATTCTGTCGACCTGCGGTTTGAGGACCTCCAGATCTGGACCGAATAGTTTCACGGCCAAATCGCTCTTGACCCCGGAAATGAGTTCGTTGACACGCAAGGCGATCGGCTGGGAGAATGACAGCCGCACCCCGGGAATCACGGCGAGCTCGTCCTTGATCGCGGCGACAAGGGCCTCTTTCGTGCGCCCCGTCTCCCATTCCTTCTCCGGGCGCAGCATGATCACGAGATCGTTCTGCTCCGGTCCCATGGGGTCTTCCGAGATTTCCGCGCGACCGGTCTTGGTAACGATGGTCTTGATCTCGGAAAACTTGGCAAGCCGTTGCTCCATGACTGTTCCAACCGCCACGGCCCCTTCCAGGGATGCGGAGGGGAGCCGCACCACATTGATGGCGAGCGCCCCCTCGTTGAGCTGCGGCAGGAATTCGGTGCCCAACAGCGGCAGCAGTGCCAGGGTGGCGACAAAGACGGCGCCGGCCGACGCCACGGTGAACCACCGGCGCTTGAGCGCCAGCGAAAGCACCGGCACGTACAAGCGCTTCAGCAGGCGGATCGAAAAGTTTTCGCGCGCGGTCTTATGGCCGCGAAGGCAGAGGGAGCACAAGACGGGAATGATGGTGAGCGCCACGAAGAGCGATCCCAGCAGGGCGAAGCACATCGTCGTTGCCAAGGGACGGAACATTTTGCCCTCCATCTGTTCAAGGGTGAACAGAGGCAGAAAGGCAATGATGATGATCAAGATGGCGAAGATAACGGGGCGCGCCACTTCGCAAACCGCCTCTTGGATCACGATCAGCCGCGGGGTGGCGGCCCCGGCGCGCTCGGTGAGATGGCGCGCAATGTTCTCGGCAACGACGATCGAGGCGTCCACGACCATGCCGATGGCTATGGCCAGCCCCCCGAGGCTCATCAGGTTTGCCGTGACACCCTGCCAGTCCATCAAGATGAACGTGAAGAAGGCGATGAAAGGCAGCGAGAGGGCCACGATGACAGCGCCGCGAAAGTTTCCGAGTAGGAGGAATAGAACGATGACCACGAAGAAGGCGCCTTGCCTTAACGCCTTCGCCACAGTCTCAATGCAGGCTTGAATCAAGGTCGTCCGGTCGTAGAAAGGATTGACGCGCACATCCCCGGGCAGGCTGGCCTGAATTTTTGGAATTGCCTTCTTAACGCTGTCGACGACGATCTGGGAGTTGGCGCCCCGCAACATGATGACCATGCCGGCCACGGTTTCGCCGCGGCCGTCCTGCGTAACCGCGCCCTGCCTGGTCTGCGGTCCGATTTTCACATCGGCGACATCTTTCACGAAAACGGGAGTGCCGTCTTTGGCGTAAAGGACGATGTTTTCTATGTCCGCGATCGTCTGGATCATGCCTACGCTGCGAACGTATGCCTGCTCCCAGCCCTTGGTGATGAAATTGCCGCCGGCGTTGGCGTTGTTCTTCTGCAGGCCGTCCAGGACGTCCTGAAGCGCCAGGCGATACTTTTGCAGGCGTGCCGGGTCCACCAGCACCTGGTACTGCTTCACGAAGCCGCCGAAGCTGTTCACCTCGTTGACCCCGGCAATGGTGCGCAGTTGCGGCGTGATCAGCCAGTCCTGCATGGTGCGCAATTCCATGGGCGAGCGGCGATCGCTTTCCAGAGTGTACTGGTAGATCTCGCCCAGGCCTGTGCTGATGGGCCCCATTTCAGGCTCGACCCCCTCTGGAAGTTGATCCCGCGCGGTCTGGAGCCGTTCAAAAACCAGTTGCCGGGCGAAGTAGATGTCCACGTCGTCCTCGAAGACCACGATGACCTGTGAAAAGCTGGATTTTGACATGGAACGCACCTGCTCGACCTTGGGCAAGCCTTGCATGGCCAATTCCACGGGAAACGTTACGCGTTGCTCTACGTCCACGGATGCGAGGCCGGGCGCATCCGTCAGGATCATGACTTGGACATTCGTGACGTCCGGAAAGGCGTCAATGGGCATCGCCTTCCAGGCCAGGACGCCGGCGACAGCCAGGACGACAAAGGCCATGATCACCAGAAGCCGTTGGGTGAGAATGAACTTGATAAGATTATTCAGCATAAGTTTATTCCTTCAGAGAGCGCCTTGAAGCAAGACGCATCAATCGGCGCAGCCCGCCCCCATTTTAGACCGCAGCACGTCGGATTTCAGGACGAAGGCGCCATCGGTGACGATTGTCTGTCCAAGTGTCAGGCCTTTCAGGATCTCGACGCTCCCGGCAAACTCGCGGCCCTTCGTCACGTTTACCCGGAGGAAGTAGTCATCTTTCATGTGTGTGAAGACGAAGTCCACCCCTTCATCAGAGAGCAGCGCCGCTTTGGGGATAACCAGAACCTCTTCCCCGGTGCTCATGAGGATTAGGCCCTGGCAGAACATTCCCGGCCGCAAGCGCCGGTCCTCGTTGTCGATCACGATGCGCACCGGAACAGTGCGGGTTGATTCGTCCATGACGGAGCCGATGTGGTTCATCTGCCCGTGGAAGGTGGTACCCGGGAACGCCGGGACCGATACCTCTACGGGGATTCCGGCGGCAAGGTTGCGCTTCAGTAGAATCTCCAGATCCCGTTCATAAACGCCGCCCCACATCCATACGCTGTTGAGGTCTGCCACGACCATAACGTCTTTACCGGGCTCGACGAGCTCGCCCACGGCTGCCTGTTTCTCGATAACCGTGCCGTTCATCGGCGCGCGCACGGCGAGCGCGCCCGCCAGACTGCTGTGGTTGGTGGGATTCAGGGCGGCGATGTCGCTCTCGGACAAGCCGAACACGCGGAGCCGCTGCCCGGACGCTTTCCGAGCCGTCTGATACTCCTCAAATCTCATCCGGGCTTCTATCATTTCGCTTTCGGCTCCGATCTTCTGTTCATAGAGGCTCTTTTCGCGCTGGAACGTCTTTCCGGCAAACTCCGCCAGGGCCATATTTCTTTCGTGGTCACTTTGGGCCTGGCCCAGTTCAACGCTGTCCACCGTGAAGAGAACGTCGTCCTTCCTGACCTCGGCCCCGATATCCACGTTGACCGCGCGAATGATGCCTGGAATCCGGGGGCTGAGATGCACGGTGGCGTTCTCGTTTAACCTGATTTCACCGGCAATGTTTACGGCCGTAGTCATCTTGCTCTTTGCCGCCAGGATAGTCTTCACCAGGCCGGTGCTGGAGCCGCCGACCTCTGCCAGAAGCGTGGGGTCCACCTTGACCACACCCACCTCATAGCGGCACTCGGCGCATTCGAGTGTCAACCCGTGAGAACACTTGGCTTGCAGAACCTGTTCGGCCGTAAGCTCCCCCACCGGAAGTTCCTGTTCTTCTCTGTCCTCCGGGTTTACTTCACTGCGCGCGGAACCCGCGTTCTGACCACAGCCGGTCACGCCCAGGGCGACGCCGGCGATGCCACACACAAGCAGCCATATCTTGATCTGTTTTAACATAGCGATTGCCTCCTTGCGATTGCTTCAGTTTGTTTCCGGGTCGGGCAGTGCGCCGCCAATAATCCGTTCAACGCTGGCCAGTGCCTGGTGTCCCGACACGAGGGTTTCCACATACTCGGCCCGCGTATCGAAAAAGGTGCGCCGCGCATCGAGGACATCGAGATACGCGAACTTTCCCTCGTTGTAACCGGTCTGGACGGCGTCGAACACGGATTTGGATCGAGGGATGACGTCGTTCTTGAGAGCGGCGATTCGATGCAGCGCGGCAGAGAGCGTTTGATAGGCTTCGGTAAGCGCCGCGGCGGCAGTCACCTCCGCTGCCAGGCGCTGTTGTTCCGCCTTTTCGAGAATGACCGCGGCTTCGCGCGCCTTGCCCTGGTTGCGGTCGAAGACAGGCAATGGGATGGAAAGGCCCGCCACGAATGCGTCACTGTCTATTTCGGCGAAGCGCCGCACGCCGCCCGCAACGGTTACGTCGGGCAGCCGGGCGGCTTTCTCCTGCGCCAGGATAGCCTTGCGCTGTTCGATCTCGGCCGCCCAGCGAGCCAAATCGGGATTAGCCGGCATGCATAACGTCAAATCCGTCAGATCGGGAATAGCGGGGATGGCCTGGAGGTCGCCGTTAACCCGATCAAACCGGGGCGTGGTGCTTCCCCACATGGCGGACAACCGGACGCGGGCGGATAGGATTTCCCTTTGGGCGCTGTCCAAGTTTACTTTTTGTTGTACCAGCAGAATGTGCGCCTTATCCTCCTCCATTGGCGAGACTTTGCCGGCCCGCACACGGGCGGCGACCGTCTGCGCGAATTCCTCCGCCAGTGCCACCGATTCTCTGCGCAGAGCAAGCCGTTCCTGAGCGCCTTGGAGGGAGACGAAGCGGCGGACAGTTTCCGCGCGTATATCCAGCCGATTCGCGTCAAGGTCGAAGGCTGAGAGCTGTCTCCCGGTTTTGGCGACGCGGATGCGTTTATGGCGTTTGCCGCCCATTTCCAGTGTTTGTTCGAGTTGGGCCGTGTACTCGGCGGCATCGCCCCCCCTGAGTTCGTTCTGGCCGCCGAAGTTCTCCGCTTCCAGCGAGAAGCCGGGGTTTGGCATCAAGGCGGATTGAGTCACCCGGCTTTCGGCTGCCTGCACATCCAGCCGGGCGGCAAGGAGTGCCGGCTGATGCGTGTCCGCGAGGGTCAGCGCCTCGGCCAGTGTGAGTTCCCCTCCGGGTTCATTCGTGAAGTTTGCCGCATGGCACGGGACGGCCATGCCCAAGCAGAAGAGGCCGGCAAAAAGCACGGGCATGGCTTGGTTGATTGCGGGGTTTGTCAACATCGTTCTCTTTCCCATAAGGCTCCTTTGGTGGCAAATGATTGTGAAGCGAGGGCGTCTTTTCGCGCCGGGCAGTTCTTGATTGGTCACGTGAGAGGGCACAGTCGGCAGGTTCAGGCAATGCGGATTCGTGAACCGAATGAGGATGTGCCGCGCGAGATGCCCGGCGAGATCAGGCGATTGGCGGACGGAAAATATCTGACAGAATCAGGCCGATCTGAATACAGGGTTCACCCGCGGTTACCTCGGCAACGCACTTGGATAAGATAAGGCTGGAATGGGCGCATAGTATGATAGTGTTGTGACACGCGCAAGAGCAGGCAACCGCATCGTCGGCACACTCTGAGTGGCAAACGTCTGCAAGCCCGACGCTGAATACGCCAAGACACAAAAGCATGGCGAGCAGAGCGCAGAACCGCAAAAAACCTCTTTCGAATAGGAACATAACCATAAAACTACCCGGGCGGCTTGCCTGAGTCAAGACTGAAATCCATCTTGATTCGCGCCGGAGGCCGGCTATTGCTTCTGTCGGGGGAAAGCCTCGGTCCGTGCCGCGATTTCTTGGGCTGCGGATGATCCGGCCAGATCGGAAACCGCTTCCGATTGCCCGGGCGGACGCGCCGCACGCGCCGAATGGTGGCATCAATAATCATTTATCCATCAATGCGTTATGTGTATGATGCCTAGACCCTCTAGGTATGATACTTGAAAGCAATTGGCGGAGACCTTTTGCGGAGGAAAGCCGTCAGGGAACGAAGCGGAACCGGGCAAGATGCGTTACAGGCCCTTGTGTTTCACGCTTCTATTTTCGGCCGCGGCCGGTATCGGGATGATGAACCCGGCTCCGGCTGAGCTTGACGAACTCATTGCACATGGCGTCCAGCGCCTCCTGGCGGTGGCCCGCGCCGCGTGGGTCGCTGTACCAGCGCGGGATGAATCCGCCTGCGGGCCGGCCTAACAGACGGGCCATGTCCTGGCAGTAGCGGCGGATATCTTCGGGCGTTCCTTGCACCATAGTGTGCTGGATATCCACCGGCGCAAAAAAGGTGATTCTTCCGCCGAAGCGGCGCCCGAGAAGTTCCAGGCCCATGTTCTCCTGTTGGTCCATGTGAATCACGTCCAGTCCGATCTCGATCAGGTCATCGAGAATATCCACAATGTAACCGCAGCTGTGCAGGAAGGTCAGCAGGCCGGCGGCATGGGCGGCGCGGTAAATGCGGGCATAGCGTGGTTTCCATAGCGCGCGCCAGGAATCCGGGGAAATCATCAAGCGGTTTTGCAGGCCCCAATCGTCGCAGAAGATATAACCGTCCGCGCCGGCTGCGGCATAGCGCTGAATGGCATAGAGGTTCATTTCCACCAGCAGGTCGAGCAGGGATCCGAGCTGGTCCGGCGCCTCGTGGATGTCGCACCAGAGGTTTTCGAGGCCGCGCAGGAAATGGGCGCGCTCGTATATTGAAACCCCTGAGGAGAGCAAAAATTTATCGTCGGCCCGCTGACGTGCGCCCTGCAGTCCGCCCCAGCGGCGCGGGTCGCTAATATCCGGAACGTGCAAACGTGTGAAATCCTCCCAGTCCTTGATGGGAGAATCTTGCACTTCGCCCAGAAGGCAGACTCCGATATTTTCCCAGACCGCGCCCCATTCGTCCGGTCCGTTGGGCGGCCGGGCGTCGGGGTTGGGATCCATGCCGACCCATGCGAAATCGGTGCCATGAGGTTCCGGCAGATCGTACGGCAGACGGTCGGCGCGCTGGAACCGGATCGTGCGAATCACGCGTTCTCGGCTGGTCATGGTCATTCTCCTTTCGGAAATAAATGCGAAACGGCTCACCGCGAATTGCGCGGATGTCAATGATAACTCAAATCCCGGTCAATTTCCCAGTGCGGGAAATAATCAAAATTGTTCCCCCCAGATTAGTTATACCCGCTTCATCCGTGGTGGATACTCTTTCCGATGAATTACGCTACAGCAGACGCAAATCGAAGCGGAACCGATAACAGCTTGCTGGAACTAGGTGCTGATCCTCGATGGCGGTGGACCAGGCCATGTTGCCGCCAATACCGGCTTGCTGGTGATCCAGGTTGAGAAAAGTTTTTTCCCGGCGCGGCAGTTCGTGGTCATGTCTGGCGTTCCAGTAATCCGTGATGCTCGCATGCCGGGCGTCGAAATGGAAAGGCGCCTGGCTCTCCACCAGCAAGGCGCGGCCCAGGCGGTTACCCAGTTTAAGCCAGCGGACATCCTCGTGCCCGCCGCACTCGGAAGGCGGGATGAAAGGGAAGTGCTGGTCGGTCACGGTGGCTTTATATGTTCCCATGAGCGTGTGGCCTTTGCGGTCGCAGTAGTTTTCGCCCGGCCCGCGTCCGTACCATTCCAGGCTATCGAATCCGGCCGGCAACACCAGGCTGATGCCGACCCTGGGCACATGCTTGAAATTGCGGTCGATATCCACCTGGGCCTCGATCCGAATCGAGCCGTCGCCACCGATGATGTAGGCAGTTTCATTACGGATGGCATAAGCGCTGGCGCTTGAAACCAGGCTGGATGCGACATCGACACGGATGCGTCCGTCCGCCAGGAGTTGGGCCACGCTCTTGCCCGGCTGGCGGGACAGCTTGTCCGGCGTCAGGGGAAGCCAGAGGTCGTAGAAGCCCCAGTGCGGATCGGTGTCCAGCCCGGTTTGCGGACGATACACGTTTTCCGAGGCACCATCGGCAATATAGTTGGTGCCGTCCTTTTGGCAGAGCGTGATCAGGCCTGTCTGACGGCTGAAAGCCATGTTAAACTGTTTGCCTGAAATCCGGTATTCCTGCTCACTAGAGGTCAATTCGGCCGCCACGCAGACCGGTTCCTGGCGGATGGCTGGTGGGCCGCCAGCCAGGCTGAACTGGGTGAGGTAGATCTCATGCCCGGCCGGGGCCCAGGGCAGGGCGTGTGCCAGGTTTACATGGAAATCGAGGTGATACTCGGCGCCCGCTTTTCTTTCGGCCAGCAGGCTTTTGAGATCCAGATCGAAGTTGGCATCGGCCATGGGGCCGGCAAGCGGCATGGGTAGTGTGCCCTCGCGGATGACAGTGCCGTTTTCCAAAAGTTTATAGGTTAGCACATACCCACTGGTGTTCCCGGCCTGCCGGCGGTTAAGCAGTTTAAATTTGCCGGATTCAGCGTCCACCGCCGTAACCCGGATCGGTGACTGGGCGTTCTTGATTTCAAAAGCGCTTGGCTTTGGAGTCAGTTCCGGCAGGACTATGCCGCAGCAGATCATGTGTATCGGGATGGTCCAATCGAGAAGATCCTCGTTAAAATCGCCGCCGTAGCCGCAGAACTCATGTCCGTTTGTGTCTTTGGCCAGCAGGCACTTGTCCTGCCAGTCCCAGACGAAGCCGCCCTGGAAGCGCGCAAAGCGCTCAAGCAGTTCGGGAAACCAATACATGCCGCCGCCCGAATTGCGCACCTCGAACAGGTATTCCACCAGTACCACCGGGCGCAGGTCCCGGGCATCGGCCAGCAGATTGATGATGGATTGTGGGGGGGCATACATATTGCCGCGTAAATCTGAGATGATCGCCTCGGGTCCGGCGCTTTCATACTGCACCAGCCGGGTGTGGTCATAGTAGCGGATCCAGTTGGCCATGGCGGCGTGATTTGGCCCCGTCCACGATTCGTTGCCCATGGACCAGGAAAAAATGGACGCATGGTTTTTGTACGCCATGACCATGCGCATGGCGCGTTCCAGGTAGGTCAGCCCCCAAGCGGGGTCTTTGGAGAGGCGCCCGGCCACGCCGTGGGTTTCCAAATTGGCCTCGCAAACCAGGCAGATGCCGTATTCGTCGCACAGTTCGTACCAAGCCGGATCGTCCGGGTAATGGCAGGTGCGCACGCCGTTGAAATTGAGCCGTTTCATGGCGATGATTTCCCGGCGCATATGTTCCCGGGGCACATAGCGTCCGGTTGCCAGGGCATGTTCATGCCGGTTCACTCCGCGAAAGATCATGCGCACCCCGTTCAGCAGGATCACGCCCTGCTTGATCTCGAGGCGCCGGAACCCGGTCCGGCTGGATTCGAAATCTATTTCCCGGCCGTCGGGCGCGATCAGCGTCAGGACGGTTGTGTACAGGTACGGCGTTTCCGGCGTCCATTTCTTGACAGTCGCCAGATCCAGGTCAAAGCAGATAGCGGATTCTTTCGGAACGCCCCAGTCGGGATTCAATAGTGGCTTTTGCTCGGCCTTGGCCATTGACGCACCATCGGCATCAAACAGCTCCAGGCGCAGGGTGTGATCGGCGTAGCCGTCCAGTTCCTTGAGGCGGGCCTCCACCCGGTAGGCTGCGCCTTCCGTGCCGTCGTTCGGGGTGGCCTGGATCATCCAGTCGCGGATGTGAATATGCGGCTTGGCGACCAAGCGTACCGGGCGGAAGATTCCGGAGATATGCCAGTAATCCTGGTCTTCCAGCCAGGTGCCGTCGGACCAGCGCATTACTTGGACAGCGATGGTATTCTTGCCGGGCTTGAGCGCTTGGGTCAGGTCGAACTCGGCCGGCAATTTGCTGTCCTGAGAATAGCCAACAGCCTGCCCATTGACCCATAGGTAAAAGGCGGACTCCACGCCGTTGAAATTAACGAAAACGCTTTTCCCCGCCCAGGCCGTGGGCAGATCGAAAGCGCGTCGGTAACAGCCGGTTGGGTTGGCCCGCGGCACGCAAGGCGGATTCATAAGCAGGCGTTCGTTGACCCACTCTTTGGTGAGTGTGGGCTTGCGCAGGTATGGTTCATCTGTGCCCAGGGCGAAGGGGTAGACGTAGTTGGTGTAGATCGGCTTGCCGAATCCCTGCACTTCCCAGTTGCCCGGCACCTGGATCGTGCTCCAGGTGGAGTCGTCGAACGTGGCTGCCCAGAATCCCGTCGGCACGGCTTCGGGGGAGGCAGCCAGATGGAAGCGCCAGCTCCCGTCCAGCGTCAAGACGTTGGCGGAGGCATCCCGGTCGCAGGCCAATGCCTGGCGGGCGTTTTCGTAGGCACCCCAGGGGCTGTGCGTTTGCTCGCGGTTGATCTGGGTGACGTCCTTGTTTTCCCAGTCGCGGCGGTAGTTGAAGAGGTCTGCTCCCTTGCGGTCGTTGTCGGCAAAAGTATTTCTCGGATTCATGTTGGACCTTTCGTTAATGCGTGTGTTATCCGCGACCCAGACAAAATATTTTGTCTTGTTTTTCTCCTGTCGACATCTCGGTCCGGAAGCGTATTTCCGCCTGGGCGGCCTGTCCGAGCTCGGCCAGGGATCCGCCAAGGCGGAAAGGATAACACGCTCCACCCTGCATTACTCCCTTATCGTTACGCTCCAAAGGTGGAGCGGCTTGTCCCAAGACGCCTTTTGTCGAATCCGTCCGCCGCAGCGGACGGAAACCTAATTCGACACACGGCAACGTCGCTAACGCGGAATACATCGGTTATTTCATGCCGTCCAAGCCGGATGAACTATGGCAGGGCGGGCGTTGGGACGCAAGGAAAAGAAGGTCATGGGTCAAAGCTTTGAAAACATTCAGGGTGCCTATATAAAGAGCGGACGCGACGGAGCGCGTCCCTCCATTTTGTTCGGAAATTCGCATGCTTTGAGCCATGGATGGACACGTTTTATAGTGTCCGTCCGATTTTTCACAGATACTCAGTCTTAGGGGTGTCCCTGCCGGCCTGCGCGAGCGTCGGCCAGGGCTTGCCCGGCAGGATGTGAAATCTCGCGTCCCGCGACCACGGCTGAAGGCGTGACAAGCACGATGCTTGCCACTCATGGCGGGGTCACGGGGATGCCAGCACTGGATCCCCAATAAGTGAAGTATTACAAAAGAAGGCTGGTTTTCCTTTACAATAAAAAGAGTTTCATGGTATGCATGTCGTGGTTGTTGTGGCGCAATCAAATGTGAAAAGGAACCATCATGCAAATTCATGTCAATCTCGCTTCCGTCGCTCCCTGGGATCAGGGGAGCCCCCTCATTCACGGGCCCGATATTTGTGGGGCTTCTGTTAACAAGCCTTTTCTGCATGCCATTCCGACGACCGGCGAGCGGCCGTTGCGTTTCGGCGCCGAGGGCTTGCCCGCGGGGTTGCGACTGGATGACGCAAACGGG
The DNA here is from genome assembly GCA_964486075.1 of uncultured Verrucomicrobiota bacterium. Lineage (GTDB taxonomy): Bacteria > Verrucomicrobiota > Kiritimatiellia > JAAZAB01 > JAAZAB01 > JAHIJO01. The sequence continues at coordinate 18,329 of CAZALU010000011.1, forward strand.
CGCATGACCGGCGCGGCGCGACAGGAAGGCGAATACCGGGTCCTGTTGAGCGCAGCAAACCGCCACGGGCGGACGGAAAAGGAATTCACCGTCACCGTCGGCGGACGGCTGGCGCTGACGCCGCCCCTGGGCTGGAACAGTTGGAACGTCTGGCGACACTGGGTGGCCGACGCCCATGTCCGCACCGCCGCCGACAGCCTGGTGCGGACCGGCCTGGCCGCCCGCGGCTACACGTATGTCAACATCGATTCCTGTTGGCAGGGCGCGCGCGGCGGAAAACACAATGCAATCCAGCCGAATAAAAAGTTTCCGGACATGCCGGCGCTCGCGGCACATATCCACGACCAGGGCCTGAAGTTCGGCATCTATTCGACGCCCTGGGTGGAGCCGTATGGTTGTTCGGAAAAGGAAGCCATGGCAGAGTGGGGCGGCACCCGGCTGATAGGCTGCTCTTCCGGAGAGCCGGATCCGGCTTACCCTGCGCCCGCTTTCCCTGCCAATGGCCGTTATGTGGGCGTCGTAAAACACGAGCCTCAGGATTTGGCGCAGTGGATAGAGTGGCAAGTGGACTATCTCAAGTACGATTGGAATCCCACCGACCCGAAATCGCTGGAGCGGATGGGGCGGGTGATCAAGGCGGCGCCGCGCGACATCGTGCTCAGCCTTTGTACGGCTGCCCGACTGAAGGACATCGCGGCGCTGAAGACCTGGGCCCATATGTGGCGCGGCATTCCGGACACCTTCGACAACTGGCCGAGCCTGCTGAAGAACGCCTTTATGTCCGACGATTATCTCCAGGAAGACTGGCGCCCGCATATTGGGCCAGGCGGCTGGCATGACCTGGACATGTTCGCGCTCGGACCCCAGTTCCACACGCCGACGAGTAGTTGCCCCAATAAGTTGACGCTGGACGAGCAGATCACGCACATGACGGCTTGGGCGATTTATCCCTCGCCGCTGATTCTGAGTTGCGACCTGTCAGCGTTGAACGACTTCGAGTTGCGGCTGTTCGGCAACGAAGAAATGCTGGCGATCAACCAGGACCGGCTGGGCAAACCCGCTGTCCGGTTGCGCGAGGAACGGCGTCAGCCGCTGACCCCTGATCAGCCCCATCGCCATGGCCGCGTTTGGGCGCGTCCGCTGGCCGACGGGAGCCTGGCCGTGGCCTTCTTCAACTTGGCCGAGAATCCTGACGAACTGACTGTGGATTTTCAGGAACTCGGTTTGACCGGAAGTGTCGCGGTGCGGAACATCTGGGAACGCCGCGACCTGGGTCGAATCGGCGAGCGTCTCTCGGTTCCCGTGCCGGCCCATGGCGCGCAACTATTGCGACTGAAGGGTTGATTGCGAAAGTCATGCTCTCCGAACTCACACCGCAAACCGTTTTGGAACGCCATTTCGGATTCCGGGAATTCCTTGACGGACAGGAACGCATCATTCGGTCGGTGTTGGCCGGGGACGACAACCTGGTGGTAATGCCGACCGGTGGCGGTAAATCGCTCTGCTACCAGCTTCCGGCGCAACTTTTGGAGGGGCTGACGGTGGTCGTATCGCCCCTGATCGCCCTGATGAAAGATCAGGTGGACGGCCTGACCGCCCGGCATATTTCCGCCGCCTTCATCAACTCGTCACTGAGCGATTCCGAGCTGGATGACCGCATCGCACGCATGAGCCGCGGCGAATACCGACTGGTGTATATCGCGCCGGAACGTTTCAAAAGCGCCCGTTTCGTCTCCGCGCTGGCGCCCCTTTCCATTGCCCTGTTTGCGATTGACGAGGCCCACTGCATTTCCCAATGGGGCCACGATTTCCGTCCTGATTACATCCGTCTGAAACACGCTTTGCGGGAAATCGGGCAGCCGCCGGTGATCGCGCTGACCGCCACGGCGACCCCGGAAGTGCGCGCCGACATCATCGCGCAACTGATGTTGGGCCAGGGTGGCCGCCGGCCGCCCCTGACTTTTGTCACTGGGTTTGCCCGCCATAACTTGGCTTTCGCGGTGACCCAGGTCCGGAACAACCGCGGCAAGCTGGAGCGCGCGTTGGCTGCGATTCAAGCCGGCCGGACCGGAATTGTGTATTGTGCCACGCGCAAAAACGTCGAGCGCCGCTCCAAGGAACTGCGCGCGCTGGGCGTTGATTGCGTCGCTTACCACGGCGGCATGACCGACGAACAGCGCACCAAGGCCCAAACGCGGTTTATGAGCGGCGCGGTTCCAGTGGCGGTGGCCACCAACGCATTTGGCATGGGCATTGACCGCGCCGACCTGCGTTTCATCCTGCACTACGACATCCCCGGCAGTGTGGAAGCCTATTACCAGGAAGCCGGCCGGGCTGGCCGCGACGGGGAACCGGCGCGCTGTGAGTTGTTGTTCAACTATGCTGACATCCGCACGCAGCAGTTTTTTATTGAGGGCGCTAATCCGACCCGCTCCGTAATTGCCGCCACGCGCGAAACACTGGTTCGCCTGTGTGAAGAAGGGCCCATTCAAAAATCGATCTCGGCCATTTCCGAAAACGTGCCCGGCACGCCCAATGCCATGGCAGTGGCTACGGCTCTGCATCTCCTGGAACGCGCCGGGTTTATCCGTCGCGACTATGCGCCGGGCGGGCGGACCTATACCACCGAGTTGATCCGGCCCACCAAACCGCTGGACACACTTAAAATTGATTATGAGCGCCTGGACGCCAAACGCGAACGGGATGAACTGAAACTACGCCGAATGATCAGCTATGCCGGCTGTTCCGAATGTCGGCAATATTATGTCCTGAACTATTTCGGCGACACAGAGGCCGAGGGCCATCGCTTATGCGGGCGTTGTGACCGCTGCAGTTCGAGCTATACCGCGCCCGAAGGCGCCCGCCTTCCCACCGAGGAGGAAAGGATCGTCATTCAGAAAGCGCTCTCCTGTGTTGGGCGCCTGCAGGGCCGCTTCGGACGCGGCCGCATAACCCAAACACTGGTCGGCTCCCGTGCCAAGGAGGTGCTGGAAGCCGGGCTGGACCGGCAATCGACCTATGGTCTGCTGGCGCAGGAGGGTTCGGATTTCGTGTGGAGCCTGCTTGACGTGTTAATCGCCATCGGGTGTATCGCGGTCAGCAACGATCAGTATCCGACTTTGGCGCTGACGCCGATGGGCTATGACATGGCCAAGAGACGGACAAGCGTCACCCTGATCATGCCCCCCAGGCGTGTACCGTCGGCCGACTTGGCGCCGCGTGCGAAGTCCGCGAGAAAAGCAACAGTCGGAGCGCCGCCGGATGATTTTCCGACGACCGGCCCGGAGGTAGTCGTATTGGAGCGTCTCAAGGAATGGCGGCGGCAGAAAGCGGCGGCCATGGGTGGGGTGCCGGCGTATGTCGTTTATCCGGATAAGACGCTCAAGGAACTGGCCCTGGCCCAGCCGCGCACCAAGGAAGATTTGCTCCTGATCCGGGGTATCGGCCCCGCCAAAGCCCGTCAATTCGGGAAGGCGACCCTGGAGATCATCCGGGCGGCGAGCGAGTCGATTTCTAAATCATGACAGTTTTATCGACCAATGCAGGGATCCTCTGCCATTGACTGATTGGTTTTGGAGGATAAGGCGCGGATCCAAACGGTGCTAAGGCACACATGCGAACCCGCACCCAACCCCTCCAAGGAGGGTCTAAAGGTCATAATGCGAATTGCTGTGCAGCAATCCTGCGGGCTTGTGTGATAGGCAAAACAATGCAAGACTCAGCGGCGATTTGCAGAAACGGAGGGGCGTGCAGATCGAGCCGGCCAGCGCGTTTCTCGATTGTATCCGCCTGAACTGTTGCTTAACCTGATCTGATAGGAATTGTATCTATTGTAGCCGCGCACATTGGGTGCGGTCTGAACAAGTACCGACCCCAACGTGGTCGGCTACAGTTAAGGAGTGGACAAACTGCCATGAGCGTTGCACTTGAACAGCCTTGCATCGCCTTGTCTCCGCAGGGGCATCTGCTGTGGTATCCGACCGGTGGCGATCCGTGGCCGGTGCCGGCGGCGATCGATAGGGTCCGGGATGCCTTTGCGGTGAGCGGCGCCCACGGGCTGCTGCATCTGCCCACCCGTGAGGCCGATACGCAACTGCCGGCCGGGCCGACGTTTTGGCGCTCGTTCGCCCGTCTGCATTTGACCCGATTCTGTCATCGGCCGGAAACCGATGATCTTCAGCAAATCACGGCGGGCCCAACCGACGCCGAATGGCTAAATCTGACGGACCGCGCGCCGCCCATGCCGGGCGGCGAATACCTTTCGGTCGATGTCCTGCGGTCTTTGTGGACCGCGCTGGACGAAACGGTGCGCGCCGAGGCCGCCGGCTGCGCCGGTGGAGCGCCGGCATATCTCAAGCAACTCGGCGCCGTGTGGCGTATGGTGGGGCGGGTTTGCTTCCATCTGGCGGAGAATCGGAAGAATCCGAACTTGCCGTTCGCGTTCCTGGCCACATATTCGGCTGGCCTGTCCGCCGCCGGCCAGGCGCAACATCGTCCGCTGGGGCAGGCGCTCAAGGAATATGCGGGCGAGGGGAACAAGCGGGCCTTGCTGGCCTTGCTGACGCCGGTGAATCGCGCTGCGGAAAAAAGTGTTCTGACGAAGGAGTTGCTGGAGAACAGCGCCCTGTTCCAGCCGCTGGCGTGGCGGCCGGACCAGGCCTTCCAGTTTCTCAAGGATATTCCCGTTCTGGAAGAGAGCGGTTTGGTGGTGCGCATGCCGGAGCGCTGGGGCGGGAAGCGCCCGGCGCGACCTGTGGTAGGTGTTCGCGTGGGCGAACAGCGGGGGGCTGGGCTGGGCGCGGATGCTTTGCTGGATTTCAAGGTAGAAACCACGCTGGCAGGCGAGGCGTTGACCGAGGAAGAATGGCGCAGCCTGATGGACTCCTCGGGAGGTCTGGTCCTGATCCGGGGTCAGTGGGTCGAGGCCAACCCCGAAAAACTGCGGGCCACGCTCGCTCAATGGAAGCAGGCGGAAAAAGCGGCGGGCGATGGTGTGTCGTTCGGCGAGGCCATGCGTCTGTTATCGGGGATGCCGGGCGGCGACGAACCCGGAGGTGGGAACCAGGCGGAGGAGGAAACGCGGGCTTGGACCGGCATCAAACCGGGTGCCTGGCTTGAAAAAACGCTTGCCGTCTTGCGTGATCCCGCGAGATTGGCCGTGAACGGCGATAATTACGGTTTGACCGCTGTTCTGCGTCCTTATCAGCGAACGGGTGTGGAATGGCTGAGATTCATGAGCGCGCTGGGGCTTGGCGCCTGCCTGGCCGACGACATGGGCCTCGGAAAGACCATCCAGGTTCTGGGCTTGCTGGCCGGCGCCAGGCAGACAAAGGCGGCCGAACGCCCCAGCCTGCTGGTGGCGCCCGCTTCGTTATTAGCCAACTGGCGGGCGGAGTTACAGAAGTTTGCGCCATCGTTGCGTTATCGCATTCTGCATCCTTCCGAGCTTGCGCCCGACGAATGGAAAAAGGCCCAGGCCAACGCCGAGCGCGCCCGCCAGGGCTGCGATATGATCCTGACCACTTACGGTATGGTGGCGCGCTGGGACGGGTTGCGCAGCTTAGATTGGAATCTTGCGATTCTCGACGAAGCGCAGGCCATCAAGAATCCGGTCGCCCGCCAGACCAGGGCCGTGAAAGAACTGAAGGCGGCGCAGCGGATTGTGTTGACCGGCACGCCCATCGAGAACCGGCTTGGCGACTTGTGGTCGCTTTTCGATTATCTCAACCCGGGGTTGCTCGGTTCGGCCCGCCGCTTCTCCGCTTTTGTCAAGGATAGCGGGGACGATGGCGGGCGTCTGGGCGCTTTGCGTTCGCTTGTGCGACCCTATATTTTGCGCCGACTCAAAACCGACAAACGCGTTATCGCCGATTTGCCCGACAAGACCGAGGTCAAGGCGTTCTGCGGTCTCTCGAAGAAGCAGGCGGCGCTCTACGAACAGGCGGTTCGTGAGCTGGCGCAAAAAATCGAGGAGACGGAAGGCATCCAGCGGCGCGGACTGGTGCTCGCTTACATCATGCGTTTCAAGCAGATTTGCAACCACCCTTCGCAATGGCTGCGCGATCAGGCCTACGCGCACGACGACAGCGGGAAGTTCCGACGTCTGCGCGAAATCGCGTCTGAACTCGCCCAGCGCCAGGAGAAGGCTCTGGTGTTCACTCAGTTCCGTGAAATGACGGCGCCGTTGGCCGCCTGTCTCGCGGATGTGTTTCACCGGCCCGGACTGGTGTTGCATGGCGGCACGCCGGTCAAGGACCGCCGCGGGCTGGTCGATACTTTCCAGGCCGATGACGGCCCCCCGTTCTTCGTGCTCACGACCAAGGCGGGCGGTACGGGACTTAATTTGACGGCGGCCTCGCACGTGATACACTTCGACCGCTGGTGGAATCCCGCAGTCGAGAATCAGGCCACGGATCGCGCGTTCCGCATCGGCCAAAAACGAAACGTGCTGGTCCATAAGTTTATTTGCCGGGGCACGTTCGAGGAAAAAATCGACAAGCTGCTCGAAGACAAAACGGCCTTGGCGCGTGATGTGGTTGACGGAGCGAGCGGAGAGGCGTCTTTGACGGAAATGAATAACGCGGAATTGATCCGCTTCGTTTCGCTCGACATCGAGCGGGCCGGCGAGGTGGAATAAATCATAGAGGAACGAGAATATGAGCTGGGGACGATATAGAAGCAGTCGTAGATGGAGAGGCTACAGCCGCTTTCCGGAATACGTGCCGGTCGCGGAACGGCGTGCCAAGGCTGCCAAGCAAGCCAAAAAACTTTCTGCCAAGGGGACGGTCTTGCAACCGGTGCAGTTGGAGAGCGCCAAGATAGCCAACACTTTCTGGGGCAAGGCCTGGTGCAAAAATCTGGAGTCCTACAGCGATTACGCCAATCGCCTGCCGCGCGGCCGTTCCTATGTGCGCAACGGTTCGGTTCTGCATCTCGACATCCGGAAAGGCGCGATCGAGGCCTTGGTGAGTGGCAATTCTCTCTATAAGATCAAAATCGGAATCAAACCGGTGCAGCCCGTGAAGTGGGCGGGTCTCTGCAAAGAATGCGCGGGCGGGATCGGGTCCCTGATGGAACTGCTGGCGGGCAAGCTTTCGGAACGCGTTATGAACATTATGACGAAACCGGGCAGCGGCCTGTTCCCGGCGCCGACGGAGATCAAACTGGACTGCTCGTGCCCGGACTGGGCCGACATGTGCAAGCATGTGGCGGCGGTGTTGTATGGCGTGGGCGCCAGGCTGGACCAGAAGCCGGAACTGCTTTTTCTCCTGCGGCACGTGGATCACAACGAACTGGTCAGTCAGGCTTCCGCCGTCACGGCCCTCACGGATGGGACGGGCGTCGCCGAGGCGGCCACGTTGGAGGCCGCTGAGGTGAGCGAAGTATTCGGAATTGAGTTGGCGGCGGCAGCGCCGGCCAAACCGGTCGCAAAGAAGCCGGTTCCCGCGCCGCCGGTAGCGCCGGTCAGAAAAAAAGGGGCGGTTAAAAAGTCCGCTACCCGGAAGAAAGTGGCGAAGCGGAAGACCGAGCGCACGGCAAGGCGAACCGCACAAGATCGGCGGGATCGCGTTTGACGGATTCCGGCAGGGCGCGGACGTGAAGCCCCATCCAACCAGCGTGTGTTAGATCCTTGCGAGTTGGTGCGGTTGGCGGCATGAAAGGTCGGATGACGATAAACAAGTCATGGACAAGAGACCAACTGCTTTTGGCTTTTCGTCTGTATTGCAGGACACCATTCGGGAAGCTGCACCGGCTCAATCCTGAAATCATACAATTGGCATCAATCGTTGGAAGGACTCCTTCCGCCGTCGCGATGAAGGCGTGTAACTTTGCCAGCCTCGACCCCAACCAGAAAGCAAGGAATATCAAGGCGCTCGGCAATGTAAGCCAAGCCGACCGCGCCCTATGGAATGAGTTTCTTGAAAATCACGAACATATCGCAGCGGATGCCGAGGCGACATATGTTCGCCTGACAGGGCAAGATGCGGAGCCGACCGAAGTTGAAGTTGCGTTGCCAGGAGGGCCAACAGAAAGCACACGAACAGTTCGTACTCGCCGTGTGCAGGCTTTCTTTCGCGTCGCCGTACTCACGAGCTATGATAACCGCTGCGCTCTGTCTGGAATTGCTGTTCCGGAGTTGCTCAATGCCAGCCACATTATCCCGTGGAAAGACAATGTCGATCGCCGTGCCGACCCGCGCAACGGAATCGCCCTGAACGTGTTATATTACAGAGCGTTCGACCGTGGTCTCATCAGCTTCGACGAGATGTGTCGCGTTATCGTGTCGCGACGGCTACAGAGCAGCGACCCACCCCTTCTGCTACGGCAAGCGTTGCTGGATATTGAAGGCCGCGAACTCCGCCTTCCTTTTCGTTTCGTCCCCGACCTGGCGGCCCTTCGATACCACAGGGAGCATGTTTTCCGCGTTGGCTGATTGCTCGCCGTTGTCGGACAGGCCTCCCGCTCGGAAGAAGCGGTGCGCTTATTTTCCGTCCGCCGTTCTTTCGGCTTTCAGCCAGTGAATCTTCACTTCGCCTTCGACCGTTCTGAACTCCGGGTCGCCGGTAATCAGTTCGGTCTTGCGGAGTCGGGCCAGCGCGGCGGCGAAAGCGTCGGCATAGGAGAGACTCTTTGTGGCTTTGTAAGCGGCGGCCTGCCGGACCAGATGCAGGTCGGCTTCGACGGGTACGATTTCGATGGCCATGCCGGCAATTTCGCGGGCGATTGTTTCCGCCCGGGACTGGTTGGTGACACGCATGACCGAATAATACACTTCGCCCCAGTTCACGGCGCAAAGGAGCAGTCTCTGGCCGCTGGTATCGGCCTTCAGAAGAATCTGCTTCACCTGCGGCGCTTCGGGCTCGCCGCTGAAGTAGGCCATCAACGCCCAACTATCCAACACCTTGGCGGCCATTTTGCAACTCCCTCTCGCGTTTGCGCTCATCCATGAAAACCTTCATGACGCCGGTCCCCTTAAGACATCCCTGCAGAGCATTGTATCGCTTGGCAGACATTGGCATCAGGACAATATGATCGTCTTCCCGGTACACCAAGGCCCGGGTGCCCTCCTCGATGCAGAACTCTTTCCGCAACCGGCGCGGAATGACAACCTGGCCTTTGACGGAGAAGGAAACAGCGTCATTTATCTGAGTAGTCTTCATGAGCAGTAGTAGAACATATACCTCGCCGTAAGTCAATAAGGAAATGTAAGGAAATGTCTCCCTGCGGTCTTCCTGCAGGCCGCGCTTCACCTTCTCTTGCTGTGCCCCGATCGCCTTATCGGGCGTTACCCAAAACAGCGCGGTGATCGCGCGCCGAGTCAGCCCCGCTTGCCAACCCAGTTCCCAGGCCGTCATCGCGCGTACCCAACGCTTACGGCGAGACATGCGCAATGGGGACGTTCCAGGTAAGCGCCTAATCGTGCAATGGATAATGATATAATTGACTAATATGGACTAGCCTGTGTTATCAGGCTCAGTCCTAGCCTGGATCCGGCGGTTCGGTCGCGGGCGGTGGCGGCTTGGGCGCGCTCGGCGCCCGTGTGATGCCGTTCTGGCGCAGTTTCTTTTCGATCGCCTTGAGCGCTTTGCGATCGGTCAGTTCGACCACGGTGGGGGCAAGCAGCACCAGCTTATTGCCGCCGGCGGAGACGACGCGCAATGCGGTCTCGTGATCGGGACAGCGAAACAAAAGAGCTTGCTTGACCTCGATTCTACGGCATTGGGCGAACCAGTCCCGAATCTGTTTGCCCACATTGTCCGGGAGCGGTTGCTTGATCAGGCCGGTCAGCCGCGTCAAGACGATTTCCGCGTCCCAGCCGGCGGCGAAAGCGGTGTGAATCGAGCGGCGCGTTAGCTTGAATAACACGCCCAGCCGGTGGCCCACGCGATCGGCGAGCGGCGCGATGGCCGCCTCGGCCGCCGGGCTGGGCGCCATGAATACGATATCGAAATTAGGCTGCACGATTATTTCGTGCGCCTCGTCGCCGCCATACGCGAACTGGGCAACCTGGCCGAGCAGATATTGGCCCGCCGCCGTGAGCGCCAGTGTGGCTTGTTGTTCACGGGTCCGGCCGATGGTCGCGCAGCCCAGCGGAACCAGGCGTTCGTTTAGGCACTGCTTCAGGGTATTGCGCCAGATATCGACCAAGGCCTCATCTGTCAAGTCGCCCGTGGCAGACCAGGAATACATCTGCGTCAGGTTATGCCCGGCGAGTTGTTGACGCATCAGCGGGTTATGTTCATAGGCCTCGTAATCCAGAAAAACGTCGAGGTGGACGTCCTGATTCACGGGTAATGCAGCGAACGCCGCCAGCAGCGCGGGCCGGAGATCGAATGGCTTGCTGTCCAGGAGTATATCCGGGATACGGTCCATGAAAGGCAGAGTCGCGTTTTTTGTTTGCGCATAGCCGTAAAGATCGAGTTTGACGGCGATATCCGCGCGAAGCGCATCCAAGATTAATTTGAGACGTTCGCCCGCTTCCAGGCGTAGCCAGCGGGTGCCGGCCGGAGTCAAGTCCAAGCTGGGCGCACTCCCGGCTTGCCTTGCGATTCCGCCCAGTTTTAATAGCGCCAGCGCGGCCTGTGCCGTGGCCAACCGGTTGTTGGGGGTGTAAGCTATGATTTTCAGAAACCATTCTGGCAAAACGCCCAGGCGCCGGGACAGTTCCGCCTGGGCTTTGGCGAACAGGGCGCCGTCATTTTGACGCAGGCGCAGTGGCTCCCCTGCGCACGCCACCAGCAGGGTGGTCATATCGTCCATCAGGAATGCGCCGACATGTTTTTCCGCCGCTGCGACCGGCGTTGGCGGAGGAATTGTTTTGCGGTGCAGCTTGCGATGGATGCCGGGCCAAATCCCGATGACGATGGCCAGGTCCTGTTCGGCGAGCGCCGGGAAGGCCAGGCCGAGTCCGATCGCCGCGCGCAGCGCCGGACCGTAATCGGCGAGTGTTTCCACGCGCAATGTGGCCGCCACTTGCGGTAAAGTCAGCGGGTTGGTCGCGTCCCTCAGGACGCGCAAGAGTTTCTGGGTGTGGAGGAGAGTGGCCGTGTCTGGCAAAAGCAGTGGGGGCGCGTAGCGCAGCTGCGAGGGCGGCCAGCGCCGGAAATCTTTTTCGGCCAGGAAGCGTTCCAACCGGCTTGGCTGGCTGATGGTCAGCGTGAGCGCCTGGTTAACGTCGCTGTAACGGTGCATCAGGCCAACCAACGCCTGGCGTTCCATATGGGTGAAATGCTCGTCGAGGTAGGCGGTCAGCCCGCCCTGCCGCTCGTAATCGGGCCGGAACAGCGGATGGCGCTCCAGGGCGCGCACCACGCGCCGGAAGTCCTGCCTGGCCGGGGGCAGCCCGAGGCGCGCGCCGTCGGGCGTCTGATCGAGGAAGCCTTCTTTGAGCAGCGGCGCCCAATCCGCGCGGATACGCTCGATGACCAGGGGCGTATTGATTTCGACGTTCCTGATGAACAAAATCTTGCAGGGGTGGGGCAGGCGCTCCCAGGCCGAGGCGGTCCGGGCAATTTCCGACCAGTCGCAATCAAACAGTTTCATGGCTGAACTCGATTTGGTATCCATAGCCCTGCTCGCACAGGAATAACTGGCGTTTCAGGGCGAACTCCTGCTCCGTCGTGTCGTGGCTGACCAGTGTGAAAAAATGCGCCTGGTTGCGGCCGGGCTTGGGGCGTAGGATGCGGCCCAGGCGTTGGGCCTCCTCCTGGCGCGAGCCGAAGGTTCCCGAAATTTGGATCGCCACGCCGGCATCCGGCAGGTCCACCGAGAAATTTGCCACTTTCGAGACCGCCAGCACCCGCAGCGCGCCCGACTTGAATTCGTCAAAAAGCCGGTCCCGTTTGCGCTGCGGGGTGGCGCCGGTGAGCACGGGGATATTCAAGGCCTGGGCGACGGTTTGCACCTGTTCGACATACATGCCGATGATCAGGATCCGTTCGTCGGCGAAGCGTTTCACCAGGGCGGCGACGAGCGGCAGTTTGGCGGGATTCTCGGAGGCGATCCGGAATTTTGCGCGTTGCTCAGCGATGGCGTAATGCATACGCAGCGCTTTCGGCAGCGGCACCCGAATCTCGGTGCAGGTGGCCTTGGCGATCCAGCCGTCCCGTTCGAGATCCTTCCAGGGAATATCCGCTTTTTTGGGCCCGATTAAGGCGAACACGTCGTCTTCGCGCCCATCCTCCCGGACGAGGGTCGCGGTCAGTCCCAGCCGGCGTCGGGCCTGGAGCCCGGCGGTGACCTGGAATACCGGGGCCGGCAGCAGGTGGACCTCGTCGTAGACGATCAGTCCCCAGTTGCGCTGATCGAAGAGCTGCATGTGCGCGAAGTCCGCCTCCCGGCTTGAGCGATAGGTCATGATCTGGTAGGTGGACACCGTCACCGGGCGGATGTCCTTGACGGCTCCGGTGTATTCCCCGATCTGGTCCTCGGTCAGGGTGGTTTTGTCCAGCAGTTCCGCGATCCACTGGCGCACAGCCGTGATATTGGTGGCCAGAATCAGGGTGGAGGATTGCAGCGCCGCCATGCAGCCCATGCCGACGATCGTTTTGCCGGCGCCACAAGGCAGGACGATGACCCCGGAGCCGCCGCGCGCGCTGCCTGCCAGGTGGAACAGGTCGGCGACCGCCTGCTGGTAGGCCCGCAAGCCGAAGCGCGCCCCACCGCGGGTAATGTCCCGCAGCCGGATGACCAGCGCTTCGCCCTCCGTGTAACCGGCGAGATCCTCAGCCGGAAACCCTATTTTAACCAGTGCCTGCTTGAGGCGGCCGCGGTCGGCCGGCTGAACGATGAAAGTTGTCGGTCCCTCGGTCGCTTGCAAAAATGGTGCCACATGCCGGTTGGCTCCGATTTCGCGCGCGAGGGCGGGGTCATCCGTTGAGAGCGTCAGCGCCGAATCGCGGCGCTGGAGCTTCAAGCGCCCGTAGCGTGCGGCGAAATCGCGAATTTCGACCGCGACGTGGTCCGGCACGGGATATTTCGAGTAGTCTGCCAGGATGCGGTTGATTTCGCCGGCCGGCACACCGGCCGCGCAAGCGTTCCAGATGGATAGCGGCGTGATGCGATAGGTGTGAATATGTTCCGGAGATTTCACCAGTTCCGCGAAGCGCGCCAGCGCGGCGCGGCAGTCCGCGTACCGTGGATTGGCCACTTCCAGCAGCACGGTGTGGTCGCCTTGGACAATCAGCGGGTTGGCTGGATCGCAGTCGTTCATAATAGCAGTACATACCCCGATTTCTTTAGCGCGGCTCTGAAAGCGCGTTCCTGACGCGCCTTTACGACTAACCCCGTCTCGCCGGCACGCAGGCAATATTTGTGCGTAGCCGTGTCCGCCGCGATGGCTGCAACGGTCTCCGGCGCGTCGCATTCGACGAGCCAGGCCTTTTCCATGGCGCGGATCGCGCCTGCGCGCCGCGCGAGATCGTCTTTGCTTGGTAGGAATTGGGACAGGCGAGAAATTTGCCCCCATATTTGCCGAAAAACATGGAGGGCGAAACGCCTTCCGCCTCGTCATGCGCGGCCTCGGCCAAGATTTGCCGTTCGAGCTCCGAACAGAGCGCCACGGCCGCGGCAATGTCAGCCCGGATAAAGGCGTCGATCGCGGCGCCAATATCCGCCTTACGGGTCAGGCACTTGCCGATGCCTAGCGTGCGGGCCATTTTTTTGAGTTGGTCGCTGTTGAGCCCGTTCGTTATATTGACTGGTGAAAATTCATGCATGGGGCGGAATGATACGCTGCTGCCGACGGGTTTTCAAGGATCGTTTCCAGCGGGAGGCGCCCGAGTTTTTGATGGACCAAGGCCAAAAAACGGCTCGTCAGCAGGATCTGTGCGTTATCAACAAAATTAGCTCACTTTTGCCCAACAAACAGCGCCTTTATAGGTCTTTTCTATCTCATTTTTTTTAGGACAGGATGTACAGGATCAGCAGCGGTAACTGGAGTATTCATCCTGTCAATCCTGTGTATCCCTGTTAAATTCCGGATGAATCTTAATTTGAAAGTAACAATAAGAACGTCGATCGACGTTCTTATTGTTACTTTCAGTATCGGGGTGGTGCGGTGGTGCGAGGCGCAGGGATCGCACGCATGCTTATAAACGCTTGCCGGGCGGCCATTTTAAGATACATTCTTTTCTTGTTGGTGTAAAATCAAGGCATGCAGCATGCCACTAAGGAGGAGCCTAAGCCGTGAAAACAGCCCCATTGAAACATAAATCGCAATTATTTCTCGGACTGGATGCCAGCACTCAGGGGTTGAAGGCCATAGCGCTGGATGCCGACTGTGCGCCGGTGTTCGAGTGTGCGTTGAATTTCGATGCCGACCTGCCGTCCTATAAAACTCGCGGCGGGGCGCATCGGCATTCGGACGGATTGACGGTCACCTCTCCGCCGTTGATGTGGGTGGAGGCTCTGGATCTTCTGCTGGGACGGATGCAGCAAGCCGGTCTGCCCTTGGAGCGGGTGGTCGCAGTTTCCGGATCCGGACAGCAGCACGGCAGTGTGTATCTCAAGCCGGGCACGACGCGCGTTCTCAAAAAGCTCGATCCGGCCCAGACCCTTAAATGCCAATTGGGCGGCGTGTTCGCGGTCGCGGATTCCCCGATCTGGATGGATTCCAGCACTGCCGATCAGTGCCGGGAGCGGGATAGCGTGCTTGGCGGACCGCAGGCGGTGGCCGAACTCACCGGATCGCGTTCCTATGAGCGGTTCACCGGCAACCAGATCGCCAAGCTTTACCAGGAACATCCCCATCGTTACCGGGCCACGCAGCGGATCGCGCTGGTCAGTTCGTTCATGGCGTCGCTTCTGATCGGAGACTATGCTCCGACCGAACCCGGCGACGGCGCCGGCATGAACCTGATGGATATCCGTTCCCGGTGCTGGTCGAAGAAGGCCTTAGCTTGCACCGCGCCCAGGCTGGCTGCCAAGCTGGGTCCAATCGTGCCCTCGCATTCGGTTATTGGCACGATCAGCCCGTATTACGTGGCACGTTACGGCTTCTCGGCGGCCTGCGTAGTGATCGCCTTTTCCGGGGATAATCCCAACAGCCTGTCGGCCCTGGGCCTGGAGCACTCCGGCGAGATCGCCATCAGCCTGGGCACCAGCGATACCGTGTTCGGGGCCCTATCCGCTCCGCGACCTTCGGCGTCCGAAGGCCATATTTTCGGCAACCCGATCAGTCCGCAAGGTTATATGGCGCTGATCTGTTATAAAAACGGTTCGTTGACCCGCGAAAGCGTGCGTGATGCCTGCGCCGGGAAGTCATGGCTACGTTTTGATAAGGCCCTGGCCGCGACAGCGCCGGGGAATGATGGCAACATCGGTTTTTTTTTCAAGGAGCCGGAGATCACGCCGCCGGTGCTCAAGCCCGGCATTTACCGATTCGGAAAAAATGATGAGCCGCTGAATTCGTTCAAGTCGCAAACCGAGATCCGAGCGGTGGTGGAAGGGCAATTTTTGTCCATGCGTTTGCATGGCAGTAACATCGGGCTGGTTCCGAAAAAAATCCTGGCCACCGGTGGCGCCTCGGTTAATCAGAATATTCTGCGGGTCATGGCCGATGTCTTCGGCGCGCCGGTCTATACCGGGCAACAACCAGGTTCGGCGGCCTTGGGCGCGGCTTACCGGGCAATGCACGGCTGGCGATGCGCCAAGTCCCGGCACTTTGTGCCGTTCAGGCAAGCGGTCAAGTTAGCGGGCGCCTTTACGAAAGCCTGCGCCCCTAATCAGACCAGCCATCGCCGCTATACCGCCCTGCTGATGCGTTATGCTGCGCTCGAGAAACTGATCGGGAAGCGCCCGCCAGTTGCCGGTGCGCGGCACAAGCAGGCGACAGCTTCTGTTTGATCGAGGCAAAACTAGCGCGCGGGTCCTGCCCCTTTGTAATTTTCGGGGGCGCCGAGCCGGCCCATGCCGAAAGGCTCTTCAAATGGCCGGTACGGCACCAGCGCCGCGATATCGTCAAGTTTTTTCAGCACAGTCTCGGGCAACGGGCCTTTCTCGACTGCGGCCACATTTTGTTCCACCTCCGCCGCCGAGCGCGCTCCCATGAGCACGCAGTGGATATCAGGATTCGAAACGACAAAACGCAAACCGAGTTCCGGTAATGGAGTTTTACATTCATCCAGCAGCGCATAAAGCTTTTTGAATTGTTCCCGGCGGGCGCGTGACAGCCAGGGAGCGCCCTGGTTGATAGCTTGGTCGTAGCGGCGCGACAACCCGCCTTGCTGGAGCGGTGATCCGACAATGATCCCCATCTTTTGTTCCTTGGCGGATGGAATTATCTCCAGGGCGGCCTCGCGCCACAGGAGGCTGTAATTGAAGGCGGTCAAGACCACGTCAAACTTGCCGGAACGGACCAAGTGGGCCATTTCATAAGCCGTCGTGCCGCCCAGCCCCAGGTATTTTATGATGCCTTGCTGGCGCAGGTCGTGCAAGAGTTCCAACACCGGGCCGTTGATGTTTTCCCAATCAGTCCACCAATCGTACTGGCCCGGCCGGTCTGGTTCGTGGACCATCAGGATGTCAATCTTATCCCGGCCCAGCAGGCGCAGGCTTTCCTCGAACGATGACATAAGGGCGTCTTTGTCTTGTGGCTTAAAAGGCTGGGGTCGCCCGCCGAGCTTGGTGGAAAGAATCAGGGGCTGGGGTATGTCGCGCAGGGCCTGGCCCAGCACCTCCTCGCTGTTGCCATAGCCCGGGGCCGTGTCGATAAAGTTCACCCCCAGTTCCACCGCCCGGTGAACGGTCTTCCTGGCTTCGTCCAGTGCGGCGGCAAATGATGCCACGAAAAGTCCGCCAAACCCCAGCTTGCTCACTGCCAATCCGGTGCGTCCTAAAATGACTTTTTGCATAATCAATGCCTTTCGAGTTGCAATAATCGATTGCTTAAAGTGGCCCTGAACTATATCCTGCGGATAGGTATAAAGCAAACGGTTTGGAATACCACGCTGGGTATCCCAAGCGCTGTGGATGGCGGGGCCTATGAATGTCTGTTGCAATAGCAAGATGGTGTTGTTTGACACGCATGTTCATTTCGATCCGGTTTGGACTTCGGAGCGGACGCAGGGCATTCTGGAGCGGGCGCTGGTGGCAGGTGTGGGCCGGCTGATCGCCGTGGGTGGTTCGCCGGCAGCCAACCAGTTGTCTGTGAATATTGCCTGTGCCCATCCCCGCCAGGTGCGAGCCGCCGTTGGCATCAACCGGGATCTAGCCGTTACCGCATGGTCGGCTAAAGATATCACCTCGCTCGCAGCGGCGCCGGAGGTGGTTGCCATCGGCGAGGTGGGCCTTGATTTTCATTCCCCTGCGCCTCTGCGCGTTGGAACTCCGCTGGGCTGCGCCCCGCCGCAGGCCGACCGGGAAGCGCAACACCGGCTGTTCACGGATATGCTGGCGCTGGCCGGTGCGCAGCGCCTGCCGGTCATTGTGCACAGCCGCGCGGCGGAGAGAGAAACCCTAGCTTGCCTGGAAGCCCATGCCCATGCTTGGAAGGGACCGGAAGACCGGATCGGCGTCCAGCATTGCTTTACCGGCAGCCGGGCCTATGCCAAGCGCCTGTTGGCATTGGGATTTTACATAAGTTTCAGCGGTATTCTGACCTTCAAGAATGCCGCCGAGTTGCGCGAGATTGCCTCGGAAATACCGATAGACCGGATCCTGATCGAAACCGATTCTCCCTGGCTGGCGCCGGAGCCGTTCCGGGGTCAGCCGAACGAGCCGGCCCATGTTCGACGTGTGGCGGAAACTTTGGCCGAGATCCGGCGGATTCCCGTGGCAGCGATTGCTGCGGCGACGTTTCGCAACGCGGAGAAGTTATTTAAGAGATAAGATCGGAATAAGGATTATTGCCCACAGAACACACGGATCACAGAACATAAGGGGAAAGCGAAGATAAAATCTTTTCCATATGCGGATGAAACATATAATACTCTTGGAGCTTGCTTTGAAGTGTATAAGCAAAAGGGATGTGGGTTTCTTGAACCGGTCTATCAGGAATGTTTAGAGATAGAGCTGGCTTTCCAAAAAATCCCATTTATAGCGCAACAGGAATTGTTTCTTGAGTATCGGGGACAGCGACTGAAATCAACGTATAAACCGGATTTCATTTGCTTTGGAAAAACCATTGTTGAAATCAAAGCTCTATCGAATCTCATTGATGAGCATCGGGCGCAAGTGTTAAATTACTTGCATGCTTCGGGTTTTCAGGTTGGCTTGCTGATTAATTTCGGACATTTTCCAAAGATCGAACACGAACGTTTCGTCATTTAGGTTTTCATTTCTGTGTGTTCCGTGGGCAAAATCGGAAAATCTTATCATCAGCGGCTGGCGGTTGGTATCGATTTCGGAGGGACCGGCGTCAAAATGGGGCTGGTCGACGAGTCCGGCGCCATCCGGGACCGGTTCGAGTTTGCCACCGCTGATGCCGGGACGCAGTCGGCCTGGATGGACCGGGTCGCGGTCGGGCTGGATCGTTTTCGCCTCCATGGCCACCGTCCGATTGGCATTGGAGTCGGCGTGCCGGGCTTCACGGATTTTGAGCGGGGCTTTATCTACAATCTTACAAACGTGCCCGGCTGGACGTCGGTATACTTGGCCCGGATGTTACAAAAAAGATTTGGCTTGCCGGCGGTTGTGGAGAACGATGTCAATGCCATGGCGATCGGCGAATGCGTCCATGGCGCCGGCCGCGGCTATCGGTTGGCGGTGTTTGCCACGCTGGGCACCGGCGTGGGGGGCGGGGTGGTCATTGACGGCAAGCTCTATCGCGGCGCCTATTCCATGGCCGGTGAAATCGGGCACATCTGTATCCGGATGAATGGGCGCAAGACACCGGAAGGACGGGGTGGGCTTGAAACCTATGTTGGCAATCGCCGGCTGGCTGGCTATGCCGTCCGGGCGCTCAAGGCCGGCCGGCGTTCGCTAATCAGTAGGCTGGTAAGCAATAAACTGGATGCCATTACGCCAAAAATCATTGCCCGGGCAGCGGTCCGCAACGATCCGTTGGCCTTGGAAATTTTCGATTTTGCGGCCGACTGCCTGGCTGCGGCGTTCTCTTCGATCACCTATATCCTGCAGCCGGAAGTCATCATTCTTGGCGGCGGTGTGGCGCAGAGCGGGCGCGTGTTGTTCGATCCGTTGCGCCGGCATCTGCAGGAGCGACTGCACCCGCACTTCGCGCAGCGGATCAAGGTCATTCCGGCCCGATTGGGGGCGCGGGCCGGCATGATTGGCTGCGCCGCGCTGGCGTTCCGGAGGGGATAAAACAAATTAAAATATTTGACGATCAATCGGTGTATGCTATTTTGAAAACCATGCAGCGACGGCATGATTACGGACTATCATATAAGCAAGGAATAAAATGAAACATAGATTATGCTGGTTTTTACTGTTTGTGATCGGGATGTGGATTACGTCCGCAACCGCGTCGACCGTCGAAACGCAAGGCTTGGCCTATACCAATCGCCCCCTGCAGCGCGGTCCGGCCGACCCCTTACTGCCCTCGATCGAGATTATGGAGGCGGATAAAGCGCCGGCCGTGGACGGGGTACTGGACGACGCCTGCTGGGTCAAGGCCAAGGAATCACAGATATTCACTGACGAATACTCCTTTCCGGTCAAGCTCAAGACCACCTTCAAAATCTGCCAGAAAGACGAAGTGATTTACCTGGCTATCCGAGCCTGCTACGACGAGAAGGGTGGCAAAAAAACCGGCGAGGGCACGCATGACAAGGATCTCTGGAACGGAGAAAACGTCGAGATCTTCATTGACCCCGATAACGAGGACACGCCCGGCTACTACCAGTTCATCCTGACGCCGTTCAACGTCACTGGCGACATCTACAACAACGAGCCGCGCGACCCGGAACAGCGCTGGGAGCCGAAATACGAGGCGCAAAGCAAGTGGTCTGAAAAGGAATGGACGATTGAGTATGGGATCCCCCTAGCAGCCTTCAATTTCACCAAGACCGTCTACCAGAACTTTGGATTGAATGTGCACCGCGTGTACCAAGGGGTAGCGGCTTGGTCGCCGGGGCATTCGGAAGGTTTCCATTTTCCCCACAAGTTCGGCGAGGCGCGGGGTCTGAAAGGCAAGTCCGTGGTTTCCAACGAGCCGGGCCTGTTTCGTTCGCCGCAGTTGAAGATCAATGACCGGATCATCAAGGCCCAGGCCAAGCCATCGCTCATTGCCGAAAAAAAACCGGCACTGGTAGCGAATCCGGTGGTCAAGGGCGCCGAGATCAGCTTCGAGGTGAACACGCTCACGGACGTGGCCGTCTGGATCGAAGACGCCAAGGGCGAGGCCGTGCGCCACCTGGCGGCTGGCATGCTGGGCAAAAACCCACCGGCGCCGCTGAAGAAAGACTTGCTCAAGCAGTCCTTGACCTGGGATTACAAGGACGACTTCGGTAAAAAAGTTCCCGCCGGCGCCTACAAGTTCAAGGTTGGGGTTGGTTCCAAGGCAACCTTGGACAAGGAAATCGGGCGCAACGACTCGCCTTATCAGGTCAACGGTATTGTTGCGGATGCCAAGGGGTTTGTGTACACCTACGAGGGGCATCTGGATCAGTGGTCGCGGATCATGAAATATGATCGCAATGGCAAGTTCGCTTCGATGCTCATGCCGCCGCCGGCGGATGTGCCGGTGGAGAAGCTCAAGGGCTTGAACATCATCGACTTCGGACCGGACGGCCAGGCGCGCTTCGGTGGCCGACAACTGGCTGAAACCATGCCCAACCTTGACCAACCCTTTCCGCAGAACCTGCTGATCAACAGCAAGGGCCAGTTAATTTTCAGCGGCTGCGAGTACCAGGGCGGGCCGGCGCGTTTTTACAAGATCAACGCCGACGGTAGCCTGCCGGATGACTTCATCGGGCCGTACCTCAAGGACATCAACTGGCTGAACTACTACGAAACCTGGGCCAAGCGCTTTCATTTTGCCCTCGATCCCCTGGACGAGGACGTGATTTATATCAGCGGGTTGAAAGAGATTCATCGCAGTGAAAGTTCCGGCAGCGGATCCAATATCGAGGTCGTGCCCGGCAAACGCGAAACTTTCTATAACGCTGTCTGCCGCCTTCGCTGGGGCCAGGATGCGCCGCTCGAGACCTTTGTCGGCAAGCGCAACACCCATGGGACGCAGGGCGGCGACAAGCCCGGCGAGTTTTTCGACCCGCAGGGCATCGCCTTCGACAAGGACAACAATCTCTTGGTCTGTGACCGGCGTAATAACCGCATCCAGGCATTCGACCGCGCCGGTAAGTTCCTGTGGCAGATTCCGCACGTCGGCCCCTACGAGGTGCGGGCCAACCGCAAGACCGGCGAACGCTACGTGCTGGGCGTTTCGCCAACGAACTTTATTGCCAAGCCGCATGGCCAAGAAACAATGATAACTCACCTGAACACCCTAACCCTGACGAAATACGCAGCCGGCGCGAAGCCTAAGGCGTTGGCGGAAACCACGCTACAGGGTTTTTGGAGCTACTGGTGGGACATGGCCTTGGACGAGTCGGGCGCCCAGCCGCGCCTCTGGCTGGTCTGGGCCGGTGATGTGAATTACGCTCACGGCTCCGGCAGCGGAACCGCGAAATCTTTGGCGCGGGTGACGGACCTGGGAGACAAGTTCGGCGAACCGGAAATCATCATCGGTCAGGAATCTTTGCAGGAGTATTACCGGGTCGCGGTTGGGTGGGATTCTGATATCGTCTGTGCAGGCAATCGGTATTGGTTTGACGGGAACAGCGGTCGGTTCTTGAGCGACGGGCCGAGTGCCAAGGAGGTGGAAGCTGCGCGGGATGGGCGCTGGGTGACGCGCAACGGATTTAGCCATGAAAGTATTTCCGTGTTCCCGGAGTCTTGGGCCACCGTCCCGCAAGTGGCGGCGATTACCAATTGGGAATTGGTGCCGCCTTCCATGACGCGGGCCGGGGAACGCGGGTTCTATGTGGCTCCCAACAGCGATGTCTACGTGGCGCGTTACTACCAGTGGACGCACTCTGGCGGAGGGCGAGCGGGCATGGAAGGCTCGGACCACCATGTGGCTATTGACCATTATACCATTGACGGCAAACTGGTCGGTAAGCGGGTGGTCTATGAGCTTTCCGGCGGCGCCTGTTCACCGGTGGTTGACATCAAGGGTAATATCTACGTCAGCGACAACTTTGGGCGCAAGCTCGGTCAGTTTTACGAGGACGATATTGCTCCCCACATGCCCTCCTGGGCGCCGGACTACCAGATCAGCGCGGCGGAGTGGGATACCTTACGCAGCGGCAAGACGCTGTATGCCGGCTACCGAAAATTTGCCCAGAACCCGCTGATCCGGCAGATTGGGGCCATCTACAAATTCGGGCCCAAGGGGGGCGGGATATTGTGGCGGGCGGGCCAGGGCGAATACAAACAATATTGGCCCCAGACCAATGCCGCCGGCGAATTGGAGATATATCCGGATTGGGGCTACCCCTTCAAGCCTAAACCTGCTAGCCCTGCTACCCACTGGTCATCGAGCATTGTGGGCAGCAGTGGCAACGAAGGCATGTACCCGGTATGGATGGACGGCGTGGAGTGGGAGTTCCTGGGCGTCGGTCCGTCCGGCGGTCGCTATACCAAGGGCCACGACGCCTGTATTTGTTTCAATATGCGCTTTTGCGTAGACGATTTCGGACGCAGCTACGCACCCGCCGCGCACCGCAACACGATTCGCATGATCGATACGGCCGGCAACGAAGTCCTGCGTATCGGGCGTTACGGCAATCTGGATTCCGGACCTGGCCAGCGGCTGAAGGAGCCGAATATTCCCCTGCGTTTCCCGACGGCCACGGCGTTATCCAAGCGTTATCTCTACGTGGTGGAAAAAGACATAGTGCGTGTCTTGCGAATTAAAATGGGCTACGAACAGGAACGAACTGCAGATGTGGTGGTGCGCTAGCCGACCCGGTTATTCGCTTGCCGTGAGATTAATTAAACCTGATAGGAATTTGTTGTTTGTAGGGCGGGCACGTGCCGCATGCGGCATTGCCCGCCGACCCATTCCCGGACGGCGGGAAGCCCAGAGGGCGTTCCCGCCCTACAATTCAGAATAAAGTCCGCCCCGCTTGCGGGGCGATAAGTGTACCCAACATGGCAACCCGCCTCTGATCCCCTCCAAGAGGGGAAATGATTGGCTTGCTACATCTTGTCACTCCCGGGAAGAAGCGCGTTAAGGATAACGCGCTCCA
The DNA here is from genome assembly GCA_964486075.1 of uncultured Verrucomicrobiota bacterium. GTDB lineage: Bacteria > Verrucomicrobiota > Kiritimatiellia > JAAZAB01 > JAAZAB01 > JAHIJO01. Next base: position 41,542 of record CAZALU010000011.1, read on the forward strand.
CCTTGCTGTTCCACAGGTGGAGCGGCTTGTCCGTAAAAGGCTGAACACTGGTTATGCTAGTCGGGATAAACCCGACTCTACCTGAAGCAAGTTGCCCCGATCACGCTACACGCACCGGAGCCTAATTCAATGCTAAGAACTATGGAAGAGTCGCCGCTTTTGGCGGCCCTAATTCAACGCATAGGAATTTCAAATTTTGCAGCCGCCCGGCAGCTGCCGGATTTCTGTAGCCGCGCACGTTGGGCGCGGTCTTGGGGATTGGCGGATGGCCGACCCCATCGTGGTCGGCTACAGTAAAAGCTGCCCGGCAGCTGCCGGATTTCTGTAGCCGCGCACGTTGGGCGCGGTCTTGGGGATTGGCGGATGGCCGACCCCATCGTGGTCGGCTACAGTAAAAGCTGCCCGGCAGCTGCCGGTCCTAATTCAGCAGCCCCCAAGCCTGATTCCATTACTCGATGATATGTTTGGGTTGCGTTTTGGCGCGGGACGGATTATGCTTGGTTTGTGTTATATTACCGTGCGGCAACATTATAGGAGAAGATCGCTGCGCTCGCAGAGACGCTTAGGAGCTGAGTTTTCTATTCCAGACCTGAACCCTGCGCCCCTGCGTATCTGCGTGAGCACAATCGTGAAATCGATCTGGCAGCAGAATATACTGGAGCTGATCCGGCGCACGTCCTGCGATCTGTCGCGCGACGTTGTGGTCGCCTTGGAACGCGCCCGGCGCAGGGAACGGAGCGAATCACCCGCCCGCTGGGCAATGGATACCATCCTCGAAAACATTCGCCTGGCGCGGGAGCGCGGCGCGCCCCTTTGCCAGGATACCGGCACGCTGCTTTTCTACTGCCGGGTACCGGTGGGATTTGATGTCGTGGCCTTTTCCGCCGTCATCCGGCGCGCGGTTCGTGAAGCCACGCGGCTGGGTTATCTCCGGCAGAACACGATCGACCCCTTAACGGATAAGGCATGTGCCGGAAATATCGGCTTGGGCGCGCCGTCCATTCAGCTCGAATATGCGCGGGTTGCACGGGTGGCAATCCACCTGGTTCTGAAGGGTGGGGGCAGCGAGAACGTCAGCATCCAATACAGCTTGCCGGACGTGCAGTTGAATGCCGGCCGGGACTGGGAAGGCGTGCGCCGTTGTGCGTTGGATGCCGTACGCCGTGCCCAGGGCAACGGCTGCGCCCCGGGCGTGCTGGGCATCGGCGTCGGCGGCGACCGGGCCTCGGGCGCGGCCTTAGCCAAACGCCAACTGCTCCGACTGTTGAGCGATCGGGCGCCGAATCCGCAACTGTCCCGGCTGGAGCGGCGGATTCTCGGCGAAGCCAACCGGCTGGGGGTGGGGCCGATGGGTTTTGGTGGAAAGACGTCCCTGCTGGGCGTGAAGATCGGTGCCATGAGCCGTTTGCCAGCCGGCTATTTCGTCAGTGTGGCCTATATGTGTTGGGCATTCCGTCGGCGGGGGATGAGCCTGGGTATGAGCGGTCGCGTGCGCAGGTGGCTGGACTAAAAATTACCCTTGATAATTAGTGATGGCATTATTGTTTTTCAAGGCATGAACGATAGAAATAGACATCTTGAAGCGAAAAATTCAATAATTCAGCAAAATATCGGCAATGCTGTCGTATGTTTCTACCAATGCGGGCTAGGCCCGCAACCCAAAAAGATTTTTACCACTGATTACACCGATTTCACTGATCGGATAATAGAATATTCATATTTTCCTCTATCCGTGCTATCCGTGTAATCCGTGGTTCAGCCCATGCTGATCCGCCAAGGCGGAAAATTTCTGGTCTTTCTCCGTGGTCAATTTTCTTGTTATTCTTGGCGGTTGCGCGTGGATGAGGTAAGAATGCGAAAAATGCACAGGCTGGAATATCCTTTTCTCTTGGAACAAGCGCGGCGCCTGTCGGTGGGCGACCGCGTCCTCGTCTCCGGCCGGATATTCACGGGTCGGGACCGTTTGCATCGCTTTCTGGCTGAAGGCGGGAAATCGCCCGTCAACCTGCGGGCGGGCGCGATCTACCACTGTGGCCCGGTGGTGATCTGGGAAAAAGGACGATGGGTTGTTCGCGCGGCGGGCCCCACCACCTCGATCCGGGAGGAGCCTTATCTGCCGGAAATAATCCGGCGGCATGGCTTGAGCGTTGTTATCGGCAAGGGCGGCATGGGCGAGGGCACGCAAAAGGCATGCGCGAAATACGGGTGCGTTTATCTGCATGCCGTTGGTGGCGCCGCCCAGGTGCTGGCGGACAAGATAACGCGGGTAGCCGGGGTTCATTTCCTGGAGGAATTCGGTTCGGCCGAGGCGATGTGGGAACTGCTGCTCAAGGATTTTCCAGCCCTGGTAACCATGGACGCCCATGGCCGGAGCCTGCACGAGCGGGTGGCCGCGCGATCCGGGCGGAACCTGCGGGAATTATTTTCGCCACGGATTGAAGACTGATTAAACACGGATGGGAAAGAATCAGCCTGAGTTCGGCAATGGGTAACTACGAAATATCCAGTCGGCTGCGGGGCAGGCGCAAAATGGCCCGAAAAAGAAGATATCAAGTTAGGGTGTTTGTAATTTAGAACTTCTACGTTTAGCGTGTTTCGCGTATTTTGTAGTTCCCTCCAGAGCAGGCGGCTCCGCATACGGCGGACAAAGTGTTCTTATGTAAATCAGTGTTTAATCCGTTTCATCAGTGGCTGATAAATTCTTATGCGTATTATCTTCATGGGCTCTGCGGAACTGGCGTGTCCCTGTCTGGACAAACTGCTGGCCGACGCCACGGATGAGGTGGTCGGCGTGGTGACCCAGCCGGACCGCCCTAAAGGGCGCTCGCTTCAGACCGGGCCGTGTCCCGCGCGAGCGCGGGTCGCGCAATACGCGATGCCTGTGTTAACTCCGCAGAATGTTAATACGCCGGAGAGCATCCGGGCCATTCGGGACCTGGCGCCGGATCTGATCGTGGTCGTGGCCTACGGGCAGATACTCAAGCCTGAACTCCTCGGGATTCCAGCTCAGGGCTGTCTCAACGTGCATGCCTCGCTTTTGCCGAAATATCGGGGCGCCGCGCCCATCCAGTGGGCGATTGCGCGTGGTGAAGCCAGCACCGGCGTGACCACGATGCTTCTGAACGAGGGCATGGACTCCGGCGATATCATCGACCAGGTCGAAGAGAAAATACGGGAGGACGATACTTCCGGCGCGCTCCATGGCCGGCTGGCTCGGCTGGGGGCCGATCTGCTGGCCCGGACCTTGGATGACTTGCGCAATGGAACAATCCGGCGCAGGCCCCAGGATCCGGCCCAGGCAACTTATGCGCCCAAGTTGAAAAAAAGCGATGGACGTCTGGACTGGACCCGTCCGGCCGTCGAACTGCATAATCGCATCCGCGGCTTCAATCCCTGGCCCGGCTGTTATTGCGAATTTCCGGGGTTGAAAACGTCAGTGGTAAAGATTATAAAGTCCCGAGTGGTGTCAGGTCAGGGACGGCCGGGTGAGATTCTTTCCAATCAGGGCGATGGACCCCTGATCCAGACCGGCGCTCAGGCCTTGCGTTTGCTGGAACTGCAGCCCGAAGGCCGCAAAGCCATGCCCGGCAGCGCTTTTCTCTGTGGCCATCCGCTGAAAGCCGGAGAGCGGTTGCTATAGTACCTTATCCATACGAAACCGCGAAAAAAACAAGATAAATGAAAAACGAGGATGTACCACGGAGAACACGGAGACACGGAGATCGATCTGTCTGCGTGATCTCCTTCCATCTCCCCATAGAGTGTTGCGCGCATTTTGCGTCCGGCAGCTGCCAGACGCAAAATGCGCGCAACGGTGGATCGGGAGGGGAAACGTGTGGAGAGATTCTTTCTCCGTGCCTCCAGCAAAGCGGGTGGTGAAAGGCTTGGGTTGCCACGTCTGCGGCAAAGTGGCCACTTGCACTTAGCGACGGGGCGGGCACAGCCCGCTTTGGCATGTAAACTATGCAATCGTGGAAGCGACGCCCTCGTCGCTTGAATGGGGAGCTGGAAGCGGCGGGGGCGCCGCTTCTACTTTAATGCAGGAAGTTCAATCTTTTGTAGCCGCGCCCGATGGTCGCGGACCTGGTTAATTGAGGATCCGACATCACCGATGTCGGCTACAGTACGAGTCGACCGGCAGCTAGCGGTCCTCACTTCAGGATCAAACATGCAAGAAAGAACGACAAGCAGACAAAGACTTGACGCCACCTTTGCGCTCAAGGCCCCAGACCGGACCCCCATCCTGGGTGGCTGGATTGCCTGCCCGGAACACATCATGGCCATCACAGGAGCCGAAGCCGACCAATACTGGAAGGATCCGTGGGGTGTCAGTATCGAGGCCTACAAAATACTGGGCACGGACGGTCTCATTAGCGTGTTCGTACCGCAAGCACGGGATAGCTATCGCTGCGTTGACGACACGAGCTATGCTCATAGCGACAAAGGCATGTCCCTTGAAGAAGCGCTGGCTCTGGTTGACGCCATGCCCACCCCGGAACAGATTGAATCCAAATTCGATTTCGAGCAAGCCTATGCCGAATTTCGCCAACCCTTACAGCAAATACAAAAACGTTGCGGGGAGATGGTCTGGATGCCGGCCCACTGGTTCGCCGGGGCCAAGATTTCATGGTATTTTGATTTCGGATACGAAAATTATTTCCTGATCGTCGGCATGTACCCCGACCGGGCGCAGAAACTGCTGGAGGTGGGCGGCGCCCAGGGCCGCTGTCAGTCCCGCTTGGTGGCTCGGGCGGTCCGCGAAGGACTCTTTCCGGCCGCGCTCCTGCTCGGGGAGGACATTTGCACCCAGCGCGGACCGATGATCTCGGTGGACTTCATGGAGAAGTATTACGCCCCGCAGCTCCGCTACGGATTGGAGCCGCTGCTCGAAGCTGGCTGCCGGCCGGTCTGGCACTGTGATGGCGACGTGCGACTCATGCTGGACTTTCTGATTGACGCGGGAGTCTGCGGCTTGCAGGGATTCCAGCCCGAGTGCGGCATGTTGCTCGAGCAACTCGTGCAACGCCGCACCCGCGCAGGCGAGCCGCTTGTGATATTTGGTCCGCTGGCCGTCACCACCGAGCTCCCGGTCTGCAGCCCGGAGCAGGTCGAGTTGAAAGTGCGCGAGGCCATCCGGATCTGCAAAGGGCGGGCTTCCCTGGCGCTCTTTACCTCGAACACGATCAATCCTGATATCCCGCTGGAGAACATCAAGGCCATGTACCGGGCGGTTAAGACATGATTAAAGGCCTGGTGCATATATATATTCACCGGTATACGAAGCAAAGTTCCCAAATAACTGGCCGAAATTGTTTATTGGACTGAGATACCTGCACGAGACTTACCATGAATTCACGCGAACGAATGCTGGCAGCGATCAATCGTCAACCGGTGGACCGCATTCCCACGGATATCTGGGCCACTGGCGAGGTGATTGAAAAATTGCGCCGCCATTTCGGAGAAGGTGTCGCCATCGGTCCAGCCCTGCATATTGATGGCATGGCCGGGATCGGGCCGAAATACATCGGGCCGCCGTTGCCCCGGGCGCCGGAAGGTGAGTCCGTTAATTTCTGGGGCATCCGCTGCAAGCAGGTGGCCTATGCCGGCGGGTGCTATGACGAGCAATCGTATAATCCGCTGGCTTTCGCGCAGAACATCGACGACCTGAACACCTACAACTGGCCGCAAGCTGACTGGTTCGATTACTCCGGTCTGCAGGAGCAGGCCCGGGAAGCCAGAAAAATTCAGGCTGTCCAGTGCGGCTACATGGCGCCTTTCTACTACCATAACCTGCTGCGCGGACTGGAGCAGTCGCTCATCGATCCCCTGCTGGATCCGGAATTGACGCATGAAATCATCAGGCGCATCAGCGATTTTTTTTACGAGCACCATCGCCGTATCTTTGAGGCCGCTGACGGCCTGATCGATGTTGCCCAGGTCACCGACGATCTTGGCAGCCAGTCCGGCCCGCTGATCGGCATGGAGCTGTACCGGGAATTCTACGCGCCCCAGCACAAACGCTTCATCGACCTGTGCCACGAGTTCGGCATCAAGGTGCTTCATCACGATGACGGTTCCTGCCGGCTGTTTCTGCCGCTGCTGGTTGAGATGGGTATCGATATTCTGAACCCCGTGCAATGGACTTGCCCAGGAATGGATATGCGCGAACTGAAGGCCGAGTTCGGGAAAAAGATCTGCTTCCACGGCGGCATCGAGAACCAGAAAATCCTGCCGTTCGGGACGCCCGAAGATGTGCGGGCCGAGGTCAGGCATTGCATCGACGCGTTGGCCGACGATAAAACCGGCTATATTTTAGCCTCCTGCCACAATATCCAGGCCATCACCCCCGTGGAAAACATTGTGGCCATGTATGACGAGGCCTGGCGGTACGGCAAAATGGCCTGAGCGCATGCTGAAATAGTAGGTGTCGCGCTACCTGTTCTGCGTAGCCTTGGCGAAGCAGGATGAGCGGCGCTTCCGGGAATGAGGGGGACGTGTGCCGCTCGTATAGTGTTTCAGATAAATAACCTAACAATGCGAGACGAAGTTCTAAGGGAACCCACCCCTATCCCCTCCCTGGAGGGGCGAGGGGTGGGTTCCTTGATCCTCGGAAGTTAATTACCTGAACATCTATAGCGCGGCACATACTTCGGAGGTGTGGCGAGTTTATTTGTGGCTAAATATTATCAACAAAACGCGCTAGAGCAGGCTTTAGACCTGCTATTTTAAGAGGAACGCTAAATGAAAATCTGTGTGATCAGCAGCGAAAAAAACATCGATAACTGCTCGCGCGAGGAGACCAGCGCCATATACAGGAGATCGCCCCGGATATTGTCCGTTTCCGCCGTGAGCCTGATGTATGACCCGCTGCTGATCTCGCTCTGCAACGGGGTTGCCGATGTGGTTGAACTGCGTCAGGGCATGGATCTGGAAGCGGCCCGCGCCGCCGACCTGCTGATCGTGCCGGAAGCGGTTGAACCGGAACAGGAAGCCTTGATCCTCTCGTTGGCGGCTGCCGGTAAAAAGGTTTTCTGGGTGCGCCCGTCGGCGAACGCTTTGCGCCAGGCCAGCGACGGGCAAATCCAAGTGACGGATACGCTGTATTCGCATCGCGAGCGCTGGGACCTGGCCGGCCGGAGTTTTAACTATTCGACCCGTTGCACATACGATCTGTATCAAGCCGGCGCGTCCGTTCAAAAGGCTTATGCCATTGGCGACTGGCCTTCCCTGTATCGCCACAACGGGAACGTATTCTGTGCCGCATCCTATTTCAATGCTTGCACCGAATATTGGAACACGGCGGACGATGTCATCGGAGAGACGGGGTTCGGCAACGCCTTCTATTCGCTGGTGGTGTCCGAGGTCGCCGGCCTGCTGGGCCAGCCGGTGCCGCCGGCAGCCGCGCGCGAGCGTTTCTTCCTGCGACGTGATTTCCACGCCTACGGCTTCGCGCGTCTGATGGTGAGCGACCTGGCCGCCATGCACGGCAAGTTCCTGGACTTCAGCGCGGCCGACGCGCATCTGGCGCGGGCCGCCGATGCGTTTGCGCAGGGCCAGCCGGATGTGCAGGTCGAAGCCCTGCTGAAGCCGGCGTTTGAAGCCTTGCTGGCGCAGCGCAAGACGGTGCTGGATATTCCCGTCTATTACGCCGACGCCATGCACGGCGGCATCCTGACCTCGCGCTACGGCTACATCGAGATTGCCGCGCCGGAGTTCGTCAAGGAGTTGATGCAAATGTTTTTCGTTTTTGCCCGCAGACGCAACTATCGCTTCAGTATGGATGTCTCCATTGCCAGCTGGGTCAACCTGGCCAAACGGCATCCCAGCCTGATACAAGAGATGAAAGTGGCGATGGACGAAGGCTGGTTCGAGGTGGCCAACGGCTCGATGGGCCAGCCCTTCCCGCAGTTCTTCGGTCTGGAGAGCAACATCCGCCAGTTCGTCATCGGCCAGGCCGCCATGGAGAAGCTGTTCGGACGGCGCGCCGAGACCTTCCTGGCCCAGGAGATGCAGCTGGCGCCGGTCTACCCGACGATCCTGGCCCAATCGGATTTCAAGCTGGCCCTGCACCGCGTGCAGAACACGGGCGAAACCGTCTACTCCGACGACCTGTGCATCAACTGGCAGGCGCCGGACGGCGCGGGAATCAAGACCATTCCGACCCATTACGACGATTCCCAGCAATCCATTTCCACCGGCTTCATCTTCTGGCCCGAATTGATCACCACCACGGCCAAACATTACCCGGCGGGCATCTACACCAACTTGCTGGACTTGACCTGGATCACCTCTTTCCGGGAGGATGCGATCCGCGCGTCGTATTACGCGCCGGTCCTGGGGAAATTCGTGACCTACCGCGACCTGGCGGGAATGCTGAAGCCGCAGCGCGATGTCGTCTATGGCCGCAATGATTACCGGCCCCAGTTGCTCACGCCCATCTCGTGGACGGCGTCGGACATGAACGCCCTCGGGCGTCGCCTGGAGGCTTATGAAATGTTTGCGGCGCTATCCGGCAACACGCAGGTCAACGATGCGCTGTTCAATGCCTGGAGTTTCCTGACCGCCTACCAGAACCACGATAACACGGCATGCATGCGCGTGCCGCCCCGCGGCCGGAGCGGACACCACCTGCTGGACGTTCTGCGGGAGGACGTCATTTGCGCATTGGACGCGTGCCAAAAAGAGCTGGGTGAACCCGTTGCGTTGTTTAACAGCCTGAGCAAAGAGCGCGCAGCGGACATGTATTGCGACAAAAACGGAACCGGCGCCTTAAAAAACATTCCGCGCCTGGACAAGGTGGACGGCTTGGAAAAAATAGTGTTCGGCGCTTTCGGACTGGCCGAAAAACCGGATGCATCGGGCCGGGCCGTCATCAGCCAGGGCACCGGCATGGACAACGGGTTGCTGCGAGTGGTCCAGAATCCGGCCACAGGCGCCCTGGCATCCATCTACGACATCAAAAATGCGCACGAATTGCTGGCGGGCGTCGGGAACCAGATTGTGCCCGGCATGGACGGCTATACCCGCACGGTCAAAAGCGAGAAACTATTGCGTGCCGGCGTCGAGCAGCTTTTCAGCAAAGCTGAAATGTATTTTGCGGATCACAGGTTTGCGGGGTGGGTGGAAACCACGGCCAGCCTGCCGGCGGGCGAAAGGCGTGTCTATTTCGTGGCGAAGTTCGTGCCGCACGGTATCGCCCGGCACGATTATCGCGGCTACCATGTGGAACGCAAGGACTCCATCGGCGTCATGTTTAACTTGGCGTCCGGATTCAATACCATTCGCGATTGCTGGTTCAATCGCGTGCACGAACCGCTGGACGAACGGGGCAAGAAATACTGCCCGGGCCTTTTTTTCGCCCAGCGTCAGGTGGAGCGCGACTTTCTGGAATCGCCGCCGCCGGTCAAGGTCCAGTCGTTCATGGGCATCGTGGCGCAGGGCGAATCCGGTGCGCTTGTCTTTCACAACGACGGGGCACAGACGTACGAGGTCGACGGAGCGCGCGTCGCCAACCTGCTGTGGTGCACCAACGAGTACACCGACACCTTCGCCTACGCGCTGGAGGCGCTCGAACCGGGGGCTGATCCGTACGACGCGTTTCTTGATTACCAGTACGAGCCCGTGCCCATGCCGCGCGCCGATCTTACGCCCGCATTGCAGGTCGATCATGGCCTGTGGATCAGCAGCATCCGGCGTCAAGGGCAGGATTTGTATGTGCGCGTGGTGGAAACGGCGGGCAGGCCCGTTGAGAATGCAACGCTGCGCTCGGATAAAAAAATCCTATCCGCCGCGCGGGTCAACTTCCTCGACGACGAAACCGGCATTCTACCCATCCATGCTGGAAGCGTCTCGTTCGCGATCGGCGCCAACGGCATGGTGACCGTCCGCCTGCGGTGCGCCGGGTAGCGCGCTGGATACCCGGGATGTGTCCTGCGTAACGTGTTAACGCAGCAGGAAGCTCCCAAGGAAATTGCCGGACGGCCACGAGGGACCGTGGCCCTCCATCTCCTTCACGCAATCCGTCAACTGACGGATTGTTGCCGTGGAGGGACGCGCTCCGTCGCGTCCGTCTTTAGTAGCAAGTTCCTGCCTTGTTGAGGGCGGCGCCACGCCGCCTGATTTTGCTTCTTAGCGAATCAGACGGTCGAGAAGGATATCTTCAATAATTCTGCGCAGATCTTCGTCAGCCGAGCTGGCCCATGCGACCGTATATTGCTTGCCCATGCTCATTATCGGCTTATGACCTGGCCTGCAGTTTCTTCTGGATGTTACAAAAACGGCTCCTCACCAGAATCTGTGGGTCGAAGAGGGGATTTACCACAGAGAC
>CAZALU010000012.1:0-34325 GCA_964486075.1 uncultured Verrucomicrobiota bacterium
GAGCCCGGCATCATCAGCAGGCCGCAGAAAAAGGCCCCGGCCACGCTCACCCAGGTGAACCCGTTCTTAAACTCAGTGGGTTCGTCCAGGATTGTTCGATATTGCTCCAGTTCCTTGTCGCCGCTGAAGCGTTTTTTTGTTTCGTCCGCCATCTCCGCATTCTCCGGGGCCGGCTGATTGTCAGCCGGCCGGCATCAGAACATTCCACGATTTAACTGTAACCGACATCGCTGATGTCGGGCATTGTTTCTTAAGACCGCGATCACCGATCGCGGCTACAGAACCTTAAAATCCTGATGTATATTTTAAGTTTGTGTCAAGCAACCCGCCGCGTTCCCAGCGCTCTCTTTCGTCCCCGATGGTTCTTCGATGACGCAGGTTGTCAGCAAATCCCAAGCTTCCGTAAACATTTCCCCCCGCTCCGCCTCCGTGGCCGCGCGCCAATTCAAGAACTGTTTGCGGAGGATGCCCAAAAATGGCTTGACCGTACGGGACCAAGCCGCCGAGGTGCCACTCATGCGCAGCAGGCGTATATTAGCGATATACTCGCCGGTTTCGGGGTCGGTCGGCAGCCAGATTTCCATGCGTTGGGAGACGCCGAGATCAAAAGGTTTAAGCCAGATCGTGGTCGCAATTCCCGGCACCAAGCCACCACCGCGCTGCTCTGCCTCCGCCTGCCGCAAACGTGGTACGGGCGCCGCGCAGAAGAACGGACCGGTGCTACCCTCGCCGTTAGAATCCAGCCAACGCTGGAAGTAGCTGATCACGGCCAACCGGTCGTGGGGCGTGAAAGTGAACGGCAGATTGAAAGACATCGCATCGTCTTGTGCCTGAGGCACACTCCATTTCTGTTGATCAGCCGGAGACGCCAGCCGTGCTGCGTCGCGCGCCGGGATCAGGGTCGAGATCAGTACCGCGCCCATAATCGTCAGTGAGGCATAAATTGTCTCGATCGAACTGTAATTCATATTCATGCCGCCGGTCAAGTTAAGAGCCGTCAACATCCGGCCAGTGGACTGGCTGAGCAGGTAGCCCAGCAGGGCGCCAACCACGGCGTACACACAGGCCTCAGCCATAAACATGAAAAACACGTGGTTGGGGGCAATACCCACGGCATTGTAGACGTAAATCTCATCACGGCGCTCATAGACCGATCCGCGCATAGTATTGAAGACCGTCAAGGCCGCGATCAGGATCGGGATCAACAGCTCCAAGATGCCCTCGAACGTGCGCGCGCGCATACGCGAGCCGTAATAGGCCACCCCGTCGATCGCGTAATAAGCGCTTTGTCCCGAGCGTTCCAAGAACTCCATCACCAGCCTGCGCTGATCCTTGTAGCCCACCGCCGGCAGCAGCGGACCGTCCTCGGTGATCCGGTAAGGTTCCTTCGGGAAAAGAATTCCGCAAGTGATCGTCTTGATCTCGCCACCACCCTGCGGATGAGTATTGGCCAGAACCACCTGCGAAGCGTCCAGGCGCTGGACATCATCGGGGATGATTACGCCGGCCGATGTATAGCCAAAAGACTGGATCGCATTCACATCGTAGGGGAGGATACTGCGCCCATCGAGTCCCAAGAGCTTGTTCAGAGCCTGCGAATCGATAATGCCCTGGACGATGAATGGGTGTGGCATACCAGGCACCTTCAGTTCGACATCGCCGGCATCGACATCTTCCGGCGTGATTTCCAGTTGCTGGGCCACGGTATCGGGCAGGATCAGCAGTTGATTGTTCCTGGCGCCGGTCTTGACGGCCGCCTCGATATCCTTGTGCAAAGTCGGCGGACGCGGAAACCAACCACGCCGGGTCAGGAGATAACGATCAATGCCCGAAAACTCCGGCTCATTCCAGTTCATCAGGATCGAGGCGCTGACCACGGTCCGTTTCTGGATCAGGTGATCCCCAACCTGGTATTCGCGGTCAAGGGTCACATCCAGCTTCTTCATGCTCTGGCCCAGCGCGGCGACCTGCCAGGAATTAGTCGTCAGCGGATATTGCCGGCCGTAGAGCTGAAGCAGGCCGTTGATCTCTGACGCAGCAATCGGCAAGAAATTCTGTTTGCGGAATAGAATGCCGTTCCAGGATGACTTGCCCATCGGATATTCAATATCAACCAGATCCGTCGAAATAGAGGTAAAACAGATCATGACAAAAGTCAGCAGGATCAGAGTCACCGATGTCAGACCGGTGCGCATCTTGCGCCGGCGCATATTGTTCAAGCCCAGCATGAAAGCCGTGCCGATCACGCCGCCGCGGTTGATGTCGGCGCCCTCAATCCGCCCCTCCTTGTTTCGCAGATCCTTGATATTCTGTGTGAACTTGCCGCTGACCATAAAGGTCACCAGCATGGTCAGCAGCACGATGACAAACCCCAGCAGGATCATCAGTGATGAACGGATCATCTGGAAAGCCGGGTGGAACATCCGCAAGAGCAGGAACACCGCCAGAAAAATAACTCCGTTAGCCAGCAGTTGCTTGCGAATATCAGTGAACCCGAACACCAGCTTCTCGAAGAAAAACACGAAGGGCACAAGCAACCCAAGGTACCAGAGAATGCCGATCACGGCATGGGAAATCTTATTGCGGATCACCGGGTGATTGTTGATGGCGTACGAAAGGCTCTTGCCGGCCGCCAGCAGGGCACCAACCGTGTCGTTATCAGTCCGATACTTGCGCGCTAATTCCAGCCACTCCTTGCCCCGCTCATGGAAGGACAGCATCAGTTCATCGGCGATCCCGTAACGCTTCTGAAGATTCAAACGCTTTTCATTGGTCCGCAGCATTGAAGCTGCTGCATCCTGGTGCGCGAAGGTCAGATTGGGTGAGTCAACCGCCAGGTAACTGCGTCCGTAAATGTCCGGCTCATCGGGCGCCAGCGGCTGGTCAGGATCCACATTCAGCATAAAGGCGCGGTTCACCAGCAGCTCCTGGTTATCGGAGGCGCCATCCTGGAACGCGAGGTAGAAGCGAAAATCCGGATCCAGGAAAGAGAGCAGGTTGCCATAGCGAAAATTAACCGGGCCGGCCAAGCCCAGCCGCTCCAGGAACGTCACGCCTTTGAACGCATTCATGGTCATCGGATTATTGCGCTCATAGAGTTCTACGGGAACGCAGGGAAAAAGGCTCACCTGGATAGGTTTTGCCGGGGCAGGATTGACCGATAAAATAGAGGAAGTCGGGAACTGCTCATTCGGATAAACCGCCTGGGCGACCGGCGATGCATTTTTGAAAAACTGCACTCGTCCCTGATCGTCAAAGCGGGCGGCATCGACCCTGACGGACCCCTGCCAGTAGGTAATAAAGTTAAAATTAAAACGCTGATGAAACTTGCCGTAAGGATTGGTCTTCAGGATGGGATAATAGCGGATGGGATAGAGGCGTAAGCCCCGGTATTCGACCTCGTCAACCGCCCCGAACTCCTGGTTAAAAGCGTGGACGAACGTGTTGATCCCCATGGGATGGTTCGGCACGGTTGATCCCGTGCCAGTGTTACCATAGGCCGTGCCATGCAGGGTGAGAATACATTTCCTGCGATCAAAGGGGATGGACTTGAAGGGCACCCGCCCATCCGCAATACCCAGCACGGCCCGACCGATCACCGGCAACTGTCTACCAATGACATCTGTTTCAAGCTGGTCGAAAGTATCTTCCGGGGTACCAATTTTCATGGCATTGTAATAGTTGTTCACCAAGCTGAACCCCAGCTTGCCCATGAACGTCCAGACTGCGGACTGCAGGTAGTATTTCCGACCCTCGCTAAAAAAGTGGATATTGGACCGTTCGCGGGTACCAAGCGCATCAATAGCACCCCAGTGGATGACATCGAAAGCAGGTCTGTCGCCAGACATGGGGATGGCTTCCTTGAGCACATGGGCGATTTCACCCACTTGCGGTTCGACCATTGATCCGACACTTTCAATGCCGGCCAGCAGGGACATATCCGCCCGAGATTTCTTGGATGCCTCTTGTAATTGGCGTGAACCGCCGGAGTTGAGTGCCAGGTTCAGGGTCAGGGTGCGCGCATACGGCGCAAACAGTTCACGGATTCCGATAGAATCATTGAGTTCCTTGATTTCCTGACGGTGATAGGCAACGATATTTTCCAGCATCTCCCGCAAGCGCTGGCGGACGCGCCACTCCCGGAATTCGTCGCGGGTTGCAATTTGGACGAAAGGATTGGCCAGCATATTACCGGAACGATTATCTAACAGCTGGGATTCCAGAAATTTTGCCAGCAAGGGATGCCTGTTTTCCATGGCCTTGAGTTCGGTCTCGTCAGCGGCGGCTGGGTCGAACCCTTCGCGATACACCGGCGAATCGGCGCGCAAATAATCCAGGCGGCGCTCCATCACCTGCGCCTTGAAGTCCAGATTGATCTCCCCCAGCACGGTGACGATACGTTTCTCCAACCATGCCCGATAGCCGCTATCTTCCTGCAGCCAACGATCCCTAAAAACAGCCAGAGCTTCTTCCGTCCAGCGAGTTTCGTCGTTAACGAGCTCCAGGCCCCGCCGGGCATAGCCCAACTGCTGTTCTTCTTCACGGACCAAGTCCTCGAGCGGGTGGCGGTCCGCCGTACCAATCGTCATTGTCTCGATCGGTTCCATCAGGCGGCATACGCCGGCCAGCGACTGCATCTGCCCGGCGGTGGCGATAAAAATCACGTCCCGCTTCAGCTGCCCCTTGTAGGGCCCCATGGCACGCGCCAGCTCCAGCAGGGCGGCCACGGAAATAGCCTGTTCGGCGCCCGGGGACAGGTCCGGGACCAGGGAATTACTGTCGTAGAAAGCCGTGACCACCAGGGCTTCGTCGGCATTATCCGCACCCTTCAAGACCCCTAGCAGGTTGCGCACCGGACGCTCCTGCCAGGTGACCTTGCAGCGCAGGGTCAGTTTCCGTCCCGCGTAGTCGGCCAGCGACCCGCGGACCAGAAAGCGGGGAAAGGCCACCTCGGTCTGGGTAACCATGCCGGCCCAAGGCAAGGGCATATTGTCATCCAAATTAAGCGCACGCTGCGAATCTTCCTCGGTGACAATGACCGCCTGGACTCCGAGCGCCGCCAGCGATTTCCAGTCACAGGACATCAGGGAGGTCAGAATGATGGTGCGCGCCGGATCGTGGCCGGTAAGAAAGCGTAGATCCGAGGATTCCGTGACTAGCAACTCGCCCTGGAGCCCTGCGGACGGCAAGACCGTGGGCAGTAAACCGCCGGGTGTAAAAGGATACAAAGTCACGTCCGGCAAGGGCTGGCCCTGTTCGTCGAGCACCTCGCAATACTCGGTCACCGGCACGGTCACGCGCAACTCCTGCGTGCGCAGCAGCAGTCCGGCCTCGGCAAAAGTATCGAGAATCAGCTGCTCGGTGCGGTAACAGCCGGGACTGCCGCTGAGGCGGCCGATCTGTCGCCCTGCCCCAGACTGGCCGGCCTGCGCAATCTCCCGGATGCGCTCGTCCACGGCGCCGCCATCCGCCAGCGCCTCCACCAGCTGCTTATCCGAACATGTGGGTTTGAACGGCTCGCGATGTTCGCGCGGCGCCGGAAGGGCAAACATCACGAAAGCATACAGCGCCGCCAGGCCCAGGATCGCAAAAACTATTGCGCCGACCAGCTGAGCGCCCCAG
The DNA here is from genome assembly GCA_964486075.1 of uncultured Verrucomicrobiota bacterium. Lineage (GTDB taxonomy): Bacteria > Verrucomicrobiota > Kiritimatiellia > JAAZAB01 > JAAZAB01 > JAHIJO01. The sequence continues at coordinate 5,623 of CAZALU010000012.1, forward strand.
TGATAGGTTGTTTTTTTGTGGTTCATGGCATGGCGCTGTAAATCGTAGTTATTCCATGCAGGCGTAAATAAACACCATAGAGATCAAAGATAAAAATCGAAAGGATACAGGCCAGAAACATGCCGACACAGAAAGGCACCAACCCCTCGCGGATCGAGCGGGCGCCGCCTACCCGCAAGACCAGCAGCCGGATCAACCACGCCATGAAGGCGCAGAACCAGAATCCGCCCATAAAATAACTCGGCGCCAGCACATAACCGATCGGATGCAGGGGGAACCACATAAACATGCTGCGCAGCAGAGCAAAGAGCCAAGTTACGGCCACGCCGATCCCCAGCCCCTTGGCATCGACATTATGCAGCATATCCAGTGGACGCATTTCCGGTGTGGTCAATAAGGTATTGTTCTCGAAAGCCCGGTCGGCGCCGGCTTCGCCAGATTGAAACGAGCTGAAGTACCCGTATTGCGCATAGGGCCAGGTCGTCTCCAGGCGATTGGCACCGAATCCGTAGGCCCAGCAGAGCAGGACAAACCCACCGATCAAAAGTGCCCCCAGCAGGCCGAGCGAAAGCCCGGCCCAGACATCCTGCCGGCGCACGTTCATCTGGCGTCCCAGCTCAATCATTTCGACCTGAGTCGGCGCCATGAGCAGAAAGCTGGCCGTGGTCATAAAGCCGCTGGCGATGGTCGCCACCAGCATCCCGGTGGAACCAAACACGGCAAAGCCGCCGACGGCCGCCACGAATTGCATGCCATAGTAGGGCGTCATGTACGAGAATGGCGCCCCGCATTCCGCACGAATTTTACTGGCAGCAAACCCAACGATCAGCATGTAGCTGAAAAAAAGAAGACCGGCCGCCCAGCCCATACCCGTCAAGACCCCCCAGCCCGCCACCAGCGCTAGCGAAAACAACACCATCGTCAAAGCCACCCGATAGGTTCCCCGTTCCCCGCCCTGCTCCATCCGGGCGGGATCGCCGCCGCTGAAAATCACGCGGAAAACCTGGGCAAGGTGGCGCCGGGCCACGAACAGGGCCAAGAGCGCATAGCCGATAAAAGAGCCCATGTGCTGCTGGTGCTTCCACGGGTATCCCGGGAAACGAGTCCAGTTGAACGCCTTGCCGAACAGGTTCCACAACTGAAAAAGGAAGAACGACACCCACAGGGAAAACAGAATGTTAGTGTCAATCAGCAGGGCAATGGCCAGCAAGGAGAACGAAAACCCGGCGCCGGTCGAGCCACTGTCCATGGCTACATCCTGAAAGAAGGCCCTGGCCAGCGGGTTAATGAAATAATTTGCAAAAAAGATATTGGGCGTCATCGGCGCCGGTATGGCGGGATTATAAAAGTGCAGACCGCGCAGCAGAACCAGCGGCAGGGTGATGATCAGCCCCAGCCACATGGCCCGATTGCGGAGCAAGGCATAGCATACGCCTCCCTGGTCGTCTTCCGTCTCCGCAAATAAATTTCGCGGCAGGATAACTTGCGGAAAGGCAAAGCGCTCGTTCTCGGCCCACTGCTTGCGTAAGAGAATATTCAAACCGAGAAAACCGGCAAATAGTCCGCCAAAAAGTACGATCCAGACCGCGGCCGGCTGCAGCCACTGACGCAAGGGGATATAGCCACTCACCAGAAATCGCAGACCGCGCAAGCTGAACATGTTATCCGGTTTGACAACCAGAAAATCTCTTTCGTCGGGCCCGAGCTTGGCCAGGTCACTTTCTGTGGTCAGATTGCGACCGGAAAACAGCCCCTCAATCGCCTCCACGTTAAAAAACTGGATATCCTGCAAGACCAGCGCGCCCTCGCCTTCCATGCCAATCCGAAAGGTCAGATTGCTCTGGAGATCCGGGGGGATGGTAATCGGGCTGACACCCACCCGCATAAAGCCACCCTGGTTCGCAAACGTTGGCTTAGTAACACTGGCGGACATGAGTATGTTTTGCACGGCGCCGGTATCCGCCTGCATTTCGACGAAATAGAATGAGTTTTTTTGTAACTCATCCACCTTCACCAGCATGGAATATAGGAAGCGCTCGCCGGGGATCAGGACTTGTCGGTCTTTGTCAAAACGCTTAAATGTATAAGCCAGGGATACTCGCCCATTCGTTTCGCCGGCGTTATGAAGGAGCGGGCTCCGCCAGATACCCTTGGCCCGGCGATCAATATTTGTCCAGGCCACCACGCCGCCCCCAACATGGTCAAAACCCTGTAGTTCCTTTGTGAAACGGCCGTTTGCGAGCAGATTAGGACCGTGGGGCCAGAGCATCGACGGCAGGCTTTCGTAACTCTTGAAATCCTGATTTTTAGGGATGGCGGCCATCAGCCCGAACATCCGCCCCCACAAGCCCTGGGTCATCATGGGCGCGGCCAGGATCAGCGCGGCATAGATCACCAGCAGCTCAGCGGGCGCCAGGCGCAGGGAGCGACGTAGAAAATACAGCAGGGTGCTAACTCCCATCACAACCAGGATCACCCCCACAGCAGCGTTGGGCGGCACGTTTTCGCCGAGCGGTCCGCCATAGCGGCAGTAACGCTCGACATATTCGATCCAGATCCCCATTAGGAGCATGGCCGTCAGGCTGACGACCAACGCGCGTAAAGTGAATCCTCGTTTTGGTTTCTGCTGGCAAGCCACTGGCAACCCCTTTCAAGCCGTATTGGATTCGGACGTAGTGCCGAAAATATTCGTCAGCATAGGCGGAGCGGTTCTGTTTATCAAGCAGTGAATATAAGAAAATTTGAAACACTATAGCCGCTACGGCGCCGGCAGTGAAGTCCCGGAGGGGACGGCGATGACTCCGGGCGGGGCCGAGACCTCCCGGGATCCGAGGGAAGCGCCACATTCCACGCAGCGGTATTCATACAACTCCGCCCGGGGCAGGACGAGCAGCAGCCGCTCGCGCACCGGCTGGGCCTTCCGGCACACAGGGCAATACAGCTCCGAGGCTGTCAAACGCTCGAATTGCGCTTGGCGCTTCATTGCAACACCACGGTATCCCATCCCATGAATTCGCCAAAAGCACGGAGCATACGGCTCGTTTTACCATAAACCAGCGCCGCATGATGCGTGCCGCCCAAGCGGCTGTATGCCGCGAGGAAATCAGCCACCGGCATTGGGGGCTGGAGCCAGCCATGCACGCTATGCGCACTCCGGTCTTTGCCCTTGACCGCCAGCATGTTCACGGGAATAACAATCAGGCGAAAAAGATTTCCAGGCAAAGGCGTCAGGTTGACAAAGACCGCCGGCCCTCCGCGCAAACGGCCGGTAACCCGCACTGGGGGCTGCGCGTCCGTGTATTTAAAAGCCATCTCCGACAGCCGGGGCTTGCCGACCAGGAGCAGCGGATTGACTTCACCCATGTGACTGAGAAACACCCGATTGCCTTTCCAATCCGGACAGAACATCTCGGTAAAGGTCGTGTCGGGATACACGCCGGCCAGCGCCCCAACCAGGGCGGCGGTAAGCACGTCGCCTTCGCCGGCGTATCCCACACCACGTGCCATACACAGGCAGGCTTCAAGAAACGGAACTGTCGGCAAACCGGAAGCTCGGTTAACCGCCAGAAAATTCACGCTGAATGCCGTCAGCCGTTCGCGCGCGATCCAACGGCGCACGGCAAGACTTACGCGCACCGAGCGGCGCAGGCTTTCATGCGCAAGTCCCCGGGTTATGAAATTCCGGCGCAGGTCCGCCATCTCCGCATCCTCATCCGCACGCCGGACGCCGGCCACCAGGGCCCTGATCTCCCGGGCCGGACACGGCACAGTTTCAACTCCTATATTCCGTTTGAGGATTGCAGTCGACACCGCAAAATCGCCCATGCCCCGGAAAGCTTCCCCGATGCGGCCCACCCGGGCTCGGCGCATGGCCGAGGCCAGGCGCGCCGCCTGCACCTCATCCGCTACTCGCTGCAGGACATTCGATTTCTGCCAATGGCCGGCCTCGATTCTGAAAGGCTTTCGGTTCCGGATCAGGAGATTGCACATGTCCTGCACCCCGTGAATGCCGTGATTGAACATGAGCTCATCCGGATCCTGGCCGGGGCCGTAATCGAAGGTCGGCGTGGTGTCGAGGACGATCAACGGCAGCGCGGTCCGGGCCAGGACCGCCGCCGATTCCAGCGACGGCGAATACGCTAGGTGGAGCGTGACCAGGGCATCAACCTGTGCCGATTCAAAGCTCCTGACCGCCGCCGCGAATTCGGGTTGCAGGCGGCAGACGGGAGCCGTGCGTACATCCAAACCGTGTTTTTTCAAGGCCGCCGCGATCTCACCGTAAAAACGATCGATACGCGCACGGGACGCCGGGTTGGCCCGGTCGTAAAGTTCAAGATAAAACGCCAATAATCCTACGCGAGATGGTCTCATGATCACAGCTCCCTTTGTTAAGATATTTCTTCCGCAATGACGCTGAGTATTCCGAATTCCTACCCCTGCGTCCCTGCGCCTCTGCGCGAGACAACTTCCTTCCTTCCGCATTTTACCAGAGGTTTCCCGGCGCGCCCCAAGATCGCCTGCGCGTTGCGGGAAAACACAGACTCAATTTCCGCTGGCGTGAGTCGGACATCCCGGGCGGCCCGGCCGAAAGCGGCCAACTCCTCGTACATGAAAAACGTCAGTCGGTCGGCCTCCGCCCCGCGTACCGTGCGCAGATGCGCATCGCCAGAGACATCGCCATAGAGGCCCTCAGGCACCAGGTTGACATAAAATCCCTTTTCACAAATACGCCGGGCGCGCATCCGCAAAATAGGCATATCGCTCCCAAACAGGACCCGTTTTGGCCCAACGGTTTCCAGCAGGCGCCGGAAAACGCGAGCATTGGCATTGGCGGAGATATCGAAAAACATCCGCCTAGTTTGCGCAAGGACCTTGAAGGCATCCCCCACATCTTCCGGGCAATAGGCACGCCCGACATGCGCCACGATAAGTTGCAGGCTGGGATAGCGCTCCTCTATTTCACGCAGCTGCGCAAGATTCACCGGATCGCGCAGACGGGCGTTGCGCGGAATATGCAGCATCACGATCCAGCCGTGCCGATTCATGAGCTCCAGTTGATGCTGCGGGAAAAAATCAAAAATTCTGATTTCCGCGGCAGGCAAATAGGCTGGCGCCATGGTCAGGTAACTCTTGATTCCCAGGAAACCTCCTTTTAAAATACGGCCTTCCAAATCGTCCGCTGACCAGCGCGGATCGGAGAAAATCAGCGCCGGCAATTCATGCCGTCGCGCACAACGGCTGACGTAGGCGTTGGCCGCATCCAGTTTTCCGGGCTCAGCCACGCTGGCAAAAATCATGGGCGTGACGGTTTTCCCGGGGAACATCAGGCGATAGGTTTTGATCAAATGCTCCACCGGGTTCTCGTCCGCCACCAGGGAGGGCCAGGTCACGGTGCGCGACGGCTGGCCGGGCTCCTTTTTCTGCTCAAAGCGTTTCAGCCAGACATGGGTGTGCGCGTCGATGATCCGCTCCGGCAGCCAGGCGCCAATGTGCTTGTCGAAGAAGGCACGATCCACGGGCTTGACTACAAACAATGGTTTCATTTTCTCCTTTTGAAGCCTTTCAGCCTCGGCCGTGTTCCCGGTAATATTTGAATCCTTCGGCCATGGCGGCCAGGTTCTCCCAGGGCACCCCCGGCGCGATGGAACTGCTCGCGCCGAGGAACAAACCGGTTGACGGCCCTTTTTCCACCAGCCAGCGGATCTCCCGACACACGTCGTCCGGAGTCCCGAACGGCAGGGTGCGGGTCACTGATACACCGCCAATAATCACCAGGCTATCGCCGGAACGGTTTTTCATTCTACAAATTTTCTCATAATCCATGCCGTCTTCATATTGAAACCCCTGGAATCCATGCAGTCCCGCCTCCAGCAGGCGCGGCACCATCCCGGAAAGATTGCCGTCACAGTGCCAGATCATCTTGAGCGGCGTCTCCAAGAGCGGCGCCAGCGCCCGCGCGAAATGCGGAAACCAAACTCTATCGAGCGACTTGATATCCACTAGCGTCCCGCGCGAGTCGGCCATGTCGTGATCCAGGCGGGTCAGCGGCGGCAGCAGATTGCGCTCGTAAATCCGGGACGTGGCCCGGTTCTTCAACTCCCAGTAATCCGCCTGCAATTTAAAATCTTTCTCCATGACCTCCGGGTAGAGCGCATAAGCCATGAAATAATTGGCGTAGCCGTAGGTGAAGTACCGCAGGCCGGGAAAGCCGACGAGTCCGTAGGCGGTCTTGAGCATGGTCGGTCCGATTTCTTCCTGCATCCTGCGCTCGTTGTCGAGGGTTGTCATGTTCCAGGCTTCCTGCTGGGCCGGCCAGTCCGCCCGGATTTCCGCCAGGTTCTTTTCGGCGCCGGGGAACACGATGGCTTCCATGTGCTCGACCACGGCCTCCGGGGAATCGATGGCAATGCCGTCAAGGACGACATGCTCCAGCCCGGTTGTGGCGGTCTTGGGCAGCCCGCCTGCATACCCGTGCGCGCCCATGTCCAGCGGGTTTGAAGCCAGGTACTGGTCGAGCAGGCCGGTTCCGGCATTGCGCTGCATCGTGAGATAGGTTTCATCCGTGTGTTCGAGATACGTGCCTTCGGGCACACCCGCGAAGCGTTCAATCATTCGCTGCTCCATCGGATGGATCAGCCAGGCAGGAATTCCTTTCACCGGTTTCTGCAGAATCGTGTCCAGCGCCAGTTGCGCATTTGCCGCCAAATTCATCGTCATGCCTGCTTTCTTCCGGCCACATTCCAAATTGGACGGGCATTTGTCAGGTAGGGCCGGACTGTTAGTCCGGCCGCATAAGATGGAACTGCGGCGGGACAAGGCTGTCCCGCAATCGTTAGCTCAAGGCAGGGATAACCCTTGCTACTCTGCGAAGCAAGCCTTCGCTACGAAGCACGAGCCAGGTGAGTCCGGCCCGTCTGCCTGAGTATCGGCTAGTGTCACCCCCCCCTCAGAACGGCTCGGTCCAGCCTGCGCAGCCAAGGGCTTTGCTATGGCGGAGTGGGCCCGGATGCCGCGCCCTACCTTCTTTGAAGTTTCTTAGTGTTCAATATCATTTGACCTTCCGGCCGGAACGATGCGCGAGAGACGGATGCTGCTGTTTCCATCTTTCGTAGCGCGCAGCATAATCGGCTGTTGCGCACGGCTTAAACCACATCACGTTCTCCTTAGTGTGCGCTACGGACGACACAGAATGCGAACACACCATACGGGCCGCGCCATACAACGCATCGCCTACCGCGCACCCCACGCGGACGTCAGTAATATCGGCCAACAACTGCAACCAGAACAAGTTAGAACTACCGCTGCCCAGCACCCGGATCTCGGGCAGACGCTGCTTGATCCCGAATCCGTCCCGAATCAGCATTTTTAGGGAAAAACCGATTCCCTCGAACACGGACAGGGCCCGCTCCCCGGGATCAGAACTGCCAATCCAGGCTTTTTCCGTGTTAATAGCCGCCGGATAAAACAAGGCTTCCTCCGCGCCGGGCGCTCTGCTCTGTCGGCGCGACTTCGCCTTGCGCGCCAGCTCGGTAAAGGCCGTGATATCCCGCCCTGTTATCAAGCGGGCCCGGGCCCAATCCAGCACCGCCCACCCCTGTTTCGAAGTGACCGACTCGTAATAACCACCGCCCGGATAAGGCCCCCAGCATCCGTCCTTGGAAAAGGGTCCAACACGCCCTCGCGCCTGGACATAAAAAACGACAATCCCCGCCCCCAGTGTGATCAGCATTGTTTTAGGTGAACACAAATTCCCAAAGGCGCCGGCGCACTGATCGTTACCCGCTAACGCCACGCTGGCCCGTCTGGCAAAAGCCAAATTCCGACTGGGAGCGGTTTTAGCCGAAGGTTTTCCCAGTGCCACCAGCGCGGGCAACTGCTGTTCGGTCAAGCCGCACAACTTCAGCATGGCCGGCCACCATTTTCCGGTCTTCAGCGAATAGAGGCCGCTAAGGGCCGCCAGATTTGGATCCACGATATTGGGCGCGCCCAGGCGCAGGGCCATGTATCCCTGTAAAGTAACCAGTGCATCGATTTTTTCGATAATCTGTGGGCGATGCAGACGAAGCCACAACAAGATTGAGGCCTGGAGCCCGGGTTGCGCGCGCGGCCAACTACAATGTTGGTGCAACACCTTCCCCAGGCGTCGGTTCAGTAGCGCCGCTTCCCGTGTGGCGCGCTGATCCTGCCAACTTATAAATGGAATCAGGGGCTGTCCCGATGCGTCCAAAGCGCAGAAGGTGTTGGCCTGGCTGGTAATAGCCACCTTGTTAACAGATTCCAAGCTCATCCCAGCCTGGGAACACGCCTCACGCATCAAACGCACGCTCGTCCGCCAGGCAACATCCGGGTCGAATTCAACTCGTTCCGGCACCCGCACCGTGTAGCGCAACGGTTCCATGCGTTCACAGATCCTCCGCAAACCGGAATCGAACACGGCAACCTTGAAATTAACTGAGCCACATTCCAAGGCCAGAATATATTTTTTTTTCAAATTCACATGATACCTGCTTCAGGATTTTTTTGCCGTTCCAGCAACCCCATCGACAACCTGGTCCGAGGGCTATTGCTTCGTTGTGCGGCCCTTGCCATCAGTCAATCCGCAGTGCGGCTTTATTTTCGCCCCCCCCCCGCCACGGCACATCGTGCTGGCCTGCGGCGACCGGAGCAGGCGCTCAGGCGCTAAACCGCCGTCACACATTCCCCGCGGTTGGATACCAGGGCAGCGCTGAACAGACGGTGGCTTAAGGCTGTTTCCTCCGGCGTCACACACCCCGCAAACTTTTTCAAGGGCTTGCCTTCCGTCAATTCATAAATGAAAGACGCCCACATCTGGAGGATTGCATCGCTGAAACCGAACTCGAATATACCGCCGGTCACCGACTTGAAAGCAGTTTCATGGCCCATATCAATTTGGATCCAAGACTGCTCCCCACCCCGGTACTCCATGACTTGCAGCAGACGCGGGTTTTTGGTGGAAAAGCGGGCGCTGGCTTGCGTGCCCAGGATTGTAATACCCCATGTATTTTTCTCACCGGGCGCTATGCGCTGAGTTTTAAATGTCAGCGGGAAATCGGCGCCGGAAAGAGGGTCGCGCGCCGCGCAGAACAGGGTGGCGTTATCCCAGGTCCGGCAGGGTACGCGCCCGCCTTTGCCGTCGGGCCGCTCACGAACGATGTCGGACAGAATTGCCCGCACGTTTTTCGGCACCCATCCGACGCGGAACGGGACATGGCAGACATGCAATCCAAGGTCGCCCATACATCCGTATTCGCCGTTGAACTCGATCATGCGCTTCCAGTTGATCGGTTTCTCCGGGTCCAGATCACTGGAATGCAGAAAGAACGCGTCGACCTCGATGATTCGTCCAAAGGCTTCGCGTTCGACCATGTCACCAATACGCTGGACGGCCGGATAAAAAGGAAACTCCGAGGAACAGCGTGTCAGACGCCCGGGGTTCGCATCGAGCGCAGCCAAGATGGCCTGGTTGGCCCGGCGGTCGATCCCAAAGGGTTTCTCGCCCATCAGGTGCTTGCCGGCCTTGATAACCGCGGTGTAGATTTCCTCATGCAAGTGATGCGGCACGGCGCAATAAACGGCATCCACATGCGGGTCGCTCAGCAAATCGCGGTAATCGCCGGTCAGGCTCTTAAGCGCGGGAAAATTATCCCGATACCATTCCAAGATGGCCGGGTTCTTGTCGCACACGCCGACAAGCTCCGGGCGAACCTTCATATCCGGCAGATGTGCCCAGCGCGCGGCGGCGCTGGCAAATTCGCGCCCCATGAGCCCTGCTCCGATAATTCCGAATCCAATCGATTTCATAAAAACAGAATACGATGCTTAGCCCAATCAGTGCAAGTTTTTTTGGCCCGGATTTTATTCAACCGATAATCAAGAGATTTCCATTATGGGCAAGGCTGTTTCCCAAGTTTTCATTTTAGCAAGATCGTACCCAAGTTGGCACTGCTCCAACTCAAGGCGCCGGTCTTCCGCCTGATCCAAGTTAGGTCCCGTGCCAGAACGGGAAGCCTGCCTGATGTGTTCTATCGCTTGGCGCCGGCGGCGCAACGCATCGGTGCGGATGCCAAGGATCAGCGACTTGACCGACTCCTCATTCGTGGCATTTTCTCCCTTGACCTTGGTCGGCAGCGCCAGGAGTCTGGCGACAAAACTCGACAAATCCCTTGTTTCGTTATCCTGTTCCGCAACCAAGCTGATCAATTCCCGCTTGCTTTGCGCGGATTCCAGGCAAATCTGGACGATTCGGCGACAGGAAGGGTCAGTGATCAATTCCAGGTCTAAATAGACGCGCACCAGCTCCGCCAGGGAAACATCCGCCGCCAAATGTTCCGCGAGCGCCATTTCCTTGGCCGGACGTTTGACCACGGCCGCGGTGATTTTCGGAGCTGCCGCCGGCCGTACGCGTTTTTCGGTTTTGCTCCATTCCTGCCGCAGGGCGTCTTCAGGCACTCCCAGCCGGCCGGCGGCCAGCCGGAGCAAGCGCGCCTGTTGAACCGAATTCGGCGTACGGCGGATCGTTTCCAGAACGGCGGCAGTGATGCGCAGCAAGCCGGCCTCGGTGTTGCCCGGTTCACGTGCGCGCAAGGTATCGATCTGAAAATCAAGCGCTGGCTGCGCAGCCTGGAGCAGTTGCTGAAACTGGGCAGGCCCCTCTTGGCGGCGGAGCAGGGAATCCGGATCCTCCCCGGCCGGCAGGGTAGCGATCCGCACGGCCAGGCCGACCTGCAAGAAAGTGCCGGCCGCCCGCACCGCAGCATCCTGACCAGCGCGGTCGGCATCGAAAACCAGCAACACGCTGTCAGCATAGCGTTTTAAAATCCGGGCATGCTCCTCGGTGAAAGCGGTGCCCTGTGCCGCCACCGCCGTGGTAAAACCAGCCTGGTGACATCGGATCACGTCGATCTGTCCCTCGCAGATAATGGCTTCCCGGGCGGCGACGATCTCGCGCCGGGCCTTGAACAAGGCATACAGGACCCGCCCCTTGTGAAACAACGCCGTTTCCGGGCTGTTCACGTATTTTGCCGATTTTCCGTCTGCCTCATCTATAATGCGCCCGCTGAACCCCACCACGCGCCCCTGCTCATCGTGAATTGGAAAGATCAGCCGATTACGGAACCGATCATAGTAACGGGATGGCTCGCCCGAACCGGTATGGCCAGCGTCGGCCGAGGCGGCAGCAAGGATCAGGCCGGCGGCCTGGAGCGATTCCTGCTTGTATTTATGTTGCGCCCATTTCAACACGGTATCCCATCGTTTGGGAGCAAATCCGATCAGGAACTGTTCTACCACCGCATCAGGCAAATCACGGGACTTGAGATAAAGCCGAGCCTGCTCACCCTCCGGACCTGTCAGCAGGCACTTATGATAGAGCCGGGCAACCTTGTCGTGAATTTCATACAATTGCGCTTTGAGCATGCCTGCCCCGTCGTCGCCAGCCTCAAAGGCCAGGCGGATACCGGCGCGCTGGGCCAGCATTTTCACGGCAGTCATGAAATCCACCTTTTCATATTCCATGATGAACCGGAAAACGTCACCGCCGACACCGCAACCGAAGCAATGAAAAATCTGCCGCTGGGGATTAACCGTAAAAGAAGGCGTTTTTTCCTTGTGGAAAGGACAAAGCGCCTTGAATACAGAGCCACTGCGCTGAAGGTTAAAGTACGCACCTATGACAACGGCAATATCGTTGTGGAGGCGTATCTCTTCCAAGACAGATTGTGACACAAGCGGAGACATAAATAGCATTTCGGATTGATGATTTTAGATTTGCGATTGGTATCTGTTTGACTCACTAGTCTGGTTTTTCTAGATATTGCCACGCCGGCGCGGCGTGGAAATCAACCTGGTCGATCGCGAAAATCATCCGGGGGCATATCCGAAAGACGGTTCGGCCCATCAGCGAGTTCTGTACAAACATCCGGTGCACGGCAGGCGTCGGCCACAGCCCCATGGCATATACCAGCAGGAACACCAGCGCCAGCCCTTGAAATACGCCAACAATTGCACCGCCTTTGCGGTTAATCTTCTCGTTAAAGGCCACCGTCATCAAGATCCTCAAAAGTATTTGCAACAGCAGGCAAAGCAAGGATAACGCCACCGCGATCAGCAGGAATGCCAGCGCAGCGGCTGTGTCCGCATGCCCGTCCAGCCATGTCGTATGCCGGGCCAGCAGTGCGCCAAAAGGCTGATAGAATCGTAAGCCTGCCAAGATAACGAGCAGGGTGCACATCAGGCGGAACAGGCTACCAGCGAGCCCCCGACGCAGACCCAAGATCACCTCCAGGATAATTAGGGCCATGGCCCCGATATCCACCGCGTTATAATCAATGCCATAGATCATAGCCTGACTCAGCGTATCAGCCGCCCCCACCACGACAAGTTAGTATGCGCGCCGCGACGGCCTTGATCAACCGAGTCCGAAGCTGTTCCGAATGGACGGGAGACGCTATCCGACAATGCCGCGATCCTTTCCCGGGCAGCGCCGGCACGGGCATCCTCCGGGTGCTGTTTTACAAGCGCTGCATAGAACGACTCCGCCAAGTCCTGCAAGCCGGAGCTGCGGTCGCAAAACACGGCCATATTCCAGAGGTCCTCGGCCTGGTTCGGCTGGATTTGCTGGGCCTGCTTGACCATCAACCGGGCCGTATCAAATTCTTCGATCTGCTGCGCCGCCTGAGCCAGCGCAAACTGGGCCTCAAACCAGTTGGTAGACATAGCAACGGCCTTCTTCAGCCTGACCACCGCCAGCTCATTCTGCTTGTGCTCCGCGTAATAGCGGCCCAGCTCATAATTCGCGTGGGCATCGTCAGCGCAAAGGTCACCGACGCGCGCGAGCGCCTTTTTCAGGAGCAGGCCATTGTCGGCCTGTTCGGCCTCGCGCGCCGCCTTTAAGCAAGTATTGAACGCCGCTTTTTGACGCCCCAGACGTTCCAGCTTTTTTGAGATCCCCATCCATTCTTCCGCCGAGAGCGGAGTCACGGGCGTCGGCTTGGCTGCGGCAACCGGCTCGTGCTCCGGACCGGAGGAGGAGGCGGCAACGCCCGGCGGAGCGGCCGGTGCCTCTTCAGGAAACTCTTTCAATGCCCGGCGGGCTTGATCGGCTTGTGGGCCCTGCGAAACAAGATCCAGATATGCCTTGAAATAACTCCGGGCCTGTCCGGGATGTAGCGCCTGGCGTCGTTCGATCATCGCCAGATTAAACACCGCCGGGGCATAGCGGGCGTCATGTTTGAGGGCCTGCTGTAAAAGTGCCACGGCAGATTCAGCGTTATTCGTCCGCTGTTCCAGCAAGGCCAAGGCCGTCAGCACCCGGGGTGAAAGTGGGTCGCGCAATTGCGCCACCGCCAAGACGCGCCGCGCTTCATCCCATTGCTCACGCTGACGGTAAATCGCCGCCAGGAACTCCAACGGGCGGGTTTCGCGTGAATCAATCAGCGCAGCCTTTTCAAAACAGATCACGGCCTCGGCTTCCCGGCCGCTTGCGTATTTCAGCGCCCCAAGATTATACACAGGCTCCACCAAACCAGGATTTATCCGCGACGCTTTTTCGAACATGCGCTCCGCATCATCATTTTGCCGCAGATGTCCGTAGGCGATACCCATGCCGTTGAAGGCCAAGGCATTGTCTTCCTGACTGAGATTATCCCTGATTGCCTTATGAAACAAAATGACACTTTGGCTGTAACGACCGTCTTTCAGCGTTCGATAGCCTTCCTGGAGTACGCTACGATCATGCCGCTGCCCGCACCCGGTGAGCAAAAGAAATCCCGCCGCCCCCCAACATAAACACCAGCGCCAGCCTTGTTGTGCCATAATATTCCTCGCTGCATACGATAGATAGTCGGTACTTGCATATATATCCGATTCGTCTTCCCGTGGCAATTCGTAAATAGAACTTTTGTAAATAAAACTTGTATTTATACCAAGAATTTGATTAACTGCATCGTTTTTGGATTGAACCAAGGAGCCGGACAAATGAAAGACAACATCCATCCCAAGTACGCGGAGACCACGATCAAGTGCATTTGCGGCAATGTGATCAACACCCGTTCCACCGTCAAGGAGATAAAAGTCAACACCTGCTCGGCCTGCCACCCGTTTTTCACAGGATCGGCAAAATACGTTGACGCCGCCGGGCGCGTTGAACAGTTCCGCAAGCGTTATGGCAAGAAATAGTTGAGAGTGAATTCGGGGCCAGGGGGGAATTAGACCGCCTGGCTCTTTTTCCGTCTAGCCTGAATTATCAGGCAACCGAGGAATAATTCACCTCTCCGGGGGGGGGGCTCGATTATGGCGGTTTCGCGCCACAAAACGAGACACCCAAGTTGGCAACCCTGTCGCATCACATCTTTTTCCCAATCAGGTATAAATGATTGATCGATCATTTATCGAAACCACCGCGGCCAAGCTTGGTGCTTGCGAGACGCGCCTGACGGTGGCCGCCACGGAACAGCCGCGCCGGCTCAAGGACCTGACCCGGGAGCATGCCCGACTGAAAAAACTATTGGAAAAGGCCAGCCTGTACCTGAAACTAAAAAACGAATTGAGGGAATATCGGGAACTGCTGGCGGACGAAGCCCTCGAGCCGGAACTGAAAGACCTGACCTCGGAAGAAATCGGGACGCTCGAGAAAAAATTTCCGACAGCGGAACGGGACCTGATGCTTGCCCTGCTGCCTCCTGACCCGAACGAGAACCGCAACACGATTATGGAAATCCGGGCCGGCACGGGCGGTAATGAAGCCGCGCTCTTCGCCGGAGACCTGGTCCGCATGTACACGCGTTTCGCCGAAGCGCGGGGTTGGCAGATTGAATTCATCGATTCCAGCCCTTCAGAGGCCGGCGGATACAAGGAAATAACATTTTCAATCCAGGGCGACCATGCCTATCGTGCCCTGCAGTTCGAGGGCGGCACACACCGGGTTCAGCGCGTACCCACAACCGAAGCCCAGGGCCGGATCCACACATCAACGGCAACGGTCGCGGTGCTGCCGGAAGCCGAGGACTTGGACGAGGTCGAGATCAAACCAGAGGATTTACGCGTGGACGTTTATCGCGCTTCGGGCGCGGGCGGCCAGCATGTGAACAAGACCGATTCAGCCGTGCGCCTCACGCACCTGTCCACCGGTCTGGTGGTCGCCTGCCAGGAGGAACGGTCCCAGCATAAAAACCGCGCCAAGGCGATGCGGGTATTGCGCTCGCGTCTGCTGGACCTGCAGCGCCGTCAAAATGAAACCGCCATGGGCGACGCGCGCCGTTCCCAAATAGGCAGCGGCGACCGGAGCGAACGCATCCGTACCTATAATTTCCCCCAAAACCGGCTGACCGATCACCGCGTCAACTTCACCACCCACAGTCTGGAAAGCGTGATGGAAGGCGGTTTGGATGCTATTGTCAACACACTCTACGAGCACGACATCGCAGAACGGCTGAAAATCGTCAACATGGCAGCGGAGTAAGATGGCGTCAAAATTATATTTTTAACCCATTGCTAAATCGGCCAAAAGCCCGTTTGCGACCGACGTTAACAGCGCAGATACCTCCGTGGTGATAATTCTTGTCTGTCGTGCCGCAGGCAGATCTGTTTTGGCGGAAAAAACGCTTGGAGATAATACGCCATGTCAGTCATCTTCCATCAACCGGCAATAATCCAGGCTGCGCTCCAGCAGGCTACCGTTTTCCTGGATAAGCGAGGCGTCACGGATTCCCGCCTGGTCATCGAATGGCTCTTCAGCCGCGCACTGAACTGTGCCCGGACCGAACTCCACCTGCGCCGAAATAACGTTTTGCCACCGGAAACCCTCCAACAGCTGAACATCCAGGTCAATCGCCTGGCGGCAGATGAACCGCTGCAATATGTGCAGGGCGAAACGGAATTCATGGGGCACGTATTCAGCACGGACCGACGGGCCCTGATCCCGCGCCCGGAGACCGAACAGCTGGTAGAATCCGTGCTGGCCTGCGACGCCCTCCGGAACATTCCGGCAGCAATCGCCGATGTGGGCACCGGCAGCGGTTGCATCGTCATCTCCTTGGCCCTGGCCATGCCAGCGGGACAATATTACGCCCTCGATATTGATTCCGCGACCCTGGACTTGGCCCGTGAAAACGCCGCGCGCCACGGCGTGCGCGATCGCATCCGGTTTGCCCAGGGAATCCTGCTGGCCAGCCTGCCTGCCGTCAGCCTGGACGCAGTGATCTCCAACCCCCCTTATGTCTGCACCGGAGATTGGGACAAGCTGCCCTCCATGATTCGCAATTACGAACCACGCTTGGCTCTCGACGGCGGAGCGGACGGCCTGGATGTCTTCCATCCGCTGATTATGCAGGCCGGACGGGTATTAAAACCGGGCGGCTTTTTATTTCTGGAAATCGGCGACGGACAGGCGGAAGCCATTGCTGGCTTGCTCAGAGAGAACGGATTTGTTGACATCGCGCCGCTCAAAGATCTCGCCGGCAAAACTCGCATTGCAACGGCCCGCAGGCCGCTGGTCGCGAATTGCCTACCTGAATTTTGCGCCGAGCCATCGCAAAATTCACCCAAAGGTCCGCCACGTGAGTCACGTTCCACGTGCCAACGCGGTCACGTGATGATGGCCGCGTAAAACGCGGCCAAACGGGGTTAACCACGTTAGTTTCGATGATAACCCAATGGGTTATTATCGAAACTTCACGTCTTTCGCCAACGGGCAATGCCCGCTTAGGCGAAAGTGAATAGCACGATGATCGTGCAATATTCAGGTGTGAAAATTACCACGAGATTTTCCTGACCCATTTGAGGGCATCAGATACATGATCCTTCTCCGTCCGGATCAGGAAGTCTGAAATTACTATACATTGAATTATGCCCCTGGCCTTTTGTCCTGGGCCTGGCTGTGCTGGGCCTGGTGCTGCTTTGCGCGGGCCGCCCTCCGCGCCCCGAAATACAATCTGGCGCAGCCCAGTAAAACTGGCGCCCCTGCCGCTTTTCTTTCTGCTCTGCGCACCTTCGCAAAACATACTCAGTCATAAAATGGTTCGATATGGATTGTCACCGTAGTCTCCGGATATTCGGCGCGGATCGCGCTGGAAATAGTCCTTGTGATTCCATGGGATTCCTCCACCGACATATCGGCTCGCACCCGCACATGACATTCAACAAAGCGGTTCGCGCCCGCCTTGCGGGTCCGCAGCTTATTAAATCCCCGGACGGTCGGGTGCAGGCTTTTTAGATATTGTCGAATCCAAGCCTCTTCCTCCGGCGGCAACGAGACATCGAGCAGGTCCCGTCCCGCTTCGATCGTCAGTTTCCAAGCCGCTTTGAGAATCAACATGGCCACCAGAATCGCCGCCACCGGGTCGATCCAGTTCAAATACACATGCGGGAAAAAGAGATTACCGACCCAGATGCACAACAGGCCCAGCATAACTCCGGCCGAAGTGTAGACATCCGTTATCAGGTGCCAGGCATTGGCCCGTAAGGCCATGGAGTCGCTCTTACGCCCCACACTAAACAGCAAACGTGACACACCGATATTGACCAAGGATGAAAATAACATTATGCCCACTCCCCAGCCGGTCGCGCCTAGCGGCATAGGATGAATCAGCTTGTAGACCGCCTCCTTGAAAATCCAAATAGCCGCCAAGAAAATCAGCAGGGCTTCCACGGCGCCGGAGATGTTTTCCACCTTGCCATGTCCGAACGGATGCCTCTTGTCCGCCGGCAACCTGACCATCCATACCGCAAACAGTGAAATACAGGCGGCCAGTAAATCCACGGCCGAATGGATGCCCTCGGAGATAACCGCCATCGAGCCGATCTGCAGGCCGATGATGAGTTTTAAAACCATCAGGCAGCTGTTGGAAGCGACCGAAACAGCGGCCACGATGATCTTCTGTTTATGAATATTCATGAATGCCACGAGCAGAGAGGGCTGCGAAAAAAGTACGCTCTTTCATCCGCTTCATAATTCTTTGGAGTTTAACCGAGCAAAGCGGCGCACGCAACTTCGTTATCATTTTTTATTGTGGGATGCCGGCGCTTCCGGTATTTTTATTACAGACATGCAAGGCTAAGGACGTGCATAACGGCGCAGACAAGAACTTATGATTTGCAAAGTAACAAAACTGGCAAAGCCGTTCCAAATTGACGCCAAGTGGGACAAGCCGCCTTGGCGCTTGATCGAGGCCGAATCGATCCGCAGGTTTATGGGCCGGGAACCGGAGCATCAGCCGAAAACCGAATTTAAGATCGCCTACGACAACCGGGCCCTGTACCTGATTTTCAGGGTTGAGGACCAATACGTTCGCGCCATCGCGTCGTGCCACCAAACGGCGGTGTGTGGCGACAGCTGCGTCGAATTCTTTTTTACGCCTGGCCCGGACACGGCACCCGGTTACTTCAATCTTGAAATGAACTGCGGCGGCACCCTGCTGTTCAGGTTTCAACGGGCGCCGGGCGCCGGATGGGTTGAGCTTCCGGCAAGCGCTTTCCACAAAATGACAATTGCGCATTCATTACCAGCACAGGTGCAACCCGAGTTGCAAGACCCCGTTACCTGGACGGTCGAATATCGTCTCCCACTCGATATTTTAACCGGCTATTGCCAACTGGTCCCGCCAGCGCCGGAAGTCAAGTGGCGATCGAATTTTTATAAGTGCGCCGACCAGACCTCGCATCCGCACTGGCTGACATGGGCGCCGGTCCTGTTCCCGCGGCCACAATTTCACTTGCCGGAATTTTTCGGAATTTTAGAGTTCCAATAAAGTCAGATCCGAAATATAGTTGACCACGGATGGCGTTAATTTCATCGATAAGTGACCAAAGGTCTGAGTAGACCTGCTTATCCGTGAGATCCGCGAAATCAGCGGTGAAAAGTTGTCTTTCTTAACCCATACTGAGGAGATGCCCATGCCCACTCAAACCCCGCCGCCCAACGACATGAACAAAGCCCTGTTCCTGCACCTATTGACCATGCTGAGCATGTCCGCAATGCAGGAGCTGGGCAAGCTTCAGAACCAGCTTACCGGGAAAGTCGAGATCCATCTCGATATGGCCCAAGCCACGATCGATATGCTGGACATGCTGGAAGTTAAAACGCGCGGCAATCGGGACGCCGACGAAGAAAAGGCGCTTAAGGACAGCCTGACGATGCTGAAAATGAACTTCGTGGAAACCTCCAATAGCGAGCAGTCGGCAGCGAGCAGCCAGCAGCCGGAGCAAGACCAGAAGGCAGAGCCTCAGCAAGAAGAGCCACAGAAGTCAGAGGAACAGGCGCAGGGCGGTGAACAGCAAGGCAACGAAAAGACCAGCCCGGACGACACGCAATCCTCGGGAAACAGGGAAACAAAAGACCCCAAGTACCACAAGTCTTATTCGTAGGGGTTACAGAACAGTTACAAATCACTACTGCAGACAGCCATGATCCCGATACTCTTGTGTGATCGGGATGGCCTTCCAGAAATCAGGCTAATGGACTGGTTTCCGAATTTGGAGGGACGCGCTCCGTCGCGTCCGCGGGGAGATTGCAATATACTCAAAATGAAAAACGGGGAACGCCGCGGCGGCCGTCAAACGCTCGCCCCACTGACTTCGAACCTACTGGGCAACGGCATTGATATCCGCGTCATAGCCACCCTCTTCGACAAAGGTGGCTTTCATCAAACGCGATGAGAGCAATCCGCTGCTGACGGTTCCCTGTAAAGTTCCAACAATAGTAACCGCATATCCCTGCGAGGCGCCGGTTACGCTAAAGGAAGCCTGGGCTGCAGAGGAATTAGTTGTGCCCGATATGGCGCCCATGTGGCCATCGTAGGCGCCGTTATTGCTGTCAATGATATGCAGGTTGTTGCCTGTCTGATAAATGACGAAGGAGTAGATGGCTGTGCCGTGATTGCCCTGGTCCGGAGAAGTCGCCATGTAATAGTAGCTGGCCAGGATCGGTGTTCCGGCAGCAATCGGGGCCGGGAACGATAGGGTCCAGCTGTAAGTGCCGAAATTGAAGGAGCCCACCGAACCATCCGCAGGCGTGACCGCCAAGTTGATCGTGCCGCCCGCATTAGTCCCGCCAGAGCCGGGATCTGTGAAATGGTAACCACCGGCAATAATCGTCAAGGTGCTGCGCTCCGGCAAATGCCCCAAGTTGCCCGCGAAAGCAGTCGTGCTTCCATCGCCAACGCCAAGCTGTTGATCTGTGACCTGGTTGGTGGACGTGATCACTGTGTAAGCCCGGACAAGCGCCCCGCTCCCACTTGCCGCTTTATACGTTCCGCTAAAATCAGCCCAGTCCCCGTTCTGGCTCGTATTCCAGGTGTCCACGCCCCCGCCAGAGGTCCATTCGCAACCGCACATTAAGATCGCGCAACCTACCAACCCAACGCATATCAGTAATGTTTTTGTCATTTGTTTTCCTTTCCAGCGCTTCTCAACCATAAATTCACACCCCGAATTCCGACCCAAATCAAAACAAGCAATACAACAAAATCCAATCAAAATAAAACTTATAGGCAATTTCTTAATCCCGCCGAAACGGCGGGACGTGCCCGCCCTACAAATAACAATTTCCTATCAGATTTATGCTACCTTCCTCCGAGGACGGGTATCTCCGCCGGCGAACCAAACTGGCATTGATATTGCTGACCGAACATGGTGCAGATATACCATATACCGGTAGCCGGATCATACAAACCGGGATCACAGCGGCCATCGCCGTCATAATCGCCGATGACCGGAATAACCCCGCCCCAACCGAACTGTCCCGATGCAAACTGCTGGGTCCAAGTATAAATATACCATGTACCGGTTGATATTTCATATACAGCGAAATCATAGCGGCCGTCGCCATCGTAATCGCCGGGCACCGGGATACATCCCTCACGGCCGAATTGGAACATCCTGAACTCGTCACGCCGAGTGTAAATATACCATGTATGGTCAGCGAGATGATAAACGGCAAAATCGCATTTAGCATCACCGTCATAATCGCCGGGCACCGGGATACAGTCCGCGTTGCCGAACTGGAACGACACTAATTTCCCCGTGAACGGCGGATAGATATACCACATACCTGTTGACGGATCAAACAGGCCCAGATCGGTCCGGAAATCGCCGTCATAATCTGCGGGAACCGGGATCATCTCAGAGTCGCCGAACGCCAACGATCCGGATAGACCGCCCATGGTTTGGACATGCCAATTGCCAGTCAGGAGATCATACAAGGCGGCATCGGTCTGGCCATCGCCATCGTAATCCCCAAGCAGAGGCAGAGTCGTTGCCGAACCGAAGCGTCCGTTCAAGTAGTCCCCTTGCCAGGTCCTCACTTGCCACATGCAGCTGGCCGGGTCATAAACACTGAGATCGGTGCGCCCGTCGCCATCATAATCCGCCGGGCTGGCGCAGGGTCCAAAACAGGGCGGCAGATAAAATGGGCGGCTGTTAGGATCCAGCGGATCGGTGTGATAACGGCGAATTTCCGCGCCGTCCGAATACCCATCGCCATCGGTATCCCAGCGAGTCGGATTCAAGGATTTGCCGTGCGGGTTGTCGCGAGGATGGTATGGATCATACTCAAGATTATTGCCGTAATGATGCTCATAATAATCGGACAAGCCATCGCCATCGGTGTCGAAAAGGGTCGGATCGGTATCCAGCAAATCCAGCGCGTATTCAGTCAAGTTGTTTTCCCCGTCGCCATCGTAGTCCATATCGCCGGTCTGTTCCAAGTTTCCAAAATAGCTCATTTCCCAGGCATCGGGCAGGTGATCGTTGTCGGTATCGCGGTCGCGAATAACGACCTGGGTGCCCTCCACAAAAAGAGTATTATCTAAGACGATCGGGTACGGCTGATAATTATTATAGGGGTCTTTCACAAAACCACACGATTCCCAGTAATCCAATTTATAGTTGCGGGCCCCGCCGGCGGGGGTGATATCCGCATAAGCCCGAACATAATAAGTCTTATTCTTCAGGCCACGCAGGGTGAAGGTAGTCTTCAAAGGGTCAATTGTGCAGGCGAGAGGGTACAGGACCCGGGCATCCGGTGTGCCACTAAACCCTGGGTTATCGAAGGCTTCGACATAAATATTGGTAGCCAGCGCCTTGCCGAAATAATACACCTCGCCGGATATCCAGCAAGAATTGGTAGCAGAAAGATCGACACTAAAGGTCTGCACATCCGACCATTCGCTTTCACCGACGGGATTCCAGCTTGCGATACGCCAATAATAGACGCCGTTACCCCACGCATTGCCATACTCCGGCAGGTAAGCGCGACTCGATCCGTCGGCTTCGCGATAAGGCGCCAGATAATAGTCGTCGCACAAGAAAGCATAGCTGCCGTCTTTCAATTTACGCGCCACCTGCAAATGGTAAAGCGTCGAATGCAAGTCCATGGACCAGTGGATCATATTGCGACCGTAATAGAGGTGATCGCCGCGAGGATAAATCAAGCTCGGCTTCGCCAGCGAAGCCGGCCAAGACACATTAAAGATGCCGTGTAAATTATTATTGGATCCAACCCACCATTGATAAACGCCGGCGCTCAGGCCATAAATCCCCTGGGCCTGGAAATCCCACTCGCCCATCTGACAGGTTGCATTGGCTTTGTACAATACCCTGGGCGCGTCGGCCTGGCTGATCTTGTTGACGCCTAGCGGCAGGCTCACAGTCGGGCTATTGCTTGATCGGGTCTGCCAGAGCACCCGGCCATAGCCTGGAAGCGAATCGGACACCCCGACACGGGTCCCGGACATGTCCGCCCAACTCATCTCATAAGGATGCTCTTCGGATTGCCCGCACGGCTCAACCGTGGCGGTTTCGTTAGCCACCAGGCCATTCCATGAGTCATCGTTGTTCAGATCCATGAAAGCAAAGAGCTTGAATGGTCCCTGTTTCAAGCCTGTCAGAGTGAAATTACCGGATGCATCGCATCTCGCCGACCCAGCGCCGGGACCATCCATAAAGTCACTACTCATGCCCCAAACCATGATCGCCGACAAGCCAAGGTTGTTGGTTCCGTAATAATGCACAGTGCCCGAGACAGATGGCCAAGGATGACTGTTCGGATCAGTAGGGTCAGTGCCGGCTAGATATTCAGAATAATTATCCCACCCATCGCCGTCCTTGTCGAGATGGGCGTCATAGCCGTATGGATCAAGGCCGTGCTGAACTTCCCATACGTCGGGCATACCGTCGCCATCCATGTATAATTCACCCCAGGTACGTGAGCCGGGTCCGTGCCGGCTGTCGTAATCGCCGATCCCGTCGCCATCGGTATCCCCCATCCTGGGGTTAGTGCCGGCCAGATATTCCGCTCGATTATTCAAGCCATCATGATCCGGATCGCCCCAGGCGCCGTTATCGCCGGTGGCATCATAAGGATCGAGTTGGTATAACTGCTCCCACCAGTCCGGCAGGCCGTCGCCATCGGAATCGGTTGAATCCGGATCCAGCGGATCCAAGCTGGCGAGCCAGGAATTTGTGGCCACGCCACGCGCGCCGGCAAACAAGGTCAGATCCTCAAATACTATATATCCCATGCTATTGTGTTGCCCGTAAACATTGCTTGGATATTTATAGCCCGGAGGCAAAGCGTTAGTGCCCACCACATTGGTAAGCATATGAATGGTGTCATCCGTAGGCAAGACCCGCCTTGAATGCGCCAAGTGATTATCAGCGGAAACAAGATAATTATAGTTTCCATTCACTCCCGTATAGACCGTTGACCGACGCGGATAACCAGCCCACCAATTGATTGTGGGGTGATAATACAGGCCGCTATCCAGGTCGCGCATACCCAAGGGCGCCACGGGTTCGTTCAATACTCCCGCGCTATTGCGATGAGTCGGATCGGGAAGATCGTCGAAACTGCAGTAAACGAACAGCGGTAGTTCGTCAATTTCATCCGAAGTCAAACGTCGATCCTTGACGGAGAGAATCTCGGCATGCGTGCGCGGAACCGTCCAGACCCTGAACTCGTCAACGCATCCGCCGAAGAAATTGTCCAGATTGAGTTGCCGTCCTAACGGGTCCGGCACCGTGCGTCCGGGCGTTAAATCGCGCGCGCCAATGATATGCGAGCAGTAAGCGGAATTAGCGGGAATCTCCGCGGTGCGCAAAGTCGTGCTGGCTTCGCCGTTGACATAGATCGTTAAATTGGCGCCGTCATAAACCCCGGCTAGATGCGTCCAGACGCCGGATCGCAGCCTGTGCCGCTGCTGCGCCACAGCCTGGTGTCCCCTTAAAGCACCCCGCCCATTGTACATGATATATGCCAGGCCGTTGCTGAATGCCAGACGGTAATTCGAGCCGATTAGCGGCTTGGAAGTATCGAAAGGATTATCATAGAAGCCAACCCGCTCGGCTATGACCTGATCGCCGATCCGGGCGGTATTATCCGGCTTGACCCAAGCTTCGACGGTAAATTTCGTCAGAAATGTCGGGTCTGCCGAACCCCATGTCGATCGCGTCCTCGCAAAATCATTAGTGCCGTTAAGTTTAAGTGCTCGATTGCGAGTCGGGTTGCGCGCAAAAAGTGGGTCGGTCCCAACTTGCCCCGCCGCGGAATTGATTTCGGCATAATCGCCGACCCCGTCGTTATCAGAGTCGAAGCCCTCGTTCTCTTCAACAGCAAATGGGTTTGCAATGAACTCCCACTCGTTTTCGGGTCCGACAGCCACCAGAAGATTGGCAAAATTACGACTCGCGAAACTTTGAGGATCGCTCAAATCGGTCCGGCATATTGGGCTCGGGTCCGTATGGTAGAATGGCAAATCCTCGTTGTAGGAATACTCTTCGAGATTGGGAAGTCCGTCCGCGTCTGGGTCCATTAATTCCAAGCCAATATTGAAAGGGCCGACGATTTGGTCGAGGTATATGGCTCGCAGTTCGGTATCCGCTCCCGCATAATTGAATACGCGATAAAAATATTCGGCTACCGATGAGAACGCATGGCCGGGCGTGCCAATTTGGAAATATCTTAAATCGGTATTAGCGCCCGCATCCATTCTATTGACAATGGGTTGCGGAACGAAATCGGGAATAACATAACGCCATTCAGCCGGCAGAATCAAATTAACAGTGCCTTTGCATGGATTCAGTCCATGATACACTTCCCATAAATCGTCCATGCCATCGCCGTCGGAATCTGGATTATTCGCCAGCGTAGTGTGGTATTCCGCCCAGTCCATGGTGTCTTTTGCAGGAAACACATTCCGTAATACCTCTAAATCGGTAATTATCCCATTCTGCAAAAGGAAGCATGGGTCGTAAAGATAATCGGGCGGGAGAAAGCCCTTACGCTCGAGCGGGTCCAGAGCGCCACCATTGGGATCCCAGGCCATTACTCGCCTGGCTGGTAAAACTGGACTCCAACGGGAGTCGCAATGCTGCCATTCCGGCACCATCCCGGTCCAATACTCCTGTTCGTTGCTCAACCCATCGTTATCCGGGTCTGCGCCGGCATCCGCGTTGGTGACGGATGTGCCGGCATAAGCTTCCCAAGCATCCGGCAAACCATCCCCGTCAGTATCCCAGGTGGAGGGGTTGCTGAGACGCGCCTTCTCCTGGCCGTCGGACAGGCCGTCCCAATCGGTATCCGCAGGATGCGGGTCGTTGGGCGGCGGCGCAACCAGCGCGCCGGGGTCGGTCGGCAATTTCTTGTTGAACCATGTATAGGAAATGCCGGGATAAGGATCTGAAGTATTGGCCCATTCCTCGTAATTAAGCAGACCATCTCCGTCGGAATCCACCCCCCCATCCGCGAAATAATTAGGATTCAACCCTACATAAAGCTCCCATCCATCCGGCATAAAATCGGCGTCGGTATCTATTTTATTCGGGTTGGTATAACTGTGCCGCGTCAGATCGGCATCGTCGTCAATATCTGCGATCACCAAGCCACCCGCGTTCCAGGCGACTCGGCCAAGGTAATCCCCGCCCAGATATTCCTCACTGGCAATATATTGGGTCTTAACGATTGCATTGGTCCTGAACGATCCGTCATAATTACTTACCACAATGGGCGGACTATCCCAACCCAGCAAGGCGTTGAAACTGCACTCGCCGGGGAACGGCACGGCGGGTGGCATGAGATAAGCATACTCGTGCTTGACCGGCGGATTCACCAGCCCGATATCGCCTTCGGAATAATTTGTACTGCTGTCCACATCCACCCAAACCGGATACCCTTTCAGGTACATGGGCAATCCGTTGGACTGGCCGTAATAAACCGTTTCGTTGTAGTTCGAGCCGGATACGCCGTTCGTCAACGCCGCGTTGACAAAAAGAACATCGTCATGATATAGATCGAAGATATTCGATCCTCGTTCGGTGTATACATCCACCCAAGCTGCGACAGGCGCGCCAGCATTGCCAATATAACAAATCGGATCCGTGAAGGCCGTACCCACTGTGCCGTTCGTCAATAAAAAGACATTGGATATGACCACCATAAAATCCTTGTCGTCATTTAACCGCCAATTGCCGTAAAAAAGGGCATTCGAGACTGTGACCACATCCCCAAGCGGCTCGTAATTATAGCTCTCCCACAGATCGTCCATGCCATCGCCGTCGGTATCGGCATGAGTCGGATCCAGGCCGGCCTCATATTCCTCCAAATCGGAAAGCCGGTCATTGTCCTGGTCGTCGATCATATCAGGGCCGCGATTCGCGCAAGGACTGATCATGACCCATGCCAGGTTCGCACTGGTGTTGGTCAAGCCGGCGTCATAGGAACTGGCCGAGCGCCAGTACCAGAAATAATATTCCCAGCCATCGTCGAGCCCGTCTCCATCCGTATCCCCGTTCCGCGGATCGGTCAAGGGATCGTCACCATACGGGGAGGTGTAGACCGGACCATCGGGCGGAACGTTGGTCAGGAAATAGCCATCCAATCCGCGACACTCCAGCAAATTATGGAACGGATAATTCGTAGTGTTATAGCCCTGCCTGATGCGCGGCCAGCGGAGCGGATATCCGGGCGTGCTGTTGCTGAGGGCCACATAGGTGGACACATTGCTCACAACCGAATAAACCAGCGCGGCATTGCTGCCGAGATAGGGAATGTAATCATGATCGATATTCCCGCCCGGTCCATTGACGCCCGTCGCGTCTTTAGGATCCAGTTCCATTGATTTTTCCCATTTATCCGGCAAACCGTCGCCATCCAGGTCGCCCACGTTGTCGTAGTAGTATTTTTCACGGCTGAACAGGAGCGATAAAACAACATCATTGGTGTGAATGGTAAAAGTGACATTGGACGCAGTATTCACGTGGTTTTGTACGCCGAGGGTTATATCCCCTTGATCGTACCATTCAAAAAAGAAGCTGTCATAGACATTGCTGTCGCCAGGCAACATGCCGTTGGTGGGAATGGCTGCAAGCGTGATGCGGGTTTCCGGGGGAAAATGCCAATAGCCGCTGGCATATTGCCCCTCCCCTTCGATTATCTCAATAGTGCCCCAGCCAATGCCGGACAAAAGAGAGCCGGACTGCGGATCCTCTTCGCCGGGCGCAACCACGTGCAGGAGCACCGCCGGCCCTGAGGCATAATTGCCTATAAATGTTAAATCGGTCATGGTCGGCGTGCTGGTCTGAGTCTGATCGAACTGCGGCGTCCATCCACTTAAGGCATTATAATGTATTGTATAGACACCCAGCGGCGCGTTGGTCAGGTAACTGGTCCCGCCGTCGCCGAACAACGGGCTGCTGCTATAATCGGCAAAGTCCGCCGGATACTTTGTGAAAACCCACGATCCGTTTGTGGGCGTCACATCCACCGTGATCAACCCGGTCATACGCTCATAGTTCCCGGTAATGCTGACGGTCTGCGGGCTAGCGCCGGTGATATTCGTGGTGACCGATCCGGGCGAGGTATAGCCGGCCACGGACGGGAACACCACCGTATAAGATCCGGTCGGCACCGGCGTAAGCATGGCGTCATTGGTATAGGCGGCTTGATACACGCTCGAATTGGTCAACTCGCTCGGCGAAGAAAAATGCCAGACGACGTTTGAGGCAGTTCCCGCGACCGTTACCGAAAAGGTGTTCGAGTACGGGACGTACGAGTAGGTAAGATTAGCATTGTCCGCGAAACTGCGCGTCAGCAGGTTTGGTTTATAATAATCGGCAACCGCTGAAAAATAAACGTCATAGACTTGAGCCACCGTCACGGTCGTTATTTGGCTATGATGTAACGTCAAGGGCGAGGCAGCATTCAAACCCCAGCGCGCGTTGTTTGTAACACGGGCTTGCTCGCTGGCAAAAGACGTGCCAGGGGGATTGGTCACGATATCGAAATTATATGTCAGAGTACATGTGGCCGCCAAGGCAGTGCGCGGCACGATCGCAAGCAGCGCCAGCGCTCCCAGGATCGAGCATAATCCATGTTTTGTTAATCCACACCTCTTCATGCCCATAGGGTATTCTTTATATTCAGAGATTGTCAACAGATTTGTTCGATTTATTGTACATTTTTTTGATATTTTAGGCTGTAAAATCGGGCAGTCGCAATGCGTACCCTTTATCCTGTGGGAGGGGCCAGGCGGGCAGGCGATCGCGGCTACAATTCTCCGTTTTGCATCTTCTGTAGCCGACATCGTTGATGTCGGCGCCTCTCCCTACCCCGCTCAGCGATCGCGGCTACAATTCTCCGTTTTGTATCTTCTGTAGCCGACATCGTTGATGTCGGATCCTCTCCCTACCCCGCG
>CAZALU010000012.1:34425-51820 GCA_964486075.1 uncultured Verrucomicrobiota bacterium
CGATCGCGGCTACAATCTTCTGTCCCTCCCGAGCCCGCGATCAACGATCGCGGCTACAATCTTCGGTCCCTCCCGAGCCCGCGATCAACGATCGCGGCTACAATCTCCTGTCCCTCCCGAGCCCGCGATCAACGATCGCGGCTACAATTTTCTTTAGCCCATCCGTCAGATGACGGATGGATATCGGTCCCCAGATGTGCTTTATACGGTCGTTAGTATGCCGCAAAAGAGGCCGCGATTCAAGAGGTTTTGCCGCCGCCATTCATGCCACCCAAGACCGCGCCCAGTCCGTCAACTGCCGGACGGCTATAACTTCTGTTCTGATCCCCTGTAGCCGACTTCGTTGAAGTCGCCCATTCCGCAATCCCAAAGACCGCGCCCATTCCGGCGGCTGCTGGCCGGCTACAAAAGACTCCCCCCGCCGCTCCATTATTCCAAATCCACCCTACCATCGTCCCCGCCGCAGGCCCGCACCACTTCCATCGGGCATTCGGGAATGGCATTTAAGAAATAGCGTCCGTACCACTTGCCGATGATCCGCGAATCCAGAATCGCGATGATGCCCTCGTCGGTCGCCGTGCGGATAAGCCGGCCAACGCCCTGCCGGAATCTGAGGATGGCTTCCGGGAGGGAATAATCCCGGAACGGGTCCCCGCCCTGTTGCCTGATGCGATCCGCCCGCGCCCTGGTCAGCGGTTCATCCGGCACGGCGAACGGAAGGCGCACGATAATCACGTTGCTCAAAGCCTCGCCACGCACATCCACTCCCATCCAGAAGCTGGCCAGCCCGAACAACACGGCGGAATTGATGATTGCGGATTGATGATTTAGGATTGCGGATTGAAACGATGCGCCCTCAGGACTTTCGCACGGGGCCGGGGGAGGCGCCTGCCCGTTCACCCGGCGAAAGTGGTCCAGCATGACGTGCCGGGAAAGCCCTGTGCCCTGCACCAGAAGCATAATACCCTGCGCCTCGAAAATCGGCTCCAAGCTCCGCGCCATGGTTTTCATCATTTCGGCGCTGGTGAACAGGACAAAGGCGCGTCCGCGCGACTTGCGGACGAAATAGTCTATGGCCCCGACCGCCGCCGCGCCGAATGCCTTGTCATCGGCTGGCTCCGGCATGTCGCCGGCCACATACAGTCGCATCTGACGGCTATAATCGAACGGCGACCCAAGCAGCAGTTCCCGGCAATCGAGCGCCCCCACTCGCTTACGGAAATACTCCAGGGGTGAGGGCGGGGACAGAAATGAGTTCTTCGTTGTTCGGTCTTCGTTCTTTGTTGTTGGGTTTTCGTTGTTTGTTTTCGAGTCGATGGCCGATGTTGAATTTGACCTTCTTGTCCTCTTCTCAACTCCCTCTGCCCTATGTGTCCTGGTCTCTGACCCCTGATCTCTGACCTCTGATCCTCCTCCCACCGCCAGCGTAGCCGAGGTCAGGATCACGGATGAAAACCGCTTAAACAGCACGTCCTCCAAGATCGGGCTAACCTCGATCGGAGCGGAATACAGTGCCAAATGTTTGCGATGTGCGCCTTCGCTCTCGATCCAATAGACGTGATTGGATTGAGATTGATTCAGAAAAACTTCCAGGCTGTCGCGAATTGCGAGACCGCGACGGATAATGGATTTTAATTCAGACTGGACATCGGGATTTTCCAGATTCTGGAGACGCCCTTCAACCTGCTGCACCGTCGCTGCCAGGCGTGCGCTTAAAGACTGGGAGAGTTCCAGCGGCGCTCCGACAACTCGCCGGCTTGTTTTTCCCTCCAGTTTCGCCCAGTTCTTGATTTCCAGGAAAAAATCCTCTGTGTTGTCCCATAGTCCGCCAACGGCATGGGTCAGTTCGCTTTCCTTCAAAGCCGTCAGCAACCCTTTGCCGGATTCCGGCACATATAGCCGTCTCAGCCAGCGCTCGATGCCGGCTTGCGAGAGGCGCAGGCCAAGATGCTCGCCGGCTACGTCTTCCAAGCAGTGGGCCTCATCGAACACGATGGTCTTGAATTCCGGCAGGAAACCGGCGCCGCCGGGCCCGGCCCCGCCTTCCGCGGAGAGCACATCCTGCCGGAGCGCCAAATCGGAAAAAAACAGGTGATGATTCAGGATCAGCAGGTCGGCATCGAACGCCTGGCGGCGGGCGCGCATCAGAAAACAGCGATCCTCGTGCGGACACTGGCGGCCCAGGCAATTATCATGCTCCGAGCAGACTTGTCCCCAGACGTCGGAGGAAGGCAGGGGAGATGAGGAATGGTTGATGGTTAATGGTTGTTGATTGATGGCTGATAACTGATGGTTTTCGGCTCCTGGCCCCTGTGGCGCTGTAGCTCCCCCACCCCGGCCCCAGTCCGCAAGGGTTCCATCTTCCGTCGTATCGGACCAGAGCCGGATCCGGTCCAACTCGCGTTCCTGCGCCTTGTGGAAAAGGTCGCCGGACATCTGCCGGGCGCGCGCCAGACGGCGCAGGCAGAGATAGTTCTGCCGCCCCTTGCACAAAGCGACCTCGAACTCCACGCCCAGGCTCCGCCGCAAAAATGGAATATCCTTAGACAATATCTGTTCCTGCAGGTTGATCGTCTGGGTGGAAACCGCCACGGGCATCTCACGCGCCCGCGCCAGCAGAATTAGGGGCGCCAGGTAGGCAAACGTTTTGCCCACTCCGGTCCCGGCTTCCACCGCCAGGTGCGCAGGCGCCAGGATGGCCTCCGCCACGGCCATGGCCATGTCTATCTGCTGGGGACGGACCTCGAAAGGGAATTCCTCATTGACGGCAACTTGCTGCAGCCCGCCGCCGGCCTGGAAAAAGGCCTGTACTTGGGCGGGAATAGAGGAAGCCAACTCGGTATAATTATCGCGCAAGGAGATCATGGGAAAGTTCTTTGCCTATTCCATTCATTCTTTCAAAAAAACATCTTGCGATTCAGGAACAATTATGCAATTCTTAAATAACTTTTCTAAGCGAGCGTAGCTCAGTGGTAGAGCTCCACCTTGCCAAGGTGGACGTCGAGGGTTCAAATCCCTTCGCTCGCTCCCTCCGAAGCCTGATACGAAGGCAGACATTAATATCAGTAAAACTGCCTGCATTATCCAAAGAGGTCCGTTTTGGGTAACACTTTAGCCGGTCTTGTTCCTCAAGGCTGCGTCCCAGCGGAACGAAATAATAATAGGCCGGCGCTTTAGCGCCGGCTTGGGTATTCGAGAATATCATTGCCTCCCTTATGGGACGCAGAGCAATGGGTGTGTTTGCGTCGGCGTTGAAGAGACTGCCTGTTTTAACGCGTCCCCAAGAGACGACAAAAAGTGTAACCCTTTTTTGAACCATGCCCGAAATTGAGGCAGGGGCGGTCCGACGGCGGTTTTGTTTCAGACCGCGGGCTTTCCGGAATCGGGGTTTGGCAAGACAACCTTGAGACGCAGTTCACGAAGCTGTTTCTCCATGACCGGCGCGGGCGCCCCCATCATCAGGTCCTGGGCCTTCTGGTTCATGGGGAACGCAATGACCTCGCGGATGTTCTGCTCGCCCGCCAGGAGCATGACGATCCGATCGATGCCCGGCGCGATGCCGCCGTGCGGCGGGGCGCCCAATCGAAAAGCGCTGATCATACCTGAAAACTTTTCATCCACATCAGCCCGCGAGTACCCGGCAATGGCAAAAGCCTTGTACATGATCTCCGGGTTATGATTGCGAATGGCGCCACTGGATAATTCGCAGCCGTTGCACACGATATCATACTGAAAGGCCAGGATCGAGAGCGGGTCCTGTTCCGCAAGCGCTTGCAAGCCGCCTTGCGGCATGGAAAACGGGTTATGGGAAAACTGGATCTGGCCGGTCTCCGGGTCGGTTTCGAACAGGGGATAATCCACGATCCAGCAGAATTTGAAGACCCCTTTTTCGATCAGTCCCAGATCGTTGCCGAGCTTGAGGCGCAGATCGCCGGCGATCTTATCGACCAATGCCGGGCGGTCGCAGACGAAGAAAACAACATCACCTTCGCCGATTTCGCAGAGCGCGGCAATAGCCTGGAGCTGCTCCGGGGTCAGGAATTTGGCGATCGGACCCTTGACGATGCCATCCTCCCAGACCAGGTAAGCCAAGCCCTTGGAACCGATGGATTTCGCGTAATCCAGCAGCTTGTCGAAGAAACTACGGGGCCGGCCGGCAATGCCCTTGACCGGTATGGCGCGCACCACGCCGCCCTGCTCGATAACGGAAGCGAAGGCCTTGAAACCGCGATCCTTGAAAACAGCAGTGGCGTCCCGCAGCACGATCGGGATGCGCAAATCCGGTTTATCGGAACCGTACTTGAGCAAGGCCTCGGTATAGGGAATACGCGGAAACGGCGGCGGACTGAAGGGCGTGGACGAAAACTCGCCGAACACGGCGGCCAGCACTTTTTCGACGACCTGGAAAACATCCTCCTGCGTCACGAACGACATTTCCATATCCAACTGATAAAATTCGCCGGGCGACCGGTCGGCGCGGGCGTCTTCGTCGCGAAAGCAGGGCGCGATCTGAAAATAGCGGTCGAACCCGGCCACCATCAGTAATTGCTTGAACTGCTGGGGCGCTTGGGGCAGGGCGTAAAATTTTCCGGGATGCACCCGGCTGGGCACCAGGTAATCGCGAGCGCCTTCCGGGGAACTGCTGGTAAGGATCGGCGTTTGAAACTCGTTAAAACCCAGCTCGGTCATTTGCCGACGCAGAAAGGCTATCACCCGCGAGCGCAGGAGGATGTTCCGGTGCAGACGCTCCCGGCGCAAGTCCAGGTAACGGTAGCGCAGCCGCAGATCTTCCGGTCCGTCCTCCGGGCAGTCGATTTGCAGCGGTAAATTATCGCAGGCCGATTCCAACTTCACAACATCGGCCACCAGCTCGATCGCGCCGGTCGGCAGATCGGAATTAACGGTCTCGTCCGAGCGCGCCACGACCGCGCCGCTGACCGTTATCACGCTCTCCAACTTGAGCTTGGCGCACAAATCGAAGAATTTGCGATCGGGATGGATGACCACCTGGGTCAGGCCGTAATGATCGCGCAGGTCCAGAAACAGGAGCTGGCCGTGATCCCGTTTGCGAAACACCCAGCCCGAAAGCCGGGCTTGTTTGCCGCTATCCGTCAGTCGCAATTCCGCACAGGTATGAGTTCGCCAGGCATGCATGATAATGAATGGTTGATGGTTATGGTCGATGGTTAAATGCCAGAGGATGCTTCAGCCGGGACAGATGGGTTATTCGGCGTCGGGTCGACCGGCGCTCCGTTTTGCAGCTCGCCCATTGCCCGAAACTTCTGGTAGCGTTGTTCGAGCAGTTCGGCCGACGGCAGAGATTTTAACTCCCGCAAATGTTTCAACAGACATCGTTTAAGCTCGGTGGCCATGGTCTTGGGATCGGTGTGCGCGCCGCCCAGGGGCTCGGCAATGACCTCGTCCACCAATCCAAATTTCAGCAAATCGCCTGAAGTCAGCTTCAACGCTTCGGCGGCCTTGCTGGCAAAAGTCCTGTCCCGCCAGAGAATGGCGGCGCAACCCTCAGGCGAAATCACGGAATAATAAGCATGCTCCAGGATCAGAACCCGGTCACCAACGCCGATCCCCAGGGCGCCGCCGCTGCCGCCCTCGCCGATCACGGTAACGATTACGGGCACCGGCAGCAAGAACGCTTCCCGCAAGTTCATGGCTATCGCCTCCGCGATCTGGCGTTCCTCACTGCCGACGCCGGGATATGCGCCCGCGGTATCGACCAGGGTCAGGATCGGCCGGCCAAACTTGGCGGCCAGCTTCATCAGGCGCAGCGCCTTGCGATACCCCTCGGGATAGGACATGCCGAAGTTATGTTCCACGTTGCTCTTGACATCGCGGCCCTTCTGGGTGCCGATGATCATGACCGCCTCGTTATCCAGCATGGCGAATCCGCCAATGATCGCGCGGTCGTCGGCATAATGCCGATCGCCGTGCAGCTCGATAAAATCACGACACATTTCTCTGATGTAATCCTGCGTATAGGGGCGCTGGGGATGCCGGGCCAACTGCACCTCGTCCCAGGGCGTCAGGTTCTTGAAAATATGGCGCTTGGTCTCCGATATTTTACGCTCCAGGTCGCCTAGCTCACGGGAGACATCAATATTCTGGGCTTCGCTGAAAGACCGGAGATCATTGAGCTTGGCTTCAAGCTCAAGAATCGGTTTTTCAAAAGAAAGCGAATGGGTGGCCATAGTTTTCCTCTACATTTCCGGGCAGCAGGCGCCGCCCGGCGGTTTCATTCCGTGATGACAACACGCGTGCCCACGGGCGTCAATAAAAATAATTCTTCCACTTCACTGTTGGCCATCCGCACACAACCCGCGCTGGCTTGTTTCCCGATCGTGTCCGGCTCCCAAGTGCCGTGGATACCGTAACCACTTACGTTAGGCGTGCCCTCAATCGGCGTAATCGACATCCAACGAGTGCCTAAAACGTTCTCTTTGTCTCCGAAGGGAATCATTTTACCGTCCGGCCGCCACCAAGGCGGCTCCGCGATTTTATCGGAGATAACAAAGGTGCCCACCGGCGTTTTGCCGTATTGCCCGGTTCCCACCCGGTAGCGCCTAAAGAAAAGGTCATTGGCTTTCAAAAGCAGATCATTGCGGCTCTTGCTCACTTCAATGATCAGGGTTGCCTTGAAAATCCGCAGGCAGTCACCGGGATGGATCATATTGCGCTTGAGGTTATTGTTTTGCCGGATCAACTCCACGGTCGTCCCGAACTTTTTCGCAATACGTTCCAGCGAATCGCCGGCTTGCACGATATACTCCTCTTTCTCCGGCATCGCTTCCGGAGTCAACAGGAGGTCAATATTAATCTGGCCCAGCAGGCGCTCCACATCCGACACGATCGCCGGATCCTGGCACTGTGCCAACGCCTGGTAGCAATCTACCCGGGCTTGCGCCAGTTCATGGGCAGCAACCCGTGAGCGGATCTGGGCCAGCGCCTGCTGTTCCGGTCCCGGCAGGGACTGCTCGGGCAGAGCAACCCGCCGCACGCTTTGCGCCAGACGCGAATGTTTCCAGGCATACCCCCCCAACCAGACCGCCAGGGCAATGATTGCCAGAACCATTAAAGCCGTCCACACTGGTCGGCGCCCGCTTTCCTTTCGTCGCAGCGTGAGATTATCCTTAAATCCCCGGTCGAAAAACATATACCGCCCTCCCATGCGCAATGACTGAATCAGGTTTCAACTCGCGGCCGATACCATACCCGAACTTACAAGCTTGCGCAAGGGGATTTCCAAACGCCCAAATATTATCGGCAATCTTCTTGCTACGTCTCCCAAACTTATGCTACATTTTTTTGCATGGAATAGGGATTGGCCCGCCTGTTTAATGCCAGAGCGAGTATATATAACGGCGCGTCTTGTAGCGGAGCTGGGCTCAATACTTAAAACCAATTATTGATTGAGGCGTTCCATGAATCGATTTCACATCCACAGCCTTATGGTGGCAACGCTGCTGGCCGCCGGCCAGGCATTCGCGAATCAACCACCTCCAGCCCCACCCGCCCGTGACGGGATAGAGCCAGATCAGCTCAAGGCCAACTCGACTAAGCTCAAGACCAACACCGACCGGATAACCATTTCGACACTGGAGAGCTACACGGTCACGAACACCTTTCAGCTGTGGAACGGCGGCAGTGAACCGCGGGGCCGGATGACCTATTTTATCACTGAAAGCATCGGTTGGTTAAGCATCTCGCCGAGCAGCGGGATTGTATCTAATGATCTGCAGACGATTTCGGCGGTTTTTTCAGCTGCCACGGGAGCCACGGGCACATTTACCGGCACCATCACCATTGACGCCATCGACGCCCAGACCGGTGCCCGGGCTTTAGGAGCGCCAAAAACAATTTCAGTTACGTTTATCGTCGGGCCAAGAAAACCGATTAATTTCGAAAAGCCTAAGATCAGAGGAATCCTTTATGTCGGCCAACCGATCAACGTCTGGCGCGGCCTGTGGCAAAGCGCCAACAGACTGACCTTCGCCTACCAGTGGCAGATGGCCAACGACAGGTACGGCAATGGTCTGACGTATATCAAGGACGCCAACGGCGCCGTCGTCACATCCACCAATTGCGTGGTGCCCGTCAACGCCAGGGCAAAATATCTGCGAGTCAAGGTCACGGCAACCGACCCCAGCCCATTCCCGCTCTCCACAACAGCCTACTCAGACTTCAGCAACGCCCGCCGGGTTAACGCAACGCCAAACGACTTCGACGGGGATGGCGTGTCCGATCTCTGGCTGTTTGACCCGTATTCTGGAACTTGGAAGGTCGCCTTTTACACCAATGCCAATGCCACCGCAATCTTCGGCAACATAAACTGTGTTGCCGTGCCGGGCGACTACGACGGCGACGGCAAAGTCGATCCAGCCATCTACGAAGAAGGCACCGGTCTGTGGTCGGTATTGCTTTCGGCCAACAGATATGCCGTGGCGTCGGCGCTGTTCGGCGGCCCCGGCCACATCGCCATGCCCGCCGATTTCGATGGCGACGGAAAAACCGATCCGGCGACGTACAATGAATCGCTGGGGACCTGGTCGGTCATGATGTCGGCCAACTCTTACACGCCGACCACAGGGTATCTGGGAGGACCTGGTTATCTACCGGTCGCCGGCGATTACGACGGCGACGGCAAGAACGACCCGGCGGTCTACCAGCCAGCGACAGGGCTATGGCTGCTCATGCTCTCGGGCAGCGGCTATGCTACTGCAGGAATGAGCTTTGGCGGAGATGGTTTTACACCCGCGCCCGGCGATTACGACGGCGACGGCAAGACGGACATCGGCGTGTATTGGGCTGCCGGCAACCAGTGGTGGGTGAAATCATCGCTAACGGGCGCTATTTTGGACGGAACTTTTGGACCCAGCAATGGCGCCGGTATTCCCGCATCGGCCTACTACGAACACAGCCCGCAATGCAGCCCGGCCCTCATTTACGTCTCGAACGATTTCATGGTCTGGTGCATCATGCGCCTTAACCTGGGCTACCGGGGACAATCGTTCCAGTTCAGCATCGAACGCTGGCGGGTCAGCTGGTAACGTCGGCTCAGCTGGCTAGTTCGGGTTTGCAGAGCTCGTAAAAGCTGCAACGTTCACACACTTTAATATCGGCGGACATCTCCCAATCATCCTGCGGCAAAGGCGTGTTGCGCCGGATGTCGCCGCCCTCAAGGTACTCGGCCATTTCAGCAACCGATTCGGACACTATCCGGCGGGCAAGTTCCAAGTGCGACTCTTGCAACTCTGTGCTACGCGTATCACCCGGCATCAGGTACTCCAAATGCACCTGGATCTGGTCGGCCGGAAGACGATGTTTTTGATTTGCCCACAGCCCGTAAATAGCCATCTGTTCCTGGTGTGCCGGACGCGGATCGCCGGACTTCCAGTCATGGATATGGAGACGATTAT
Organism: uncultured Verrucomicrobiota bacterium; assembly: GCA_964486075.1. GTDB lineage: Bacteria > Verrucomicrobiota > Kiritimatiellia > JAAZAB01 > JAAZAB01 > JAHIJO01. The sequence goes on from CAZALU010000012.1 coordinate 43,857, forward strand.
CAACCCGGTAGGCATAATCGGGGATGGCATAGATCTTCACGTCGTTAAGCCGAAACGATTCCGGGTCGCCGGCGCCCATGGTGCCGATGGGCAGTTCCTGTTCCGGACGGATGGCGCTCAACCCAGGCAGTTTTTTTTCCAGAAAGTTACCGATGCATTGCCGCACCTGACCGATCATGCGACCGGTCATGTCTTCCGCCGGCTCGTGGCAAAATTCCGCATAATAATGTTCATGCAGACAACAGTATTTCTTGGGATTCGACTGCCAGAGTTTTTTGCGCGATTCGCTCCAGCAGCGGTTCAGGTAGGGCTTGGCGGCAGCTTCATAGGCCTCGTCGGACGTAACCACCCGACCGTCCTGCTGCTGGCGCAGTGCCCACATAACGGCCAGTTCGACGGCGTTACCCCGCAAAGTGAAGCGGTTCTCCATCTTGCTCAAGCGGTAGGCGATCCGCCGAATTGCCGGCGCCTCTGCCTTCCAGCCGTTCCACATGGCGTATTTCGCCCAGTAACGCCGGCGGCGGCATTCGGCAAAACCGTCTCGCGCCGAAATAGACCAGGAAAAAATGTTGATTAATTCCGCCATGGTTCCCGTCAGAATGCCAGACGCGCAGCAACGCCGAGCGTTACGGTGTCGGTGCTGATCTCTTTGCCCTCCGTACTAAGGTCATCCCAAGTTTCAAAACGGTAATTGGCATTTACGTCCAGGCGCAAAATCGGCAAAATCGGAATATCCAGCCCGGCGCGAAAGGCGTAGAAAGGGTTATCGGCGAGCTTGCCGTCCGAATAGTAGCCGCCGATGCCGGCGGCCACGTAAATGACTTTTCCGACTATGAGATAGGCCTGGGGTTGATACACATCCTGGGCAGCGCCGCCAAAACCTTTTTTAAACCATTCCACATCCGCTTCGATACCGATCCATTCGTAGCGGTACTGGTAGCTCAACAAGTATGAAAAACCGTCTTTGTCCACATTGTGGACATCAACATTTTTAATGGTTGTCCAGTAATGCGCGCCCACGCCAAACCGGTTATTCCGTTCGCCGTCCTGCGCCCGGGCCGCGGTTAGCATGAATAGCAATGCGAAACACCCGACCCAAAACACCATTAAGCGCTTTTGCATTTGTTTACCTTTTTTTTCGTGGTTGTCTAAAATCCGATCATGTTGCCTTGGGCCACGTCTTTCCAGGCAACACTTTCTGATCGCGCCCCATCCGTCGGGCGCAGGCATAGCGTTTGTTGCGCTCGGGTGACCACCAGTCTCGGTGCGGCGCCCAAGCAGTTACGAAAACAAGTTGCCTGATTATCCAAGCCATATCAAGCACGGAATGCGTCCAAGCAACAATTGTGATGATGGCATTTAGCCCCCCCCGTGACGTTGCGTCGCGAGTAAAGAGACTGGCTGGAAAGCAAGCTTTTCCAGCCAATCTGCGCCCCGGCCGCACAAGGCGGCAGGAGGCTTCTGCCATAATTATAATTCCTGGCGTCCAAGACGGATTTGGGGTTGATTTTCCTGTTCCTGATGAGCAGCAACATCCGGGCGTACCCGTCGTAAGTTCAGACTTCCTGATCCGGGCGGAACATAGGCTGGCACATTCGTAGACGCGGCGCCATCGCCGCGTTCTCATCCGGCAGCGCAAAGCGGCGCGGGCGCCGCGTCTACAGCACTGCCATAAGTCTAAAAATGTGCCAAGCCATTTTTCGAAACCTTAACCTGCCTTCGACTTGGATCAGCCCGCCTAACGCCACCAAAAAGTGCCAGGCAAGAAATGGCTGTGAATATATAAACAGTTATTGCCTAATTTTTTATAAAATTTAGGTTCCATAGCACAATTTATGGGTGGTTAATTGTCAGGCAATTTCAAGCAATCTCTTCTCCGTGCTTCCGTGCCTGCTGGTGAATTATTTCCGATCTACCCACAGATTCCGCGGAAGATCCAGATATTGCAAACCAATCAGTTCCCCTCCTTGGAGGGGCGAGGGGTGGGTTCCCTTAGAACTTCGTCTCGCATTGTTACGTTATTTATCTGAAACACTATAGACCCGTTTTATCCAGCTCTTCAATCGCCAGGGCGACCTTGGCCCGCATGCCGCGCAGCAGGGCCGGCTCATGCGTATGAATCCACAGGTTCACCGTGACGAACTTAACGAAATTATCCTTGACGTAGTTCCGGGCCTCTTTAGGGGTTTTCGCCTTTCCGTGTTTCAACAAAAGACGCTCAAGCGTTTTCAGATACTCGTAATCCTCTATCCCGTCGCGGATGTTGGCCAGTCGGACGGATGACAGCGGCCCACTCTGCCCGGCATAGATCAGATGGCCGTCGCCGTTAAAGTTCTGAAAACTGCGCGGATTCCAAGGCGTGCGTGGTCCGGCGAATTCGTCGATGGGCTTCGGAGTGCCATGCTCGCAGATATTAATAAAATAATACAACAAGCCGTCAGCATCGTGCTGGTACAAGATCCAGCCGAGGCTCCGCGATTCAATCAGAGCGTTTTCAATCCACACATTCGGCCTTGACGGGGCGGAGGAACTACTGAGATACATCCAGAATTGTTGGCCCTTGGCACGCATCTTCTCCAGCATTTCATCTTGTTTATGAAAATTAGCCCAATAGGTGCCCGTGCTCATGCTCCAGATGTCAACGTCATCGATCACCGCCTCGTGCCCTTTCCAGCCCACGCTCACGGCTCGTTTCAGTCCGGGGAATTTCTTGCCGATGGCGCCGTAAATCTGCTTGATCGCCTTTTCGTGATAGGTCTCGTCAAATCCGTAGATGTAAACCTTGTCGGCTATGCCGGCATCCTGGTACTGTTGCCACACCCCCTCGATTTTCTTCAAAATCGCTTCGATTTGGGCATCCGTGTAACTGGCGGGCCAGCCGACGTTAAACAGGTTGATGGCCGTGGCGCCCCGTTCTGCCGCGTACTTGGCGTCCTCGACGCTCTGCGGCGCCCCCCGGTAGATATCGTCCGGTCCGATGCGATGGGCCAGCAGCATATCCACATATTTGCGTTTCAATCCTTTCGCATCCCAGTCCGTCTTCCCGTGAATGGCCCGCGAGACACCCTCGGCCCACGCCAAAGCCAGTTTGAGCGTATTCTTTTGAGGCGGTATTTCAAACCCCCACACCTTGAGTTTAACCGGCACGATTGTAGCCTCGGCGTTCTGCGGTTTCACCGTGATCGCGCCGGTATAGTCTCCTGGCCGCGTTCCTGTAGGCACGCGGATCGTGACCCAAACCGGCTGGACATCGCCTTGTTTCACGTCGAACTGCGAAGGATTAAGCAGAGGATCTGCAAACCATCCGGTCCTGTCCACAGCATACCCGGGTTTTTTTGTCTGGACAAATCCGACTTGGTTAAAAGATATCTGGTCGGCGCCGATGCTGCTTGACCCGCTTGCCAACTTCAACGCCGAAACCGTCAACGTCACCTGGCTCAAGTCCGCATCCTTGGGCATGATCACAATCTGGAAGCCTTCGGATTCGCCACCGGCGGCCGCAATATCCGCTTGCCGACAATATTCGCCCGGTTTAGCCTGGCTGATCTGGACCGGAGGTGCGGGCAAGGATCCCTTATGTGGGCGCGAGGAGAGGGCGCCGTCTTCGCAGCACCCGAAACCGGCATAGGGCGCGTCGAGCCGCACCCGGGCCATGGTGTCTTCCACGGCTATATCATAGGCCGGGGCGCCAAAGCCGCCGGCGGCCAGGCCCAGCAGGCATGCGGTTGCCCACACCGTCCTTGCCGCATATACAGAATTCCTTCTTATCCCTTGCCTTTGAATTGTAACCATCTTTTGCCCTCCTATTCACTTTGGGATCGGTTGTTGAGACCATGATTAAATAGTTATTAGGTTGACGCTGATGGGCAGCGGGCAGGCGCGTCAAATTGGCGGAGGGAGAGGGATTCGAACCCCCGGTGCCCTTGCGAGCACACATGATTTCGAGTCATGCGCATTCAACCGGACTCTGCCATCCCTCCGGTACTGTCAACATTGAACTATCTCAATGATCTCAAAATTGATGTTGGATATTTGTGCCATACCACCGCCTGAAAGACCAAGAAGGATTAGGCTCCCCCCCTATCCTTGACAGTCAAGCAGCATAACACTCATGCAAAGCGCAGAACCGAGATTATACCACTAGCGGAGTCATATCAAGGGCAAAAGATATAAGCTATGACTTCGGCACAATGCACTGGGCCATGCACCGCAACAAAGACAAGACGGCTATTCAGATGGGCAACACGATCAAGACCGTTAAAACCCATTACATCGCCGCGCGCGGAGCAGGCCGAGGCGGAAAAGTTCTGGCGCATCACGCCGGCCAGCAAGGGCAAAATCATTCAGTTTGGCGCGAAAGCAGGATAATATGAGGACGTATTTCCCCGATCGCCGGCCGGGGGTGTCTTGATATGGGTGACGGGCGATAGGCGCCGGGAAGGGCATCAGCGTGCGCCCTACGCGCAAGGATGAGACTATAGAAGGCAAGGCCGGTTTCCGCTTCGCATCCTTGAACACGGCCCAGGGCCAGCCGGGACGGTACAAGCGCGTTTTCGCCCCTGGCCGGCGCACGCGGTGAGTATGAGAACCTTTCCCTTTTTAATCCTTCGGCCTCCCCACTATACTGTCAGCTTGTGATACGTTGAATCGGCATTCATAACTGGAGGATTGACTGACACAATAAAAGCAAAGCAATAAAATTAATGCGTTAACGCGCAATAATCGTTTCGTCTGAAAACCTGCAAACTTTCGACGTTTAGAAACGGAACTGAACGGGAACGCGCTCTATATGGGGCGCGGCTTCTTGTCTTGTGTTTCTAAACGGGTGCTTGCAGGTACCTCAGACGAAGCATGAACTTGGAGTTCGCGCCTTTTTATTTTATCGGGCGGGCTCCGATATTGAACCCCATGAAAGAAGAAGCCTACCTGATCCAGAAGACCCGACGCAGGCCGCCACCGGTCGTCTGGTTAATGAGATTTGTTTGCCCATTCAGCATTATCTTGCTGTTTTCTCTGCTGGGCTGTTCCCAAACTTTTCCCGTCAAACCATTCCCTACCCAGCCGGCATGGTCAGTCTATTTCTCCCCTGACGGCGGTTGCACGGAAGCCATAGTCGCGGAACTGGGCATGGCGCCAAACATCATCCTTGTGCAAGCGTATTCCTTCACGTCCGAGCCGATAGCGGATGGGCTTGTCGATGCTCACAAGCGGGGAGTCAAGGTCATGGTCATTCTGGACGGAGGACGAAAAAATGAAAAAAAAAATCAAAGGCAGACCGTCTTGCTGATGCAGGGATTACGCCGCGGATTGACACCAATCACGCCAAAGCACACGACAAAGTCATGATTATTGACGGGCGGACGGTCATTACCGGAAAAAACCGGTCCCATGAATGCCCGTGCCTGTCTTTGAGATGATGCTTCAGCCGATTGCGCAAGTTTGTGGCAAGTCCCACATAGTACAACTTTCCGCGCCGGTACAAAGCATACACGCCCTGACGACTGCGGACGTATTGATAGATGACCTCTGGATTCCTCTCCAACGCCTCGCGGGAAATATTTTCAAGGTGCTGGCAAACAAGTTGTGCTCGTTGCTTCATGTGATAATCCTCTCATCCATCATTAACGTGTGCCATCAGGTCGGCGATTTTCGTGGCTTTAATGAATTGGGCGGCGGGGCTGTTGTGAGTGGCGAGTTCGGCAAAGTGGGCCTCGCCACACTTGATCTTGGCGCTTTCCTTGTCGCGGAGATCATCGGTAAAGAGACTGTCCTTGGTCTCGACGACGAAGTAGAGGCGCTCTGCCCCGTCCTTCGCCACCAGTACCGCCCAGTCCGGATTGTACGTCCCCAGAGGCGTCGGCACCTTGAACCAACCGGGCAACTTCGCGTAGACCTTGATCGCCTCGTTCTTTTCCAACTGTTCAGCAAAAGTCCGCTCTGTGCCCGACTGGTAAATCACCTGTTCGTAGACCGAATGATTTACGTCCAGCATACTCTTGAGATAACCCGTCAACTCCTCTTTCTCGAACAACTCCTGTGCATAGTAATGTTCGTCGCCCAACCGCTGGTATTTGATCCCATCCACCAGGGCCAACCGCTTCGCACGGTTGATCGCCTCCGCTGCCACTTCGATGAACTCCTGGGGATTTCGCTTGAAGTCGTCCAGACGGCCGCTCCCGATTAGAATCGTGGCAATGCTCCGCCGTGTGAGTTGTGTTTTGTCCTGTAGGTCCGTCAACAGATCGGGCAACTCGATGTCCTGTTCATCCAGCGCCACGGGCGCAGACGTCGCCGTTTCCGTTGCCTCGACGCCGGCTTTTCCGATTGCCAGGTCTGCTTTGCGCCACTGAAGCCGCGTTTTTGTGATGGGCGGCGCAACCCGGATCGCATCCTTACAAGTCTGAATGAGCCTATCGTTGTCGAACTCGACACGATACGTGGTCTTGTGCTTAATGCGATCCCACAAGGCCTTGAATTCGGCGCTCTGCAACACGGCCTGCCGGGTTTTCACCTGCTTCCGCTCGTCGGCGTTCTTGATCTCCAGTTTGCCCGTGAGCTTCCGCAGAATCTCCTTCACCTGCGGCACTTGAGACGTAAACGGCTCCGGGAGCGTGAACGTGCCATCCTTCAATGCCTGCTTCAGCGCGTCCTGTGCCTTCCCGTGGAGATTCACATACCCAGCGTCTTTCAGATACCCCCACAGCAATTTCGACTGCTCAAAACCCAAAGGAGTGGCCTTGCCGTCTGGTCCAACAACGGCAATCCCAGCAAACTGGTGATGCTCAACCACGCCAAAATGAATGCCTGTGTCTTCCTCAATCTCTTTCTGAAGGTTCTCGGCAAACTGCTTATAGCCTTCTGTCGCCACGACCGTCAGGGTATTCACTTCAAACCCGCGCAACCGTTCGCCCTGCTGATTTACGCAAAGACGCATCCCGCGCCCGATGGTCTGCCGGCGATCACGTTCTGACCCCATCTCGCGGAGGGCACATATCTGAAAGACGTTCGGATTGTCCCATCCTTCTTTCAAAGCCGAATGCGAGAAAATGAACTTGAGCGGCGTCTCAAAACTCAGGAGTTTCTCTTTATCCCGCATGATCAGACTATACGCCCTCTCGGCGTTGTCGCGATTCCCCTGATTGTTCTCGGCCGTATCCGTCCATCCGCCCTTCTTGTCGATCGAAAAGTACCCGTTGTGCACGTCTTCGGCCGCGGTCGTTATGTCAACTTCCTTAAACAAACTCTGGTAATCAGGATGCTTTGCCAGCCGCCGATACTCATCCTCGAAGATCAATGCGTATTCGCCCTTCACCGCGTTGCCGTCCGCATTGTACTTCCGGTACTTTTCCACTGCGTCAATAAAGAACAGACTCAACACCTTGATCCCCTGCGGGCGCAAGCGCATCTCCTTGTCCAAGTGCTCCTTGATCGTGCGTCGGATCATCTCCCGCTGAACCGCCAATGCTCCCACGTCGCCGTACGCCTCTCCAGGTCGCAAGTACTTCTCACCGCCAGGATACCGCAACTCCATGAACTCATTGTCCTTTTCGACCCGAATTTCGCCAACCCGGCAGTTCTGGTAAATATCCCGGCCGGTTACCTGGTCCAGCATATCCCCGTCCTGAACTGTCATTTCCTGCCGGCGAACGCTGCCTTGCACCTGCATGTCCAATTCCACGCGGGCCGAGATAGCGCCCCGCCGGTTACTCACCGAAATCAAACGAACATACGGCCTGTTATGGCCGCCTTCAACGCGCCCACCCGCCACCTCAATCTGCTTTACAAGCTTCAGCTCGTACGCATCAATGGCATCCAGGCGATAAACCATGTGGTGCTTGTCCACGTGCGTCGCGGAATACCGCAACGAACAAAGCGGATTCATTGCTCCCAGGGCTTCCTTGCCTCTGCCTTCAAGCCCACCGTCAACGCTCTGCGGTTCATCCACGATCAAGATCGGCCGGATC
>CAZALU010000013.1:0-50355 GCA_964486075.1 uncultured Verrucomicrobiota bacterium
ACCGACCTAACCAATCTTCATTTTCGTCACCCGGAAACAAATGCGCGGATGATCTCTGCGCTTGTCTAAACCGCTAAAAGGTGCCATCTTATTTTCCGCCCGGATCAGGAAGTCTGAAGGGGCAAACAAGACCATTTTTTGCTATAAACCTGTCCGTGTTATTGGCAACAACGCCCGAAACATGCCGAAAATCGCTCGCAATATGAGTAAATTAATCACAAGCCTGTTTATAATCCTGCTCTTGACCGGATGCAACACTACGGGCAAAAAAAAGTTTGATCCCTCGAATAACGAAAACGCGCGCAATATCCTGTCGGCTTCGTTCTATTGTTCGATCCTGCAATTGCGCGGCTTTCTTCCCGGAGTGTCCGCCGATCAGCGCGGAAAAATAGACATGCTAAGCACTCCCGAGCGCAAGGCCAAAGCGGATTACCCATGGCAGATTATGCTACGCATGCAAATCGATGATGAGCCGACGGTTGGCTACTGGTATATCGTCAAAAAGGCTTCACCCCAGGCGCTTTGGTACCTGGCTAAAGCCTGGAAAGGGGATTCCACGGGCAGGATTGTGATCAGCAATCTGAGCCTGCCAACCGATAAGCAACAATTGCTCGCCAACGACGAACTCAAATATATGGCGCAATGACCCGTTCAATACAAATAGCCCCACATATGCAGTCGGTCCGAATCGCCGAGCCACTTGGCGCCTATGTCCGTGCGGTAATACATATTCTGGAGGATGATGTTGTTGACTCTGGCATAAACCTGTTTTCTGGCTTCTTCCACGGTTATGCCCGAGCCTGTGACCACCAGCACATAGCCTGAATCACCCGCGACAACCCAGGTGTCGTTCACCATTTTAATATCGCCGAGATGAACTCCGTCAAGGTTCTTTTTCCTAAAAAGCACTGAAAGATCACGGTATATCGCGGCCTCCCTATTGTCCTCGTATGGGAATGGAGGGATAACAATCACGACCCCTATCTGAAAGCCTTTTTTGATTTTAAGCTCTGTCTTTTCTTTCTTCGCGAGCTTGTAAAAAAAGTCTCCCAATGCGCTTGAAATACCTTCCGCCTGTATGCTTATCGTCGGATATCCAAAACGCGATGTGAACTCCAGCGGATATATCCCCTTGGCGTTCGCTATGCAGTTTATGTCGATATAGCCGATATAGCCCGACTGCGCCAACTCGGCCTTTATTTTCAGCAGCGTGTCCCTGAATATCTCATTCCCGGGCGACCAGTACATCAAAGTGCCCATCTCACCGGTATAGGGACCAAGATCTCCGGGAAACAGCTTTTTATGCTCAAAATTAACATTAACGGGGTAGATAAAATCCTCGCCGTTGAAAAACGCGCCAACCGCCACTTCGACGCCTTCGGCCATCTTCTGTAGTTGAAATTTCTTTATTTTTCTGGCCCAAGTTTTTTTGTTTTGCTCGAGGATCTCTATCAGGTCCTTACCGTCCTCTTCCTGACCCAGAAACAATATTCCTTTCTGGTCGGAAGAAGTGTTGCCCGAGGGCTTGAAAACGTACCTGCCCGGGTTTGCTTTAATGAAACTTATGGCCGATTCAAAATCAGCGAAGTCCCAGTGCGAAAGCACGGACATGCCGGCTTTTTGCATCTCGTTCTGGCCAAACTCCCGGTCCTCCTCAAGCCTGTCGGTATATTTGCTACCGCCGACGACAAGTTTCCCGACGGCGCGCAGCGACTCCGCGATATCGCCGAAGCCGATATCGTCAAAAATAATAACATCCGCCCACTCAATATGCTTCTTCCAGTCATCGACCTTGTCCAGAATGCCGTCGTAAACATCCTTGTCGGTATTTTTCTCGATAAACACCAGCACTTCATGCCCCTCTTTTTTTATCTGCCAAGCCAAGTCGCCGCTCAGGCTTTCAAAAGATACAAAAAGAAACTTACGCCGGTTTCCGTTCGAATTATTTTTATTTCCGAATCCGTTCATTGTTCTCCGAATCCTTCACGAGTTACGCTTGGGTTAGCGCATGCAGAATGCACTTGCGCCGGATGCCGGTCAATATGAATTTGAATTTTTTCTTATTTTCCCAGATAAAACGACGGTCCCCGATGCCACCCGCGGAAACTGTTTACCGCTCACCAAGCCGACGACAACCAGGACGCCGATCGGATCAGCATAATTCAAATAACCGCCTGAGACAGCTCTGCCGACCATGCGCATTGATCTGCGCCGCCTGCCACCTTGTGCGGCAGAGGTGACAAATTGGTTGAAATAGAGCGTTTTGCCGGCCAATCTCTTTACCCGCGACGCAAGGTCGTGCGGGATTAAAGGCCATAACACCTGACACTCTGCTTCATTCAGCCACTTGCGGTTCCAGGTCCATACTGATGGCGCGGCGTGAATACGGCCCGCGTTCTTCGCGGCCGTCCTCGCGCAAAATCAAAGGGCCGAACTCATCCGTGATATACCAGCGTCGGATGTTTGCGCCGGGGCGCTCGATCGTGATCGTATGGCACATTATTTGACGCTGGCCGACGGTCAGCTTTGCCATGCCTGTTCCGCGATATGCGCATTGCGTAACGCTGCATGCGCACGGGTCCAGAACTAAAACATTGGTGACCGCACCATCCGCGAGCGCCTGCCCGGGCTGGCTGTTGGCGGATAACTCAAAGGCCGTGCGTGGCGTTGACCAGGCACTTTTTTGTGCCGCCTCGATAATTTCAAAACGGAATAGACCATCGTCTAATTCGCCGCTGACCCTCTTAGGCCGCCCATTCTCTATGCCGTCATATTTGTAGGCAACCAACCCACCAGCATCGCTGACCCAGAGCTCATCCGTTTTTAAGGCATACTTGAAAAACAGCAGGTTCACCTTGGATTCTATAAGCTGGCGTGTCTCCATACAGGGCTGGCCGTCGCGAAGCGTTGGCGTGCGCATGATTCGTCCATGGCCGACGGTCATGCCATGCGAAACAATCTCAAAGCGCGTGACATGCACCATCGCAGTAGTGTCCGCATTCATGAACGGCACACACGCCAGCATCAGGACCATGAGCAGCACCAGCGCCAGCATTTTTCCCGCTACCTGTTTCAAGGCTATTTGCATAAACAATCGTCGTATTACAGCACCGGATAATTGTATTTAAGCAAGCGTTAGCTTGATGGCCGCAAGCCAGCCGTTATAAAGCTCCTCTGCTGCGCGTCGGGACATTTTAGGGGGCTTAAAGGTTCGGCCAATTCTCCAATAGCCCTTGATGCCCTCCGCGTTCTTCCAGTAGCCGACGGCAAGTCCTGCAAGATACGCGGCGCCCAACGAGATGATCTCGATGACCTTGGGTCTGACCACTTCCCGGCTCAAGATATCCGCTTGCAACGGCATAGAAGATCATTTAAAACCGCGCCGCCGTCAACTTTTAAGCTCCTTATCTTCAGCCCCGAATCTTTTTCCATGGCGATCATAATGTCCTTGGTCTGGTAACAAATGGCTTCGATAGCCGCCCGGGCCAGGTGGCCTCTACGGGTGCCCCTGGTAATACCCGTGATCAGGCCGTGTCTCGAAAAAAGTCGCCTCTTGCCGGCATTTAATAATTCGGATGGAGTTGTTGACGCTGTTCCAGAGATCATGGGGATCATGCTCCACCCGGGTTTGGGAAAGTGCTGGGGAAATTCCTCGTAAGCGCCGACCATTTTCCTGCCGAATTTATCGTACAGCACGACCCTGCTGCCGGTTGTGCCCTGGTCTATGGCCAATACTTATTTCATGCGGATCCTTTTATCACGCCGGTTCGAAATTAAGAAGCCTATGCTTGGCGTTCAGTGCGCCATGACAGACCTGATGGGGAAAAGATACCATAAGAGTTTAGATTGCGAGACGATGAATCCGGAGGCGCGTATGACCGGAAAATTGCGCGGATGCAATTTTCACGCTCCAGGCTGTCGTAACAAGGCCTTCAACGCCTGTTGCAGCTGTTCCCGGGTCACCGGCTTAGTCAGAAACATATCAGCCCCCCCCCGCTCGTCCGGCGCCAGTCCTTCGGCGGGATCGGACTGCGCTGTCATCAGCACAAACGGGATCCCTTTCAAAACGGGATCCTGCCGGACCTGCCGGCAGAGATCCCGGCCATTCATGCCCGGCATGACAAAATCGCTGATCACCAGGGCGGGGCGGCGCTCCCTGATCCGGGCCAGAGCTTCTTCGCCGCTGCGCGCGACCGTTATCGGATACGCACAGGGCGACAGCAGATGTTTCAGCAGCAGGGCCTGGGTGGGGCTGTCTTCCACGATCAGAATGTCCGGTTCGGTATTCATTATGTCCGCAACGTTAACGCGGCGTCGTACGGCTGAGTCCGCTCAGGAGCTTGGCAATATCCGCTGGCGGCAGAATATGGCTGGCAGCGCCTATTTTTACGGCTTCATCCGGCATGCCGTAGACCACCGAACTGGCTTTGTCCTGGGCCACGGTCAGAGCGCCACTCTGCTTCATCAGCTGCAGCCCCTCGGCGCCGTCATTGCCCATGCCCGTGAGCAAGACCCCCGCCGCCCGCCTGCCGAACGCAGCAGCCACGGATTGAAACAGGACGTTCACCGAGGGACAAAAAACCCGCTTGGGCGCGTCTTTGCTCAGCGACAGGGTTAGCGCCGGAGTAACCTCCATTTGAAAATCGTTTGGCGCCAGGTAGGCGTGCCCGGGCAGGATGCGCTCGCCATGGACGGCGACGGACACGCGCGGCCCGGACGCCAGGTTCAGCCAGTCCGCCAACCCCTGCAAAAAACCTACGGCAATATGCTGGACTATGACCAGCGGAATATCGAAAGACTCCGGCAGTCCGGAGAGAATCTTTTCCAGAACTTGCGGCCCGCCGGTTGAAGCGCCGACAGCTATGAGTTCGATATCCCCGGCGGCCGCCGGTTGCACACGCGGGGCCAGCGGCCTGGCGGCCGTGAGCGTGGCCGGCCGGGTCACCAGCTTGATTTCCGACATGAGCTTGACGGTCGTGACAATCTCCCGTGCCAGCCGGGCATAGTCTGGGTGCCCGATGCCGTAAGGTTTTGCGAGGATGGCCAGGGCGCCCGCTTCCATCGCCGAAAATGCCTTGTCGACCATGGATGGCTGATAGCCAGCGGTAACTATCACAATGGGAATCGGGCTCGTTTCCATGATGCGGCGCGTGGCTTCGATGCCATTCATGTTCGGCATTTCGATATCCATGGTGATCGCGTGCGGCTTACGCCGGGCTATAAACTGCAGGGCCTCGGCGCCGCTCCCGACACTACCCGCCACACTCACCTCCGGATCGGCGCTGAGGATATGCTCCAGGAGCCGGCGCGCCACCGGCGAATCATCAACTATTAACACATCAATCATCGATGCTCCAAGGTCACAACAGGCGTTTCAGGGTTTCCAGCAGGTTGCTTTGATCGAAACTGCTTTTCACAAGGTAGGCGCTGGCGCCCGCCTCCATGCCGCGCTCCCGGTCCTCGCGGGCCTCGCGGGCCGTGACCAAAATCACCGGCAGATCCGCCAGTTTAGGGTCGGCGCGAATCCGGGCGGTCAGCTTAAATCCGTCCATGCGCGGCATTTCAACATCGGAAACGACGGCAGCAAATGGTTTCGTCTTGAGCAGGGCCCAGGCTTCCGCCCCGTCCACGACCGCCCGGACCTGGTACCCGGACGATTGCAGGATGTTCTTCAACAGCATCCGGGAGGTCATCGAATCTTCGGCCAGGAGGATATCAGGCGCCTGCGCCAATTCCGGCACGGTCGGGGCGGCCGCCGCGGAGGCCGATCCGGTCGCCCGAATCGCCGACAGGATCAGGTCCGCCGGGTTGAGAATCGGAACGACCGCGCCCGATCCCAGGACGGTGGCAGCGCCGATATTCCGCACCCGGGCCAGCTGTTTTCCCAGGCTCTTGACCAGGACTTCATTCTCCTCCAGGACCTTATCAACTCCAATGGCCAGACGCCGATCGCCAACCGCCAACACGACAGCGGAAAAAGACGTTTTTCCTTCCTTGGCCGGCGTCGGCAACTCCAGAATCGAATGCAGCCTGACCAGGGCCAGCGATTGACCGTCGAAAAGGATTGTCTCCCGATTAGCCACCGTCTTCACATCCTCCGGCTTGACGTGAATTCCCCGTTCGACATTTACCGCCGGAATGACAAAGAGCTGTTCCGCCGCCTGTACCAGAATCCCCCTAAAAGTGGCCAGGGAGAGCGGGAGAAGAATACGGAAGGTTGTGCCCTCGCCGGGACGCGTCTCCACGGACACTCGCCCGCCCATCCGGTCCACCCTCTCGCGGACGATGGCCAGGCCCAGTCCCCGGCCCGAGAGCTCGCTGACCTGCGAACGTGTTGACACGGCGGACTGGAAGATAAGCAGGAGCGTTTCTTCGTGGGACAGGCGCTCGGCCTCCGCGGGCGACAGCAAGCCCTGCTTGATCGCCGCAGCCTTTACGGCCGCCACCTCAATCCCGGCCCCGTCGTCCTCGATCACGATTTGAACATGCCGGCTGTCCAGGTGCGAAAGTCCTATTCTCACGACACCGGCGGCCGGCTTGCCCTTCTGTTTGCGGACTGCTTGCGTTTCCAGCCCGTGATCCACGCAGTTGCGCAAGAGGTGCGTCAGCGGATCTTTCATCTCGTCGAGGATCCGCTTGTCAATCTCGATGTCGCCGCCTTCGATCAGCACTGCAGCTTCCTTGCCCTGGCTGCGGCAGAGGTCGCGAATCGTCTTCGGATAGCTTTGCAGCAGACGGGCAGCAGGCAGCATGATCACTTTTTTTACATCCTCGAGCAGCTCGTTGATCATCCGCCCGGTTGTCCGCTGGTCATCATCCGCCTGCCGGGTGATAAGCCGGAGCGTTTCCTCCATGGCTTTCATCCGGGCTGACTGCCACGCCAGCAGCTCCGTAATCTTATCCCCCTCCGGGTGAGACTGGCTCCCCGCAGACGGCATGGCCAATCCCAGGCGGGTGGTGAATTTGGCGCTCTCCGTTTTCCATTGGGCAAACGAGAATTCCATTTCCCGGAGGGCGCTGGCTCTTTGGGCTACGGCCTGCTTGACCGCCAGCATTTCTTCCGCCTGGAAAAAGAGCGCATCCAGTTTGTCCACCCCGATGCGAACCGTTTCGGCCCCGGCAGCACGCTTGGGCAAGGTTTCCGCGGGATGGTCCGGACAAGAGGACACCGGCGTTTCCGGCTTGGAGTCCGGGGCCGGGGGCAGAACGCGGGCGGCGGGCGGGAACAGGACGTCAGCCGGCGCCAGGGCCGCCAGCTGGCCGAGCACCCCGGCGATATCATCAGCCTTGGCCCCTTCGCCCTTCGCGATCGGGCGGATGACATCGAGGGCCCGGTGAATGGCGTCGAAATGCGCCTGTCCGAGGCGAAGCGTGTTGCGCTTCGAGGCCGCGAACATGTTTTCAAGAGACTGGCAGACGGTTTCAATTTCCGCGATATTGACGGAGCGGGCGGCGCCTTTCAAGCTATGGGCATCCCTGTAAATGCCTTCCAGAATGGCGGCGCGTTCCGGGCCCTCGGGAGTTTTCTCCAGCTCCCAGAGTCCCACGGCGATCAGCCCGAGGTGTTCCTCAGCTTCCGTGTGAAACGCCGCCAGTAGCTCCTTGAGAAATGCGTCTTCCGGGTTGCTCATCAGTTCCCTTTAATTGGGCGGGACGACCCGCCGTGGAGGCATCCACCGCGCTTTTTTAGGCAGGGCGCCACAGCCTGTGGCGCCGTCTTAAATTTTATACTGAGAGACCATGTCCTTCAGCTTGCCGCCCAGCTCCTGGAGATTGCGCGCGGCGCCCTTGAGCTGTTCCATGCTTTCGACATTTTGTTCGCTGGCCGTCTTGATGTTTGCCATCGCCAGGGCAACCTGCCCCATGCCGGTCAGCTGCTGTTGGCTGGAGGCGGCAATCTGAATCGCCGATTGCGAGGCTTCCTGGATTTGCCCCGACAGGTTGCCAATCGCCACGCCCGTCTGCGAGGCCTGCTGGACCCCGGCCTCAACCGCTTTACTGCCCTGTTCCGTGGCCATGACGGCGGCACTGGTCGCCTTCTGAATGTCGTTCAGGATGCTGCGGACTTTTTCGGTCGACTGCTTGGACTGCCCGGCCAGGCTTTTAATTTCCTGGGCCACCACAGCAAACCCCTTGCCCTGCTCGCCCGCCTTGGCGGCCTCGATCGAGGCGTTGACCGCCAGCAAGTTGGACTGCTCGGCGATATCGTCCACCGAGGAGATGATTTCGCCGATGGACTGGCTTTGCTCGCTGAGCCGGACAATGCTTTCAGCGATCGATGCCATCTGCTGGCGGATGTGGTTCATGCCCTCGATCGCGGCCTCGGTCGACTGCTTCCCCGCCTGCGATGTCTGAACGGCCCGGCCGGCGCTGTCCGACACCGCCCTGGCTTTGTCGCTGGAGATCACCGAGGTCTGTTTGACTTCTTCCACCGTGGCGGTGGTCTCGCTGACGGCGGTGGCCGTTTCGGCAGAGCCGGCCGCCACCTGCGCCACTGAAGTGGAAATCTCACCGGTCGTGCTCGCGATGATATTGGCCGCCCTGATAGTCTCCTGGATCTGCAGACGCAGGCTGGTCATCGTGTCGTTCAGCGCACTGGCCAGCACGCCGATTTCGTCCCGACGGTCGATCTCCAGCTTCTGTGTAAAATCACCCTCAGCCATTTTCCTGGCGAAAGCCACCCCTTGGACAAGGGGGCCGGTAATGCTGCGGGTGAGCATGAAGGTCACAATAATGCCCACGATCAGGACCAGCGCGATGCCCATGTAAATCGTGACCTCGGCCAACGTAAAACTGGCCACGGCCTCGTCGGCCACCTTCGTGGTCCGGGCCATGCCGGCCTGGGCCACCATCCGGGAGGCATCCAGCACGGCCTGCGCCGCATTCTGGCGCTTAGCGTTGGTTTCGATCGATTTTCGCCGCACGTCCGCAATGGACGTCATGTGCTTGCGATACGCCTCAGCCGCTTCCTCGTTTTTCTCGATGTCGGCGCGCTCAGCTTCGTCGCTGCTGATAACTCTGATCTCATTGATTTTGCCGCGGATGCTCTCGAACTTGGAATCGACAGCTTGTAGATGCTCGGCGTCGTTCTCGACCTGAGCGCGCAAGTTGGCGAGGCGGATATCGTTGCCAATATCCATGATCTCGTTCATGATAACGCTTTTACGGAAGCGCAGGGACAACTCGCCGGTTTCGTTGGTCTTGGCGATCGCATCCGCGATGGCTTTGTTTTCTGCGGACAGAAATGAGTGCGCGCTGCCCATGAATTGGGCCGCCGCCTGGTCCAGCAGTCCCTGGTTGGCAGCAATGGACTCATTGAAGCTCACGGTCTCTTCCAACATTTTTTCGTACTCTCCGACCGCTATCTCCGCCTTGGACGCATTCTCTTTCAACGCTTGCAGGTAGGTTACTTCCTGCGACAGCTCCCTGGCGCTCATCAGAGCGCCCTTAACCTTGGCCAGGGAACTCCGGCCGGTGGTCAGATATGTGTGTTCGCCCGACAGGACATACCCGCGGATCTGATACATGGTTTCCAGCGAATGGCGTTCGAGGTCGTTGGAAACCTGCACCTCGGGCACATAGCCCTGCGCCAAGCGGACAGCCTTGTCTTGGACCGAGCGCATGACGCCAATGGCCACCCCGCCCAGGATGATGCTGAGCATGATCAGGAAACCGAACGACAGCGCCAGTTTGGTCACCATTTTCAGGTTCTTCATTGATTTGCTTCCTCTCCAGATGTCTCCAGCTGCACCGCAACTGGAATCAGTTTGAAACCAAGCCTTTGAGCTTGATTCCTTAATCTTCTTTGCAAACGTTCTTTATGCCTCGCATTTTTAAATTAGGACCGGCAGAAGCCGGTCAACTTTTGCTGTAGCCGACGTCGATGACGTCGGTCTTCAAGCCAAGACCGCGATCATCGATCGCGGCTACAATATTGAAGTTCCTATACATTAAATTAGGTCCGGCAGAGGCTGGACGGCCCTACCTACTCCGCAACCTGTTCCTGGACCACCAGCTTCTTATCCGCCAGGATTCTCGCCGCGTCCAGAACCACCAGCTGGCCGGGGCCAATCCCTTTCAGATACTTCTCGCGAATGCCAGTCAGGGTCGGCAACGCCGGCTGTAAATCGTCCAGCCGGAGGCGCAGGGTTCCGGCCACCCGGTCCGCCAGGATTCCCATTTCCATCGCGCCGCACTTGAGAATGATGATCTTGTTGAGATCGCCCAAACTCCGACCCGGCAGGTCAAAAAAATTCTTCAGATCCACGATGGAAAGAATCCGACCCCTGACGTTGACGATCCCGAGAACGAAAGCGGGGGTGCAGGGAACCGGAGTCAGGTTGTGTAACGGGTACACTTCGCGAACATGGATGGATTCGAAGGCATAACGTTCCGTGGCCAGGTGAAACTCCACCACGTCAAGAAAGGTGCCTGCTTGATCGACTTGATCCTCCCGGCGGGCCAAGCTGGCGGCACGCCGGCGGAGCAGTGCTTTTTTAAGAACATCCCCATCTGGCGCGGGGCCAGCCGCAGCCGGGCGAGACTGGATTGAAACAGATTCGCTCATGGCGCTGTCTTGTCCTCGGCCAGCAGTGTAGTCAATATCTGGGTTAATCTTCCGGCGGTCAGCCCGCCGGACTCGGGAACGACATCAGCCTCAGCATACTCTTTGAGCAGGCATCTTGTATACTCAAAATGGCGCCGGGCCTCCCTTATTTTTCCCTCCTGCCAGTCCAGGTTACCCAAAGCAAAGGAAGCCAGCACAAATTTGGGATCCAGGTAGAGAACCCGCTTCAATATGGTCCGGGCCTCTGCAACACGGGCCAGCTCGATCAGCACGTTCGCCAACAGGTAATTGACGGGAAGATTCAGTTTGTCGGCCGCCAGCGCCTTGTCGCAGTGCTCCAGCGCTTCAAAGAGTCGGCCTTGGTTCGCCCGCACCCGCGCCATGAGCGCTAAAGCCGGCAAGTGATCTTTTACAAGGTTTAGAATAACTGACAACTTTTCAGCCGCCTCCTCCTGTCGATTCTGTTCTGTCAGGCGCAAGGCCGCTTCATAAAGACTGGCCACAGCTAGCGCTTGCGGCTTTGGCTCTGCCCTGGTCGGAGCCGACGGCCCAGGTCGCAGAGATTGGACCACGGGGATGGTCTTCCGGGGCGCGGCCGGCGCCGACGCCGGGCTCATATCTGTCGGCACCGGCGGAATAAAGGTTAGGATCTCTTCCCGGGAAATCAGACGGCTGTTTTTACGGAACAGCAGATTGCCCGGGAAGCGGACTAGCTCCCAGCCAGAGTCCTGGACCAGCGCTGCCTCGATGGAACTCAGCACCAGCCATCCCCCTTCGACCAGGCAGCGCTGAAAACGGCGCAAGACTTCCCGGCGATGGGATTCCGAGAAATACATAAGCACGTTGCGGCAAAAGATGATATCCATGGCATTCGTATGGTTCAGCAGAGAGGGATAGGCGTCTTCCACCAGGTTCAGATAGGCGAAAGTCACCCTTTTTCGGTAGTGGGGCAAGACCTGGAGGGCGCCGGCAGGAGTTTTGGCGAAATAATTTGCACGAAAAACGGCTGGCATGTTGCGAAACGACCATTCCCGATAGACCCCGTACGCCGCGGTTTCGAGAACCGCCGGATTGATATCCGTCGCCAGGATGGTCGCCTGGCTGTCGCCCATCCCGTTG
Organism: uncultured Verrucomicrobiota bacterium; assembly: GCA_964486075.1. Classification (GTDB taxonomy): domain Bacteria; phylum Verrucomicrobiota; class Kiritimatiellia; order JAAZAB01; family JAAZAB01; genus JAHIJO01. Next base: position 11,687 of record CAZALU010000013.1, read on the forward strand.
TGGCCGATTCGGCTGAGCACCATGGCCAGGGTGTAGGGCTCCTCGCCTGTGCTGCAACCGGCGCTCCAGATACGCAACGGCCGGGACACGCCCTGGTGGGCGCGAATCCATTCCGGAAGAATCTCGCGTTCGAGGACCTCGAAGGTGGCCGGGTCCCGGAAAAAATAGGTTTCCCCGATCGTCAAATGGCTGGCCAGCACTTCGATCTGCCGGGGGCTGATGGCTGAGGCGAGCAGTTGTTGACAGCAGTCTTCAACGTTGTTGAACCCGAATTCGCGGCTGGCGCGGGCAAAGCCCCGGTTGAGATCTTGCCAGCGCTCCTTGGGGAAATAAAGACCCAGCCGGCTCTCGATCAGCCCGCTCAGCTTAGAAAGACATTGCCCTGAAAGTTCACGCATCATGGGTGCCAGTGGTTCAGAAGGCCTGCGCTGCTTGTGACTGCAATGCCTGCTCCAGGGATTTTTCATTGGGAATGGCAAGGAACTTCTCCAGGTCAAGGATCACGATCAGGCCGTCATCCAGGCACATGACCCCTTCCACCACGCCGATCCCAGGAAAGATCGCCTCGGGAACGATAAGATCCCTCGGCGCCATCTCGGTCACGCATTCCACGCCATCGACGATCAGGGCCATGGTCCGGGTCGTGGAACGGACCACGAGGAACGCGTCGCTCAGCGCGATCTCGCGGCCCGACAAGCCCAGCCGGCGGCGCAGATCGACGACAGGGACAATCCGCCCGCGCAGGTTGATGATACCGGCAAGGATTTCGGGAGCCTCTGGCAACGGCGTGACTTCCACGGCGGCAATCACCCGCTCGACTGCCTCCAGACTCACAGCGTATTTCTGGTTATCCAACCGAAAAACAACAAGTTGTTGCAAGGATGGCATTGCTGCCCTTTCGGCGATTGCCAGCTACTTATTTACTACAGACTTAAGCACTCAACCAACCGTCTGTATAATAGCCAACGCGGGTCAAAGGAGCAACCAATTATTTCTGCTTGCCTGGCGAACACAGGGCATCAGGAGTGCAGATTGCTACGGCGCATGCAATAAAGTGGCTCCCGGATTAGTTTGCTAGTACCTGAATTTTGGGCCTGGTTCAAAAGATGTCTGTCTTGGGTAACATTTTAACCAAACTTGTTCATCAAGGCTTCGTCCCGGCGCAGCAATTCGCATGCTGGCCTTTAGACCCTCGCGACCTTGCGTCGCGGGTGAAGAGATTGGCTGGGAAAGCGCCCTTTTCCAGCCAATCTGTCGCCCCTGCCGCGCAAGGCGGCAGGAGGCGCAGGCCATAATGACAATTGCTGGTCCCAGCGTATGCCCCACGAGCTGACAAAATGTGTAACCCTTTTTTGAACCATGCCGAATTTTGCGCCAGCTCGGCGCAAAATTCAGGTGACAATATACTCGACAAGACAGTCTGCCAGGGTGGATAGTTTCCAATTCAAAGGGCAATACAAATTCTCTGGATAAATCAGGAGCATGCCTAGTGGGCGGTGGCAGTGACCGTAGCCGGCGGGCACAAACTCCTAATGTCATATGGATAAGGATAACATGCCACGCTGGGCTAAATTGACCATCGCACTCATTATCCTGACCGCCCTGGTCACGCTAGCCGTGGAAGGCTTGAGCGCCTGGCTGATGACGCCGTCCTGCCAGATCGGCCGACGCATCCTGATGGGGCGCGAAAATATACAGTTGACCCGTGAGCAGAATGCGATCGGGCAGGCCTACCTCATGTATATCTGCGCGCCGAATTACTGCTACCCCAAGGACGTGCCGAAGCATAACGCGGAGGGCTATCGCGGCAAGCTTGTGCCCCTTGACCGCCGGCCGGGTGTCTTGCGAGTGATTTGCCTGGGCGGATCAACGACATACGGCTCGACCGTGCCCTTGCCGAACCAGACCTGGCCGGCTGTGCTCGAAGAAATATTACGCGCCAAGCTGCCACAAGGCTGGAGCGATGTCGAGGTGCTCAACGGCGGGTTGTCTTATGGGACATCAGCCGAGATCCTAACGCACTACCATTTTAAATATCACTATTACCGCCCCGACGTTGTCATCATTAATGAAGGCGGCAACGACGCCGAGGGCCATGTGCGCGCCTACTATCATCCGGACAACAGCAACTGGCGCTTTCCGATGATTAATCTCCGCCCGCTTCCTCCGCGCCTGCGCTGGCTGGCCCAGTCGCGCTTCCTCAGCTACATTATGCTTAATGTGTTTTACGTGGACCAGCTCACCGGCAGCCATTTCGTTGACAAGGATGGCGTCATCCCGGCGGCGCCCTGGTTCAGGATCAATGGCCAATTTGTCTACGATGGTGTGGAAATACCCTATGACCAGCTGGCCTTTGCCCACAACATGGAAACCCTGATCCAGGAAGCCCTGTTTGACGGCGCGCGTGTGCTGCTGGCGCCTTTTCGTGCCGCTCCGGGCGTATACGAAGTGAATGGCAAGGATTTTGAACTGGGCCAAATTCTGCGCAATGAACAGATATTTAAAGATTTTGCGCAAAAGTACAAGGTGGGCTTCGCGCCCTTCCCGGCAGATATCATCTCACCCGGCAACTGGACCGACCACTGCCACTTGAATGTCGCCGGCGAGCAGCAAAAGGCAGCGCATATCGCACCCTATGTTCTGGAACTTATAACGACAAAAATACAATAAAACGGATACGATAGCCGTTGGGTGATACTGTATGCTGGATGCCAGTATCCAGTATCTCTTTACATGATCTCTCTTCAGAACATCACGAAAACCTACGCCATGGGCGAAGTGGCGGTGCAGGCCCTGAACGGGGTGTCGCTGACGATCGAGCCGGGCGATTTCGTGGCGATCATGGGGCCATCGGGCTCCGGCAAATCCACGCTCCTGCATATCCTCGGCCTGCTGGATGTGCCGGACGAGGGGTCCTATCGATTGTTGGGCTACGAAATATCCCACTTATCTGATAACGACCTGGCCGCTTTACGTAATTCAACGATCGGGTTTGTCTTCCAGCATTTTAACCTGCTGGCGCGCACCAGCGCCGAGGAAAATGTCTTCCTGCCCACAATTTATGCCGCCGGCAGCAAGCGCACTGACATGCAGAAATCCCGGGCACTGCTAACCAACATCGGACTCGGCGACCGCCTAACACACCATCCGAATGAGCTCTCGGGCGGACAACAACAGCGCGTGGCCATTGCCCGCTCCCTAATCCATGACCCCCGGATCATCATGGCGGACGAACCCACCGGCAACCTGGACTCAGCCAGTGCCCAGGAAATAATCGTCATCCTAAACGAACTCAACCGGCGGGGCATCACCGTGGTCATGGTCACGCATGAACCGGATGTGGCCGCGCATGCCCGGCGGGTGATCCGAATGAAAGACGGCTTGATTCAGTCTGACGTGCGCAATAGCGCTGTGATCGCAAACGGCGCACTCGCCATCGCCACGGCTGCGTCGAACGCCAAGCAACCGGCGCCGCTCGAACCCGAACCGTTTTTGACAGCCCGTTCCGGGCTCGTACTGAGCGAGATACCCCACGATTTCCGGCAAGCCTGGCGGGCTTTGCTGGCCAACAAAATTCGAACGGCGCTCTCCATGCTCGGCATCCTGATCGGCGTGACCGCCGTCATCGCCATGCTGGCCATCGGCACGGGCGCCCGCCGATCCATCGAGGCCCAGCTCGCATCGATGGGATCCAACCTGCTGGTTCTGCGCGCCGGCGCGCATCGTGCCGGGGGAGTGGCCTACGAGGCCGGCGCCGTCACTCGTTTCACCCCCCAGGATGTCACCGATATTCGCGCCGCCATTCCTGCCGTCAAACGCCTGGGCGGAATCGTCAATGGTCGCGGCCAAGCCGCCTACGGCAACAAAAACTGGAATACACGCATTGTAGGCGCCGAACCGGATTACGCCCTGATGCGGGCCTCCACCCCGAACTTCGGACGTTTTTTTAACGAAGATGAAATACGCCAACGGGCGCGCGTGGCCGTGATCGGCCAGACGCTGGTGCGGGAGCTGTTCGACGAACTCAACCCACTGGGTGAGTACATCAAGATCAACCGGGTCAATTTCCTGGTAATCGGCATCCTGCCGGAGAAAGGCGCCACAGGCTGGATGGATCAGGACGACTTAGTCCTGATACCACTGTCCACGGCTATGTATCGCCTGTTGGGCAAGGAATATCTCGACAGCGTGGACTTGGAGATCGATTCCGCGCAAGACATCCCAATCGCCCAAGCAGAAATCAAGACTCTGGTCGTTCGCACCCATCGCCTGCCGCCATCCCAGTCAGAATCTTTCGAAATCCGCAACATGGCTGAAATCCAGGCCATGCTGACCGAGACCAGCCGCACCATGTCTTTTCTGCTGGCATCGATTGCAGCCGTATCCCTGCTCGTGGGCGGGATCGGGATCATGAATATCATGCTGGTCTCAGTCACTGAACGCACCCGTGAAATCGGCGTGCGTAAGGCGGTCGGTGCGCGGCGGCGGGATATACTGGCCCAGTTTCTCACGGAAGCGCTGGTGGTCAGCATCATCGGCGGCGGGATCGGGATTATGCTGGGCTGGCTGATCAGCCGGCTTGTCTCCAGCCTGGCCGGCTGGCCCACGACTGTGACCGCCTCCTCCATTCTGCTGGCCGTTGGATTTTCGGCGATGATCGGGATTATCTTCGGCCTGTGGCCGGCCCAAAAGGCCGCGCGCTTGAATCCGATCGAAGCCCTGCGCTACGAATAAAATTCGTCCCATCTTACCTGCGTCCCGGAGTCGCTGCGCGAAACATTTCGGATGCCCCGGCTCTGCTTGCTCCGATCCAACCGCTTGGTATGAGAGAATCGGAGTTGCCAAGCGCCCTGCCAATCGCTACCATGATGGTCAAAACAACATTGGTATTTTCCGGCTCAACCATTGCGACAATACGGAACACCGACCGAGGAAAAACAACGGCGGCAGCCGGCAGGAATACGGATCCGCCATTTTTTAAGAAAGCATGCACTGATGAAAATAGAAGGCTGCCGGATAGCCATAGCAGACGACGAGGCCATGATCCGGTTCGCGCTCAAAAGCGTCATAGCCGACCTGAAGATGCATTGCGTGGGGGAAGCGACCAACGGGCAGGAAGCCGTGGCGCTGTATAAGAAAGAAAAGCCGGACCTCATGTTGCTGGACATCAACATGCCCATCAAGCACGGCGATGCGGCCCTGCAAGAGATTCGTGCCAAGTTTCCCACCGCCAGGCTGGTCATGCTCACCTCGGTGGCGGAAACGGCAGTGGTCATGGAATGCATCAAAAACGGCGCCTTTAACTATATTCTAAAGACCAACCCCCTGGACAGGATCAAAGCCATGATCATGGAGATAGTCATCAGCCTGTAACGATGGCGACTGTATTCGCGGCCGGCGAGACATGTAGGCATACACCATGAAAAAACTTAAATTTAATCTCAAGGAAATCCTGGCGGATGTTGAACAAGACAACACAGCGGCCAAGCCAATTCACCAGCTAATTTCCCAGGAAGCCATAACCGAGATGCTCAAGCACAATCCGGGGCCAAAAACGGCGCCAGCGCAACCGGAAAAAAAGTAATCATCGGTGCCGTCCAGCTCGCCATGCATTCAGACAAACAAGTATTAAAGGCAAGCGCTGGCTTCACCCTGATCGAGGTGGTCGTCGCCACGGCGCTGGCGGGGGCGGCCGCCATGGCCCTGTATGGCGCAATCCAGGCCGGCTATTTCATGATCATTTCCGCGCAACAACGTCTGGATGCCCAGTCGCTGGCATTCGACAAAGCCCTGGAGGTTTTCAACACTTATGCTTTCGATACCGTGACCGTCGCCACCAATCTACCGCCGGTTCCGGTGACCGTGAATTCCGTCCTACCGACGAACTCAGAGCTGTGGGTGGCAATTTATCCCAACGTCTCCGCCTCGGCCCCGTATAAATGGGATGTCGAGGTGCGGGTGAAACGAACGCGGAACTGGCTGGGCCGGGCAAAAGTCCTGACCAACGATGTCCGGTTCATGGTCACGCGCTATGCTGTCGAAAGGAACTAATGCAGCCTAAGTACAAAGCGCACGGCAGCGCGGTTCAACAAGGATTCAGCATGCCAGAGCTGCTGGTAGCGACCGCCATCAGCCTGCTGGTGATGGGCATGGTGATGACGGTGTTCGTCGGCACCCTGGGCGTGTGGCGCGATGGCATGGCGCACCTGCAGTTGAGCCAGCAAAGCCGACTGGTGCGCGAAAAGATTCTCCGGGGCATCGACGGACAGTACGGCCTGCGCCAGGCCAGCCGCTCGTCGGTTGACGCGGTCAGCAACGGGATCGTGTTCCAAGATTCGGCCTCCACCAATATTTTTGCGATCCTGATGCCGACGAACCAGGCGGTCCAGCTGTGGGACATAGCGCTCGGCCGGCAACTGGCCGGCTCGCCGGGCGTCGTGGTGAGCCGCTACAGTGCGGTCCATACTAATGCGCGAACGCTGGTCCTGGATCTGGTGTTGAGCGTCGAAAGCGGGGGAAAAGAATATACTGAACCCCAACGTATTAGCGTGGATATGCTTAATGAATAAAGAGCTTGCGCCTGGTAGAAATTTATAACGCCCCGAAACGGGACGGCAACGATCGTGATTACTATATGAAATCCAACTTTCAACAATCCCCCGAAGCCCGAAGCGGCTTTGTGCTGTTCACTGTCATGGGCCTAATCCTGTTTGTGGTTTTGGTCGCGGGCTTATTCCTGTACACGGCGCGCAACCACACGCACAGCGTGCGCCGCTGGTATGCCTCCGACCAGTGCCTGCTGGACGCCCAATCCGCTTTGGAACTTATCAAATATGAAATTGTGCAGACCTATGCTTCCAATGGCCAGGCATCGCTGGCCTGGTTCCAATCCTGGAGCTCCAATGCCATCGGAAACAGTCCCGTTTATACGATTCCGGCACTGGCCCCAATCAACGGCAGCACGATCAGGGTGACGATTACGAACGTCAGCGTCATCATAGCCTCCGGCTACGCCGAAGTGGACCTGGTCGGCACCGCCACCCGCTCGGCCCCCTACCCCGTCACCAGGACGATTACGGAAAGCCTCCGTATGACTGCGGCCTCCGGCGCCACCAACACACCCACGGTCCAGCCGTTTGAATACGCTTACCTGCTGAATAGTTCCGGGAGGTTGCAGGCGGACATGATCATCAACGGGGACATACGCGTCAACGGAAATTTAGGTTTAAACAATTCATCCATCGTGAACGGCCAACGCTATGCGTCCGGCAAGATAACCGCCACCGCTCCCACCTGGACCGTCAAGAAATATTGGAACACAGCCGATGACCAGGCCAGGCCCACGGATCCCACGGCAAATGACAATATCGAATGGCCAATGGGCTACGTGCCGGACAAGACCAAAAACAGCTTTATGTCGGAATTCACCATTCCGCCTATCGATGATATCAACGCCTTGGCGGCCAAGGTCGGCGGAAAGATCAGCCAGCAGGGGAAAGAAATCGTCGTGAACACTTATGCCGGGGCCGGGCCGGACGGCCGCGCCGGCACGGCCGACGACAACTGCCTGATACTCGATGGCTCCAGCGCGCCGATAACAATCCAGGGATCGGTGGTCGTCAAGGGCGACCTGATCATCAAAGGGACGATCAACGGTCAGGGAACCCTCTATGCCGGCCGTAACGTCCACATCGTCGGCAACCTATCCTATGTTAAGCCCCCGGCGTGGCCCAAGCCCGACAACAATCCGGAACAGACTGCGAAGAACAACGCTCAGGCTGACCTGCTGGTCCTGGCGGCCAAGGGCAACATCGTGGTCGGCAATTATACCACGGCAACCTGGTCCAACAGGGTTTGGAAAATTATGACCGGCTCGGCCGTTCCTTACAGCGTCAGCGCCTCGGATGCCGCGCTCGGCTATGACAGCGACAACAAGCCGGCTAACGGCTACCTGTTTAACGGGAGTTATTACCTGAACGAGGCCAACGGCGGGCGGCGCTTAAGCGGAGTCGGAACCAACACCTTGCCGCGCAAGTATTTCGAGTCATCGCTGGGTAACGCCGCTTTCAGCGCGCTCTGCGACGCCAACAACGTGCCTCGCATCGATGCCGCGCTGTTGTCCGACCACGCTCTCATCGGCAACTTGGGCTCCAGTGCCAAGAACGGCAACACCTTGCTGAACGGCGCTGTGGCCTGCCGCGATGATCTGAGCGCCTTTTACGGCGACTTCACCATCAACTGGGATATACGATTGGGATCGTCAAGCAAGGACTACATCGGGATGACTTACATCACCGACACTGGCGACGCCCAGTCGGAATCCAGAACAATCGGCTGGAGGGAAATACACTGATGAAAATAAATCCGCGCGCTTGGGTTTTGGCATTCATGATCTTGTGGCTGACGCTTTGCGCCAGGACCGGGGTCGCACAGATGGCGGAATCCGCGCCGGTCCAACCGACCGAAGCCGTGACAGTCGACGCACGCCAAACGGAAGCGGGCCGGCAAGTGCAGGCCGCGATGGAAGCACCACTGCCGCCCGCTCCCGCGCAGCCGTCCGCAGTAACAGCGGCCCAGCCCGGGAGCTGGCTGGGCCGCAACCTAATGGCAATCCTGCTGATCTTGATTCTGGTAGGTATTGTTGTGATGATTTTTAGAATTCCGGAGGCATCCGCCTACGGCCATCAAGTCCCACTGGCCCGCGGCGCACCGATCCTGACCGACGCCACCCTTTTCAGTCCCAAAATCAACACATCCAGCCTGCGCATTGCCAACTCGCGCTTCCTGGATCTAGCCGTCGAAAATCATCTGCTGACCGAGCCGGAAGGGGCGGACCTGTCGGCGCGTTTTCGCGGCAACGAGTTTGCCGCTTTGCTGTACCTGGTCAACGAACATCCCAACAAGAAGAATTTGCTGGGCAAGGCATGGGGCGACGCCATTGGCCTGGCCTATACCGACCTGGACACAACCGTCATCCAGCCGGAAGCGGTTCAGCAGATCCCGCGCGAATTCGCCGAGATCCACCAACTGATCCCGCTATATGCATTCGGCGGCACGCTTTCCATGGCAGCGGCCAATCCCGGCGACCGGAATCTGGAAACACTCATTTTTAACAAATTTAACATAATGCCCAGTTTATCCTTTGCCCTGCCGGAAGACATCGCAGACGCCATCGCCATTGTTTACCAGTCAACCGACGAACTCAAAGTCGCGATCGATGAACTGCAAGCCGGGCAAAGCAAGGCCGCCGCCAATTCTCCTGATTTTCTCACTACAGAACAAATGTACGAGCAGGCCAACAGCAGCCAAGTGGTCGACTTTACAAACAGCCTAATTCTTCTGGCCATGAATGAAATGGCCAGCGACATTCACATTGAACCGGACGAGCTGAACGTGCGGATCCGATTCAGGATTGATGGAATATTGCAGGAAAAATTTCTCGTGGACGCCGCGATCCTGCCACCCCTGGTCAGCCGCCTGAAAATTATGGCCGGCTGTGACATCGCCGAAAAGCGTTTACCGCAGGACGGGCGCATCAAATTCACGATGGCGCGGCGCAAGTTGGACATGCGCTTTTCGTCGGTGCCCGCGCTTTACGGAGAAAAAATTGTATTACGCCTGCTGGGCTCCACCTTCTCGCGCGCCATTCCCAATCTCGATGAAATGGATTTTTCGGTTGCAGTGCTCAGTTCCATCAAGCGCGCATCCCGTTCGCCCAACGGCGTTTTTTTTATTACCGGCCCCACCGGCTCGGGCAAGACAACCACGCTCTATTCCATCCTCAAATACATCAACACGCCCGGCATAAACATCATGACGGTCGAAGACCCCGTGGAATACAGGCTGTCCGGCATTAACCAAATTCAGGTCAACACCAGCATCGACCTGGATTTCGTGCGTGTGCTGCGTTCGTTCCTGCGCCAGGACCCGAACATCATCCTGATCGGGGAAATCCGGGATATCGATTCGGCGCGCATTGCCGCTCAGGCGGCCCTGACCGGCCATCTGGTCTTCGCCACCATGCACACCAATAACGCCCTGCAGGCCGTGAGCCGCATGATCGATATCGGCGTGGAGCCGTTCCTCGTGGCGCCCTCGCTGATAGCCCTGATGGCCCAGCGTCTGGTGCGGCGCATCTGCCCGCATTGCAAGGAGAAATACCCCGCACCGCGCACTGTGCTGGATGACAATTTCGAATGGGATGGGCTGAGCGAAGTGTTTTTCTTCCAGGGCAAAGGCTGTCCCAAATGCCGCGGCACAGGCTTCCTGGGGCGTCTGGCCCTGCATGAAATATTCATCATCAACAACGAGACCCGCACGCAAATCTCACAAAACGCCTCCATTATGGACGTGGAGTCAATGGCCCTCAAGTCGGGCTTCAAGCCCCTGCGTTACGACGGTCTCAAAAAAGTGCTCCGCGGCCTGACCACCATTGAAGAAGTGGACCGGGTGACTTATGCCGATCTGGAGTGAAGAGCCAAGCGGGTTGCACCTCGGCCCCGGGGAAAGGAACGGTTTTTATGTCGATGTGCCGTCAGCCTGACCCGAATCCGCGCGCAGCAAATCAATCTTCAGAGCCTTGAGCATGCCGTCCACTTGTTGGATGTCTACTGCAATGGCCCGCACGATATCCGAAGGCAAATCATAGCTCTCGGTCTTCAAGCGCAACTTTAAATCCGCTTCCATTTTGCCGGCCAAGGCCGAGAGCGCATTCAGACCCATCACTGCGGCGGTCCCTTTCAGGCTGTGGGCGGAATTGTGCAGTTGGGTTAAAGCAGCCTGATTATCCGAGTTCGATGTTAACAGAACTATATTCTGCCGAAAGGAATCTAACAGCCGGTCGGTATCCTCAAAAAACACTTTCCGGTATAACGGGTCTTTCAAATAATCGGTCATAGCCATTCCCCAAGCCACGGGCGGCGGTCCGAACCGCCTATTTTGTACCGCCGTAAACCGCCTGTGCCAACACGCGGCGCATGACGTCCACCGGCGGCTCAATGCCGGTCCAGATGGCAAAAGAAAGCGCGCCCTGGTGCAGCAGCATACCCAGGCCATTCGTCACGCGGGCGCCGCGTACGCGGGCAACCTTCATGAGCGCTGTTTCCGGAAACATATAAATCAAATCGTAGACCAACTGGCCCGGACGGAAGGCCTCGGCGGTCAGCAGCGATGTCTCGCCGGGGTGCATACCAACGGGCGTGGCATGCACCACGAGTTCCGCTGCCCGGCAAGCTTGCTGCCAGTTCTCCAAGCCTGAGGCAACAGTCTCAATCGCTATTTTTCCGGACAGGGACGCAATTTCCAGCTCCAGCCGACGGACACACGCCAAGTCCATATCCGCCAGTAAAAGTCGCTCCGCGCCCGCCATGGCCGAAGCCAGGGCCACGGCGCGACCGGCACCGCCGCACCCGAGCATAAACAGCGTTTTGCCACACACCGTCATACCAAACTCTTCCTGCAGCGCACGCAAAAACCCCCGGCCATCCGTACTGTAGCCTTCCAAGCCGGCGGGAGTGAACTTGACGGTATTGACGGACCCCAGCCGCCGGGCCGATTCATCCAGGTTGCCGATTTCCCGAAAGGCAACCTCCTTCAGGGGCACCGTCAAGTTGACGCCGCCGAACCCCAGTTCGCCCAGGCTTGCCAGCGCGGGCATCAGCCGGCCGGGCGGCACATCGAACGCAAGATACACGGCATCCATACTCAAGGCCGCGATGGCGGCGTTATGCATGGTCGGCGAGAGCGAGTGCCGGATCGGATGGCCGAGGACGGCATAAAGCTTGGTGGCGGGGCTGATGTTCATGGCGGCTGATATGTATCGGTCTATCGGAGTTGCGGGATGTCGGAGTTACGGAGTTGCGGAGTATGGGCGTAAGAGTCGGAGATCGGACGCCGCTACGCCAACACATCCGAAAACGTATCGGAGTTGATGCATATAGAAACATTGATATGCCAGATTGGAAAACATGACAATCACAAGGTGCACCAACGGTCAGCATTGTTCAGCATCGTGATCAGTTGAGTCAATAGATGTTCATAACGCTCATTGAACCGCTTATAATCTTCTTGCGACATATAGGCAAGTTTGAGTGCGACATCCATCCAGCATTGCATTTCGCCAGCTTCTGTCTCGGCATCGCTTATTTTCGAAACAAACGCCCCTTGTATCGTCGTTTTCGTCATGCTTCTGCGATATTGGAGCATACTGACCGCGACGCCCGTCTCATTTGACCGGCGAGAACAAACCTCTCCTTGGACGGCAAGTTGTCGCAAAACATATTAATATCCACGACCAATTCCAGCGCCAGCTGATAAACGTCCAATTCCCTCACTCCGATACTCCCTCACGTTTTCTCGCCGCGAGCAGCCGGTTGACACAGCCCAAGTAGGCGGCGGCGCTGGCCTGCACGATGTCCGTACTGGCGGACTTGCCGCTGACAATGTCGGTGCCGAAGGCCACACGCAGGCTGACCTCGCCTTGGGCATCCTTACCGACCGTCACAGCCTGGATATTGTATTCCAGCAGCTTGCCCTTAATCCCGGTGATGCGGTCAATGGTTTTCAAGGCCGCGTCCACCGGACCGTCGCCACAGGCGGCATCCTGGATGATTTCCTGGTCTTTTTGCAAGCGCACGGTGGCGGTCGGCACGGTCTTGGTGCCCGTGGCAACATGCAGGTAATCCAGCACATATATCCCAGCCACGTCCTGCATCTCGTCGCGCGCGATGGCCACCAGGTCATCATCATAAATGGTTTTTTTCTTATCGGCCAGATCGATGAAGCGGTGGTAGGCACGTTCTAATTCTCCGGCTTCCAGCCGGAACCCCATCTTCAGCAGCCGATCGCCAAACGCATGCCGGCCAGAATGCTTGCCCAGCACCAGGTCGGACCCGTCGATGCCTATATCTTCGGCGCGCATTATTTCGTATGTGGTGCGTTCCTTGAGAATGCCGTCCTGGTGGATGCCGGCCTCGTGGGCAAAAGCATTGGCCCCAACGATAGCCTTGTTTCTCTGGACCACCATACCGGTCAGGCGACTGACCAGCCGACTGGCTTTAAACAATTCCCGGGTATGGATACCCGTGGTCGTGTGCAACAGGTCTTCACGGGTCCGCAGGGCCATAACCAGCTCTTCGAGCGCACAATTGCCGGCGCGTTCGCCCAACCCATTGACAGTGCATTCCACGCCGCCGGCGCCGTTTTGAACGGCCGCGATCGAGTTGGCTACCGCCAGCCCGAGGTCGTTATGGCAATGGACATTGATGATCGCCTGGCTGATATTTGGAACATGCTCGAACAGGAAGGCGATCAGCGCGCCAAACTCGGATGGAATGGCATAGCCCACGGTATCCGGAATATTGACGGTGACGGCGCCGGCGTCGATCACGGCCCGGGTGACCTCCGCCAGGAAATCCGGCTCGGTCCGGGAGGCATCCTCGGCGCTGAATTCAACGTCCTCACAGAACTTGCGTGCGTATTGGATTGACGCCGTGGCCTGCTTGATGATATCGGCCTTGTCCTTTTTTAGTTTGTACTGACGGTGAATCGGAGATGTGGCCAGGAAAACGTGGATGCGTCCTTTTTTGCCCGCCGGGGCCACCGCCTCGGCGCAGCGCTCGATATCCTTGTTCAGACAGCGGGATAAGCCGGCAACGCTCGGCCCCTTGACTTGTTCGGCCACCGCCTGCACCGCCCGGAAATCATCCGGAGAAGCGATCGGAAAACCGGCCTCGATAACGTCCACGTTCAAACGCGCCAGTTGTTGGGCGATTTCCAGCTTTTCGCGCTGATTCAAGCTGGCCCCGGGGCACTGCTCGCCATCCCGCAGGGTCGTATCTAAAATCATAACTTTATTACTCGCCTTAGTTTTCATAGTCCTCCATTTCAATTCTCCGAATGGCCGATGGCAACCACGCCCGTGCGCGACACATCCTGGATTCCGTGCGGCTTTGCCAATTCTATAAAATTATCCACCTCATCAGTCGTACCCGTGACCTGAATGGTTAAAGACCGGTTCTGAACACAGACGATTTCGGCGCGAAAGAGCGACGCCAGTTCGATAACCGCCGAGCGATTTTTGGCCGACACAAGTATTTTGATCAGCATCAACTCGCGATCGACGCGTTTTTCACCGTTAAAATCGCAGACCTTGATGATATCCACCAGCTTGTTCAACTGCTTGGTAACCTGCTCCAGAACGTGATCATCGCCAGGCACCACCATGGTCAGGCGCGATGTCGAGGCATCCTGGGTCGGCGCCACATTCAGGCTGTGAATGTTGTAGCCGCGGCCAGAAATGAGTCCCACGATCCGCGCCAGGGCACCCGGCCGGTTCTCCACCACCACTGAAATGATATGTTTCATAAAAACCCCTATGCCATGCTCTGAATCATCTCGGTCAACGACGCGCCCGCCGGAACCATGGGATACACGTTGGCCTCCGGCTCCACCAGACATTCCACTACGGCGGGAAGGTCAGAGGCAAAGGCCTTTTCAAGGCCCGGAATAACCTCGTCCCGGTTGTGCACCCGCAGGCCCAGGGCACCGTGGGCCTCCGCCAGCTTCACGAAATCCGGCAGATACTGGGCCGTGGCCGGCGCCGGAATATACTCATGCTCGCCGCGGTCGTGCCGGCCCAGGCGTGTGGCGGAATACTGCTTGTGATAGAACATTTCCTGCCATTGGCGCACCATGCCCAAATGCCCGTTATTAAGAATCACGATCTTGATCGGGAGCTTGTGCTCCACGGCCACCACCAGTTCCTGAAAATTCATCTGAACGCTGCCGTCCCCGGAAATGTCCACCACCATTTTATCCGGCCGGGCCAGGCGGGCGCCGATCGCGGCCGGCAAGCCGAACCCCATGGTGCCCAGGCCGCCGGACGAAATAAAGGTGCGGGGGGCGGTGTATTTATAGTACTGCGCCGACCACATTTGGTGTTGGCCCACCTCAGTCACGATGAGAGCATCGCCTTTAGTCAACGCATAAATCTGCTCGATGACGTATTGGGGCATCAGGCCGGTGCCCTGCTGCTCGTAAGAGAAGGGATATTGAGCCTGCCACTCCGCAACCTGGCTCAGCCATGCTTTGCGTTCCCTGACCTCCACCTGCGGGATAAGTTCCCGGAGGATTTGCCTGGCGTCGCCCACAACCGGGATGTCTACGGACACACTCTTGGAAATAGCCGTGGGATCGATGTCAATATGGGCAATTTCCGCCCGAGAGGCAAACTCGGATATCTTACCGGTCACACGATCATCAAAACGAGCGCCAATCGACACCAGCAGATCGCAATGATGTGTCGCATAATTGGCGGGTACACTGCCATGCATGCCCAACATGCGCAGGGCCAGCGGATCGGTTTCTGGGAAACCGCCTAACCCCAGCAGGGTCGTGGTCACCGGAATCCTTGCTTTGCGGGCCAGCGCCGCCACCTCCACAGCCGCATTGCTGATAATGGCGCCACCGCCCACATACAAAAGCGGTTTTTCCGACTTATTAATAGCTGCAGCCAGTCGGGCAATCTGCTTGGGATGCCCCTCCATGGTAGGATTGTAACCCCGGATTTTAACCTCATCCGGCGTCGGCATTTTGGTAGAGGCCCGCTGGACATCCTTGGGAATATCAACCAGCACTGGCCCCGGTCGGCCGGTTCCGGCGATATAAAACGCTTCGGCAATGATCCGCGGCAATTCATCCACATCGCGCACCAGGTAATTATGCTTGGTCACCGGGCGGGTGATGCCGGTCGTGTCGGCCTCCTGGAACGCATCGTTACCGATCATGGGAGTCGGCACCTGGCCGGCGATGCACACCACGGGGCTGCAATCCATATAGGCAGTAGCCAGCCCGGTCACCGTATTGGTGGCGCCAGGGCCGGAGGTCACCAGGCAGCAGCCCACCTTCCCACTCGCTCGCGCATAGCCGTCGGCCATATGCGTGGCCCCCTGCTCATGGCGCGCAAGCACAAATTTAAACGGCGCCTTGTAGAGCTTATCGAAAATATCCAGGACGGATCCGCCGGGCAGCCCGAAAATGGTCTTCACCCCGGCTTTTTTGAGCCCGTCCATCAAACATTCTACGCCAGTTCTCATATCGCATCTCCTCAGCGCCCGTTCATCCTAATCCATAGCACAACACAGCATCATAGCACGGCCCATAAAAAAACCCACCGTTTTTTCACGGTGGGTTCGACAACAACGCTCGGGCCAAACGGCTTTTCAGCCGCGCCCGGGATCCACCGTGAAACGGACCGCGAGCGTCAGGGCCGACAATACCAATACCCGGACGTTCGCCAGTTGCGCATGCACGATGGAAAATATCGAGCTCATTTGTAAAAAAATGCCACAGGCGCGGGAACTTGTCAACTTAAAAAATAACTGTACGTTCAGCGACCACCGCCGGCATAAAGCCGGCGGATCAAACGTGCAAGAAACACCTTTTTCATCAACTGTTTGCGCTAAAACCGTCATCCCGTGTTAGTGGGAAGACAGATGGGGCGGCTGTAGGGCGGGAACGGACCTTGGCCTTCCCGCCGATCCAAATCAAACAGGAAACGGCGGGCAATCCCAACCTCCGGGAGTCGGGACACATGCCCGCCCTATAATCCGACATGGCCGCGGCAGTGGGTGCGCTGTGGGGTTACAAAGAACTTACATCGAAGCGATTTCTATCGTGCGTTTTTCAAGGCGCGATTTTTCGGCGGCAAAAACGATCGTATGGGTGCGCAAAGACTCCTGGGCGTCGGTCAAAATGCCAGCGGCCTCCCGCGTATGCAAAGCGTGCAACCACTCGCGCACCACGCGCTCATCTCCGCCGCCATGGCCACCCTCTTCGGACGCCACTTTAATTGTTGTTACGTTCTGGTCGCGGAACGTGTTCAGGGTTATGGTGTCCTCCTGGAAACACAGCGCGCCTTCCGTGCCATGCACCCGCAAGCGGCGTCCGCCGAAGCCAAAGGCTGTCATGGTGAAGGTGGCGGTGATATCGCCTTCAAACTCAAGGGTCACCACCTGGTGGTCAACCACATCGTTATCGCATTTGAACACACATCGGCCATAGGGCCCATTTTTAATGGCTTCAAGATGCGCGGCAGCACTGTGATCGTAACTGATCACGCTGGCCGGCCACGCCTCGCGAGAGGCGGTGTTGACGTATGTTCTGATTGCCGAAAAAGAGCAGGAATCCTCCGCCGGGCAGCCATCCGTACAACGGTCCGGACTGTGTTGCGGCGCATTGGCCCGGCAAAAATAGGTCAATGCACCGAATGAGTTCGCGCGCAGGCACGGCTTGCCGGCGAGAAAGGCGATATAATCAATGTCATGACAGCTTTTCGCCATCAGCATAAAAGTGGAACGGCCCTCGTTACCCCAGTTGCCGCGCACGAAACTGTGCGCCTGGTGCCAAAAGCCAACGTCTTCCAGCTGGTCAATGGTAATTATTTTTCCAAGAGTTCCAGCCGCCACCAGATCGAACACCTTGCGAAACCCCTTGTTGTATCGCAGCGAATGGCACACCGCCACAATGGCTTTGGAGCGCCGCTGGGCGGCTTCGATAGCGCGGCAGTCCGCAAGAGTGGTTGCCATTGGTTTTTCCAGCAGTAGGTCATAACCTTTTTCCAGGCAGGCGACCGCCGGTCCCGCATGCTCCTGGTCCATGGTGGCGATAACCGCCGCGTCACACATTTTTGGTTGGGCAGCAAATTCTTGCCAGGATGCAAACTGCCGTTCGGGCGGAATCCCCAAGCGCTTGGCAAGTCCTGCCCGGTACTCGGGTCGCGGCTCGGCCACGGCGACCACTTTCTCCAAAAAAGTCTCGGCGATCATGCCGCCAAAGCCCGTTCCCCGGCCCCCGGCGCCGATAATGGCCACGGTCTTCGGGGCAACGTTGCGAGTAATCATTGTCTATGTTCCTTTCCTGTTTTAGGTTTATTTCCGCAAAGCTTCGTCAAAGACGCGATCCGATTTCGGAAAATCCAGGGCGCGCACAAAGCGACAGGCCTCGGCGGCGCCGGTTTCCCGGTTCATCATGGCGTCCTCCCATTCCACCGAAAGCGGCCCGGTGTAATTCAAGACATTCAACGCCCGGATAATTTCCTCGAACTTCACCCCACCGCGACCCGGACTGCGAAAATCCCAACCGCGGCCCGGTGTGCCGAAATTAAGGTGCGAGGCCAGAATACCGCTTTCGCCATCCAGGGTCAGCGCGGCATCCTTCATATGCACATGATAGATGCGGTCCGCAAAGGCCGTGAGGAACCGGACCGGGTCAACCATCTGCCAGTGCAAATGGCTGGGATCGAAGTTGAAGCCGAACGCCTTGCGTCTGCCGATTACGGCCAGGGCCCGACGCGCCGTAATGATGTCATAAGCGATCTCACTCGGATGCACCTCCAGGGCAAAGCGGACGCCGCATTCGTCGAAGATATCCAAAATGGGATTCCAGCGTTTCGCGAAATCGGCAAAGCCCTGCTCCACCATGGCTTCCGATACTGGCGGAAAACTGTACAACATGTGCCAGATTGCAGAACCGGTAAACCCGTTGACCACCTTGACACCCATGTTCCGGGCCGCGCGGGCAGTGTTCTTCATGGCGGCTATCGCCCACTTGCGCTTGGCCTCGGCGTCGCCCGCATGGGCTTTCGGGGCAAACAGATCAGAGCGGGCGTCGTTATTCGGGTCGCAAACGAGTTGCCCTGCCAGGTGATTACTGATCGCGAACACTTTTAAACCGTGTTTCGCCAGCAGTTCCACCTGCCCGCGGGCATAAGATTTGTCCTTCGCCGCGCGATCGACATCCAGATGATCGCCCCAGCAGGCCAGCTCCAGCCCGTCATAACCCCACTGCTTCGCCTTGGCCGCGAGCTGTTCCAAGGGCATATCCGCGAACTGACCGGTAAACAATGTCACAGGACGCATGATTAATCTCCTTTGTATTAATTGTTCAAGCTATCTTGACCCATTTTGCATTCGCCAGCGAACTTTTGACCACCGCCTCGATGAAGCGCATGCCACGCAGTCCCTGTTCCACCTTTGGGAAATCGAGCGCCAGCGGATCGGGCTTGCGCTTCTCGATCCGGGCAGCAATGGTGTCGGCAAAATTAACGTAATTATTAGCAAAAGCTTCCAGGAACGCCTCCGGGTGACCGGACGGAATCCGCGTGCACCGGGCCGCCGCCGGGCTCTTGACGCCAACATAGTCATTGCCACGCCTCCAGATCTGGATAGGACCATCGATGACATTGACATGCAGGTAGTTCGGGTTTTCCTGGTGCCATTCCAGGCTCCGGTTTTCGCCATAGACCCAAATGGCAAGATTGTTTTCCTCGCCGATCGCAACCTGGCTGGCATGTAAAAGGCCCTTGGCACCGTTGTTGAAACGTAGCAGACAGTTGCCGTCGTCATCCAGCCGGCGCCCCTTGACGAACGTTGAAAGATCGGCCAGGATTTCGCTGATCTTAAGGCCGCTGATGTATTCGGCCAGATTGGCGGCGTGGGTGCCGATATCACCCATGCAGCCGGCAACGCCACTCTGCCGGGGATCCGTGCGCCAGGACGCCTGTTTCGAACCGGAACGTTCGATGGGTCGGGCAAGCCACCCCTGCGGATATTGCACCACCACTTTGACAATCTTGCCAAGATCGCCCTGCTTGATCATGTCGCGGGCAAGCTTGACCATCGGGTAGCCGGTATAGTTGTGCATCAAACCGAAGACGCACCCCGAGCTCTTGACTGTTTTTTCCAGTTCCAAGGCTTCCTTGACGGTCATGGTCATCGGTTTTTCGCACATGACATGAAACCCGGCCTTGAGAAAATCGCGCGCGATCGGGAAGTGCCAGTTGTTGGGAGTGGTGACGGCCACAAAATCAATTCTCTTTTCCGGACTGCCGGCCAGCTCCCCGGCCAGCATGCTCCGGTAATCGGCATAAACACGCCCGGGGTCCAAACAAAGCTCACGCCCCATTTGCAGGCTCTTTTCCGGATTGATATCAAATGCGCCCGCGACCAGATCGATTTTGCCGTCAAGCCGCGCCGCCTTGCGATGCACTTCGCCAATGAAAGCGCCCGGCCCGCCACCCACCATCCCCATTCTCAGCTTGCGATTCATAACAGTCCTCCCCTTCCAATTCCGGCATTTATAATACCTGAATAGCACGATGATCGTGCTATTCACTTTTGCCTAAGCGGGCATTGCCCGCTGGGCATTACCCGCTGGTGAAAGACGTGAAGTTTCGGAAATAACCCTTCGGTTTATTTTTGAAACTAACCTGATTAGCCGCGTTTGGCCGCGTTTGACGCGGCCATCATCCCGTGACCGCGTTGGCACGTGGAACGTGACTCACGTGGCGGCCCTTTGGGTGAATTGTGCGCCGACTCAGCGCACAATTCAGGTCATAAGGCTTTTGTCCAAAATTTTGTTTATTGTTGCCGATTAACGACCAACTTGCAAGATGAAATTTTTACCGACCAGGCGACAGGGTGTACGACATAATTCAGACTGAAATCAAATAACCTCTTTTTTTTGTTGCATAAGTATATTCATATAAATATACTTATGCCATGAATAAATCAAACTCAGCTCAGGTTCTCCAGAAAATCGCCGAAATCCAGCGCATGGAGCCAGGCAAACTCTGCATTATTCGGCAGGGCCCTGACGGTCCCTACCACAACCTCCAGTGCCGTGAGCACGGCAAACAGGTCAGCCGCTACGTCCCGCGCGACCAAGTAGAAACAGTAGCCACGAACACCTCCAACTATCGGAAGTTTGAGGCATTGGTCGAGCAATATGCCGCGTGCATTATCGAACAGACTCGGACGGAGCGGGCTGCCAATGTAAAAAAAAAAGACCAAGCAGAGGCAATCCTCCTGGCCCAGGGGGAAGAGATCCAGCAGTTGATGAGTTGCTTTAGTGCGCATCCGCCCACTGGTCAGGCGGTTCAGGAACTGGAGGGGTTGGTGCGCACCGCCATTTTCAAGCCAGCGACGGATCTGATCGCCTTTATGTTACAGGCAGCGGCCGACCGAATTGACGCGGCTTACCAGCCCAAGCCGGGAGAAGTGCGCAAAAGCCGCGTCTCCATAAAGGTGCAGTGTATATTCGGCTCGTTCACCACGCAGCGCGACTACTACTACCACCCCGGAAAGGAGTGCGGGCACTATCCGGCTGATGCGGGATTAGGGTTGGAGAACGGGTTTACCCCAGCCCTGAACAGACTGATCTGCCTTGAGGGCGCGGACGAGACTTGCTATCAGAAGGCAGAGACGCATTTACAGGAAACTGCCGGGATCACGGTGGACGCCCGTCAGATTCAGCGGGTGGTACAACGGTTTGGGCCTGCGGCCCAGCACTGGCAGGAGCGCGAGACGGCACCGGGCACCGAGCGGGCACCGGTACTGTATGTCAGTGCCGACGGAACGGGAGTACCCATGCGCAAGAGTGAACTGGACGGGCGCAAAGGCAAGCAACCGGATGGTACAGCCAAGACCCGCCAAGTTTATCTCGGCTGCGTCTTTACCCAGCATGGCCGGGATGAAAAGGGGCGGCCGATACGCGACTACAATTCGACAACCTATCTATCGTTTCTTGGGCCGATAACGGATTTCGCCCCAAGCTTGCGGCGGGAGGCCATCCGACGCGGCATGGGCAACGCCGAGAAGACCATCGTGCTTATCGATGGTGCCGAAGGCTTGGAATGTATGGGACGGGACTATTTCCCGGGATGCGCGCAGATCGTGGATTTCTTTCACGCCATGGAGCATGCCAGTCACACGCTTGTTGCGCTGCTCGGCAATAAGGATCATCCTGATTACAAGCCGCGCCTACGACAATGGGCAAAACGGTTGTTAAAAAACGGGGTGAAAAAAAATGATCGCTGAAACACGCCAGGAAAGCGCAGGCCGACGGCAGGCAGCAATGGTGGCAAAGGAACTGGGCTATTTTGTCAGGAACATCGCACGCATGCAGTACGGGACTTTTCGCAAGGCAGGATTCTTTATCGGTTCCGGCGTGGTCGAAGCCGGTTGTAAAACTGTGATTGGCACCCGGTGCAAGCAGTCCGGCATGCACTGGGGTGTCCCAGGAGCACAGAACATCTTGGCGTTGCGCTGCATTCACGCCAGTCGCCGCTTATCCGCCTTCTGGAAATACTGGCTCAATACTCGCGCCTCACGTAATAATCAACTGCCCACGGCGGCCTAAATGAAGAATTCTGTCGTACACCCCAGGCGACAGGGCACATGGCAGCTCCGCAGGGAATTTGTTCGAGGCAGACATAGCGGTATAGCTCAAAACCGGCGCAAATCTGGTTACAGGTGGGGACCGCTTGCCAAGCGGTCCGTGCAGCCTTACCTGCGGGCTGACTGTTGAGCGGCGGTTTCGGCGAAACCACCCTAGCAAAATTTTCCGCAACCTGATTTTGAACCATGCTCAAATATCTTACTCAAATCCTAACTGCTCAAGTCATTTTGCGCAGAACATAACTACTCAGGTTGTCATCCTGAGCGTAGCGAAGTATCTCATGTTTGTTGGCAGACAGATGAGATTTCTCGCTACGCTCGAAATGACAATCTTTGCTTATCCGGGTTTTTTCAGGCAACCTGAGTAGTTACCGCAGAACATGAATTAGCGCAGAATTGTAATTATCGAATTGACAATCATAGCCTGAGATTGATATATTCTCTGCTAGAAAAGGATTTGTTTTCCGGGGATTTTTGATCCCTGCCGGACCAACGACCGAGCTGGCCAAACAAACCGGATATACGACAAAGATTATCTAATGAAGACAACTATCAAAGGATCAAGATACCCTTCGTTTTCACCGATCATGTTTGTTTTGCTGGCAGCGGTATGCCTGTTCAAGACCGGCCCGGCAAACGCTTTCCGGGCGGAACCCAGCGGCAGAGCGGCCAATGCTTTAGCCCAACCTCCCATAATCCCCACCAAGGCTCCTGCCCCTTCCCAAACACTATTGGCGGAAC
This sequence comes from uncultured Verrucomicrobiota bacterium, assembly GCA_964486075.1. GTDB lineage: Bacteria > Verrucomicrobiota > Kiritimatiellia > JAAZAB01 > JAAZAB01 > JAHIJO01. The sequence goes on from CAZALU010000013.1 coordinate 34,663, forward strand.
AAGCCCAAGCATCTGGAGTAAAGATTAAATGGAACGAGCGTCTGGGTACCCCGCAATCCGTCCGCGGCCGGAACCTGGGCCAGCCTAACCCTCTTTTCAAGGCGCAACGCGCCGTACAGGCCGGAGCGAATCCCGAACTTAAAGCTATCGCCATCCTCGACAACCTCTCCGAATTATACGCTCTGCAAAATTCCGCTGCCGAATTTACGCTAAAAACGACACAAAATGATGCACTGGGATTCCAACATATCAAATTAACGCAGATTCATTCCGGATTGCGAGTAGTTGGAGGAGAACTGATTGTACATTTTAACAGCCAAGGCGAGGCTTATGAAGTTAACGGTCAATATGTAGCCGGCATAGACGTCGATGTATATCCGGCGTTAGACATGGAACAGGCTGCACTGACAGCGCAACAGGACCAGGGCGCGCTGGGCAATCCCCCAGGCTCGAGCATTCTAGATCCGGAGCTGGTTGTTTTCGCGTTCGACAGTCAGCCCCGCCTGGCCTACGAATTGACCATTTATTACTCCGTTCCCGGCCAGGCGCCTGGGCGGTGGCGCTATTGGATCGATGCGCAAAACGGCGAAATCATCCGACGCTTCAACGATATTCAATACATCGAACCGCCCAGCACCGGCTCGCACACCAACATCGCCGGCAGCGTCCTGGCGGGCGAAGGCGGCAAATCCACTAACGTTGCCGCTTGGTTTAACACTCCCAACAGTTATTACTATTTGTACAACACTAATTCCCAATGGATCATCTCCAACGCCTGCCCTTCCAGCAGTTACCTCGACGCCGCCAGCTACGCCTACCGCGCCAATACCAACTGGGGCGTATCCGATCGCCCCGAAATCTCGGCGGCAAACAATTTTCATTACATTCAGCAATATTATGCCACCATTCAAGCCCGCTTGAGTTTTGACAATTTAAACTCCCTGGCATTGGTCAATATCCATATCCCCGATCCGCAAACAGGCACCTATAATTACAACAATGCGTATTGGGACGGCAAATCCATGAATATCGGCGACGGAGACGGCAGGATATTCAACCCGCTCGGCGTTCTGGATGTGTGCGGCCATGAATTTACCCATGCAGTGACGGAACACAGCGCCAACCTGTATTATGACTACGTCGAATCCGGAGCGCTAAACGAATCTTTTTCCGATATTTTCGGCACCTGCATCGAATATCATGCCCAGCCGGACGGCTCCGACAAATACCCCTCTTCTACCCCCGGCCATTTCGACTGGCTCATGGGCGAAGACTGCTGTGTTGCGCCTTATCGAACCTTGCGCGACCTGCGCAACCCGTCCAGCGAAGGACTTTTCGAAGGCAAACATCCCAGCCGTTATAAAGGCGCTTATTGGGATCAGAGGGGCGAGATGCATTACAACAGCACAGTGCAAAGCTTCATGTTTTATCTGCTATGCGAGGGCGGAAGCGGTAACAACGACGGTATCGCCTATACCGTGACCGGTATCGCGTTGACCAACGCGGAGCAAATCGCCTATCGAACCCTTACAGTTTATCTAACGCAATATGCGTGCTATGCCGACTCCCAGGAGGCCTGGATTTCGGCTGCAGCCGACTTGAACACCAACTGGGTCGCCAGCGTCAGACAGGCCTGGTCCGCCGTTGGTTTTACCGATACGGCGAGCAGCGCATTAGGCGCAGCCGTGAATGCGCCGGATTCGACTTGGTATACGGGCGGCAACGCTAATTGGTTTGCCGAATCCAGCATCACGCATGACGGATCCCTTGCGGCGCAGAGCGCCCCGATGACCAACGATCAAATGTCAAAAATTTACTCCACCATCACCGGCCCCGGCACGGTGACTTTCTGGTGGAAGGTTTCCTCCGAAGCCAATTATGATTTCCTTTCGTTCTCCATTGACGGCGCCAACCAGGCAAAGATTTCGGGCGAAACCGACTGGCAATACAAGTCATTCCCCCTGGGGGATGGCGCCCATGTCCTAAAATGGATATACAAAAAAGATATGTATGTCAGCCAAGGCGCTGACGCCGGTTGGCTGGATGAAGTCACATTGCACTTACCCTTGATGATCACCGTCAGCAAAGGCGCCTATGAGGATCAGATCGCGCTGTCATGGAATCCAAAGAACGATGCCACAGCCTATGAAATCTGGAGAGCAAAAAACGTGAATGATCCCGGGCGGGCAACCCATTTAATTGATACAACCGCAACCACCTACAACGACAAATCGGCAATCGCCGGGGTTGTCTATTATTATTGGATCAAGGCTAAAACTCCTTCAGGAACCACCGATTTCAAATATTATGAGTTCGGCTGGCGCTCCTGGAACTATACCCCAACCGGCATCGCCGCCACCGACGGAACTTACACCGACAAAATCCAGATCGCCTGGACGCCATCTGCGAACGCCGCCAGTTACACGGTCTACCGGAACACAACCTCGGATGACAGCGGGGCCGTTCCGATCGTCAGCACAACAGGCACCGTTGTCAACGACACATCCGCTACCGCGAAAGTTATTTATTACTATTGGGTCAAGGGAATGGACGCCCACGGCGTAGCCAGCGGATTCAGCCTGCCGGATGCCGGTTGGCGCTCGCCGCCGCCTCCCAAACCGGATTCCACCAATATACCGGCGCTCCGGGCCACCGATTTCCAGATGGCACCATCCGCCATGCAACTGGGCAGCAGCCCCGACCAGGCCGTGATCCGGATTGTCAACACCTCCGTGGCCGCCACAAATGCCCGGGTGACTTTGACGATTTATTTTTCCAACGATGGCATCTTCGGCAGCCTCAACAACATCAGCCTGGGCAGTGTTCAGAGGTATGTGACCCTGGCGGGCGGACAAAGCGTGGACATCAACTTGAATAGCGCTGAACGAGCCAATTTCCGCGTGCCAAGCGCCGTGGCCTTGGGTTATTACCGCGTGTTTTTGAAAGCCACCACAACTCAGCCCGCGGCAACCAACAATGTTCTGGCTCTGGGCTCATCCGTGCAAGTCGTGGCCTCGCGCCTGGCATCCCGAAATGATTTCGACAACGACGGCAAGACCGACTTGGCTATCTATAATCCTGGCATCGGGATTTGGAAGATTCGCGGGTCAGCAACGGGCAGTGAATCGGCGTTTGCCTGTGGCGGCCCCGGTTGTGTGCCGGTGGCCGGCGATTTCGACGGCGACGGCAAAGCCGACTTGGCCGTGTATCAAGAATCCGGAAGCGCCTGGCTGTTTCTGCTATCCGGCAGTTTGTATAATTCCACGATATTGAATGATTTTGGTGGCCCGGGCTATGCGCCTGTTTCCGGCGACTTCGACGGCGACCGCAAGGCTGACCCAGCCCTCTACAACGCAAGCACGGGAGTATGGATGGTGCAACTATCCGGCAGTTCCTACACCACCGCCTCAACAGTCCTGGGCGCAGGCGGTTGCAAAGCGGTGGCCGGTGATTTCGACGGCGACGGCAAGGCCGACCCGGCTGTCTTCCATCCGTCAAGCGGCCTGTGGCAAGTAATGTTATCCGGCAACAACTATACCCTGGCAACGGCTGTCTTCGGCGACGCCGACTGCGTGCCGATCACGGGGGATTTCGACGGCGATCTAAAATCGGACCCGGCTATCTACCGGGAAATAGACGGCTTATGGGCAGTTATGCTCTCCGCCGACAATTACACCATTGCCACGGCCCACTTTGGAGGACCCGGTTTCGTCCAGGTTTCAGGCGACTTCGACGGCGACGGCAAAACCGACTTGATGTTGTACCAGTCCAACGGAACTTGGTCTTTCCGCGGTTCCAAGACCGGTTATCCGTTATCCTATCTGCATTTCGGGGGCGTGGGCTTCATCCCGACCGATATGGGCAACTAACGCTTTCCCCGGTGCTCGGACATGGCCCGGGCCGCTTCGCGATCCGCCGTTTTACGTTTGAGGGCTTCGCGCCGATCGGCCATCTGCTTGCCCTGGCAGAGCCCCAGTTCAATCTTTAAAATTCCCCGGCGGTTGAAATACATGGAGAGGGGCACAAGCGTCCGCCCCCTCAGGGTAACCGCACCGAAAAGTTTCCGGATCTCGCGCCGGTGCAGCAGGAGCCGCCGCGGACGGCGCGGCTCATGGTTGAACTGGTTGCCATAGACGTAGGGCTTGATGTGAACGTCGTACAGGATCGCCTGCCCGCTTTCGATCCTGGCAAACCCGGTGCTCAAATCCACCTGGGCGTCACGGATGGCCTTAACTTCCGTGCCCAGCAGGGCAATCCCCGCCTCGACCCTGTCTAGGACAATATAGAGGTGCCGCGCCTTGCGATTAACGGCGATGCGCCGGTTGCGATCGGTCTCTGATTTGACTTCTTTTTGCTTCATAGTCCCATAAAAGCTTTGCCCGCAATCCAAAAAATGTTTCCGCCTTGGCGGATCAGCATGGGCTGAACCACCGACACTGATCTTCCGCCCGTGCGGATCAGCTCGGGCTGACACTGATCGGATAACAGAAAATTATAACCGGAGTTATTATCCATATAATTGGGCGGCAGTCAATGGACGGCTCCGGCAGTAATTTACCTTATGGAGTGCGCAAGCCAGCGCTTGCGCTTTACTTTCCGCGAAGCCGATATCTTCGGCCGGCGGCACGCTGGCCATCCTATCCTGTGAAACACCCTCGATGTTGGGACTTTGGGAGGGTCCGCATGCCTGCGGACCGTCCGCGTTCGATTCTTTCACAACTTCCAACCGGTTGCCGGCGCGGGATCAAAAATGGATCATGGCCTTTACCACCCCGTCCCGGTAGCCGGCCACCAGGTCAAAGGCCTTTCGCGTCTCGGCAAAGGGGAAACGGTGGGTGACCATGAAACCGGAGCTGATTTTTTCCCGTTCCATGAGGTCCAATACCGGCTGGAGACAATCGCATTGACGCCGGATATTTTGAATGCAAATTTCCTTCCGGCGGATACGGTCGATGATGAAGGAAACTCGCTCCACGGCCGGGATGCCGACCAGCATAAGTTTTCCGCCGGGCTTTAACAAATCCACAGCTTGATCGAGCGCCGCCTGCTCGCCGCAACACTCGAAGACCGCATCCAGCAGGAGCGGTTCGCGCTTCGCAATAGCCCGTACCGCATTCGGCCGGTCCGGATGGCCAGCCCAGTCGGCGCCGGCGGAACGCGCCACGGCCAGGCGCCGGGAAATCTTGTCGGTCACATAAATCGCCCTTGGCTTCTGGAGTCGGGCACAAAGCATGACGCTTAAACCGATGGGCCCACAGCCCAGGATTGCGATTGCTTTCCCTTTCAGGGAAATGGATTGCCGGACCGAATACAACCCGATGGACATAGGTTCAGCCAGCGCAGTCTGTTCAGCGGTCATCCACCGGCCCACCGGGTAACAGCAGTTTTCGGGCATCACCAGGTACTCGGCAAGGCATCCCGCAGCCTGGCCGGGACAGCCCAGGAAACGCAATACCCGGCAGGTATGCGACCGCCCCGACCGGCATTGGTCACAAGCGCCGCAGGCCATCGCCGGCTCGACCGCCACGCGGTCGCCCGTCCGCACGCGGGTCACCTTCCGCCCAACCTGCTCCACCACGGCAGAACATTCATGCCCCACCACGAAGGGATACTTCACCACTTGGGAACCGATCCGGCCTTCCGTGTAATAATGAATATCCGAGCCACAGACCCCGACAGCCTCCAGCTTCAGCAGGACATCCGTCGGCATCCGGAGCACCGGCTTGGGAACATCCCGCATCAGTATCTTGCGGATTCCGGTTAACATCATAGCTTTCATAAATGCATCCTTCGGTCTCTTTCGATCGCTAGCCTTGTCATGCCATACGCCAGTGTTTGTACCGGATTTATCTCCCGGAACAAGGAGAATTTACCATGCGTTGTCAAAAATGGCTGGCTACTCAAAACATAGTCGATCGTCACGACGATTCGTCAGAGCGGAAAATACGGGAAGAGCCCGGCAACGAGCCTAAAATCGCTCGATAACAAGCTTGGCTGATATCTTATCGCCGGCGCGGTTGACCGGCAATAAGAAAAAATCCAGTGGGAATAGAGCGGAAAAGGAAACAAATGTTGAACAGCCCATGTCCACCATCGCAGATAAAAAGAAGGGCGCCACCCTCGCCGGCTATGTTGCAGACCAGAACAGCGCCCCTGTGAACCGGACAAGCCCAGATTATGGCGATGGCACATACCCGGACGCCAGGCTGGCATCGGCGTAATTGCTGGCCGAGAGCTTAACGTGCCAGGTTCCTGTGGTTATATCCAGCAGGATGGGGTCGGCTTTGCCGTCGCCATCGTAATCCGCTGCCGCCACGCGCGTGTTGATTCCACCGAACCCGGCCAGGGAGGCCATGTTATAGTCGCTCCCCGACATTTTCACATACCAATTGCCGTTGGATTCCTGATAGACTGCCGGATCGGCCTTTCCGTCGCCATCGAAGTCGCCCGGCACCGGCTCGTACTCTATGCCGCCAAACCCCAGGATACTTGCGGTGATGTGACCGCGGGCCGAAAGCAGAACCGTCCAGTTGCCATTGATAGTGTTATAGATCGCTGCATCGGCCTGGTTGTCGGCATCGAATTCGGAATGGTAGGCCTGTTGCACAGGCATGTAACCCGGCCCGCCAAAGCCCTGCGCGGACATCGTGTTATACCCAAGGCTGGACATGGCCACCACCCAATCGCCGCTGATCGGGTTGTAGACCGCCGGATCGGTCTTGCCATCGCCGTCATAATCGCCAGGCACGGCCTCATGACCGGGACCGCCAAAACCCAGCATCGAAGCGATGCCATAGTCGGACGCCGACAACTGAATGTACCAATTTCCCGTCGCGGTTTGATAAACGGCGGGGTCGTCCTTGCCGTCTCCGTCGAAGTCGCCATTAACGGCTATGCAATCCGGTCCGCCGAAACTAAAGGCCACCAAGCCGTAGTCCATGGACGAGAGCCTGATTCCCCAGTTGCCGCATGAGAGCACGTACAATGCCGGGTCGGCCAGGCCATCCCCGTCATAATCGGCCGTCAACACAATGACGCACAGGGCATAGCCGCTGTCGGAATTGCTGAATTCGCTGACGCCAGCTGAATTCTTAGCTTTGACCCAGTAGAAATAGGTGACGCCGATACCCACCGTTGCATCGTCGAAGGGGGAACTATCCGCTTCGGGTTCCAGCTTAACGGCCGAGGCGGAATCATTGACTGTGTTCCGATAGACATCGTAGCTTGCCGCATTGGGTACGGCAAACCACGTGATGCGGACATGATCTGTATAAACGTCCTTGGTGGCCGAGACGCCGCTGGGTGCCGTCGGCGCTTTTACCGAGGCGGTTGCATAGCCAGAGTCGGAAGCGCTGAAGGGACTGGATCCGGCCGAGTTCTTGGCCTTGACCCAGTAGTAGTAGGTAATGTCGATTACCGCCGTCGCGTCGTCAAACGGCGAATCGATCGCATCGGGTGGCAACAGGACAGCCGAGGCCGAATCGGCGGTTGTATTCCGGTATACCTCGTAGGCCGAAGCGGAGGCGACTACAGTCCAGGTCACGCGGACACGATCGGCGAAGGCGCCCTTGCTGGCCGTGATCCCGATCGGGGCCGTCGGCACGTTCACCGAGGCGGCCGCGTAGCCCGAATCGTAAGCGCTGAAAGGGCTGGACCCGCCACCGTTCTTGGCCTTGACCCAGTAGTAATAGACGGTGCCGATTACGGCCGTCGAATCGTCAAACGGCGAATCGATCGCATCAGGAGCTAGTTTGACGGCCGAAGCCGATGAGTTCGCGGTGTTCCGGTATACCTCGTAGGCCGTGGCGGAGGCAACGGCGGTCCAAGTGACGCGGACACGATCAGTAAAGGCACCCTTGCTGGCCTTGACCCCGATCGGGAACGCGGGAACGTTGATGACGTTGGTTGCGTAGCCGTAGTCGGAGGCGCTGAAAGGACTGGACCCGCCACCGTTCTTAGCCTTGACCCAGTAGTAATAGGTGGCGTCGACGGTCACTGTCGAGTCATCAAAAGGAGAACTGATCGCGTCAGGAGCCAGTTTGACGGCCGAAGCCGATGAGTTCGCGGTGTTCCGGTATACCTCGTAGGCCGTGGCGGAGGCAACGGCGGTCCAAGTGACGCGGACACGATCAGTAAAGGCACCCTTGCTGGCCTTGACCCCGATCGGGAACGCGGGAACGTTGATGACATCGCTTGCGTAGCCGTAGTCGGAGGCGCTGAAAGGACTGGATCCGCCACCATTCTTGGCTTTGACCCAGTAATAGTAGGTGGCGCCAATGGTCATCGTTGTGTCATCAAAGGGGGAGCTGATTGTGTCGGGAGTCAATTTGACAGCCGTAGCCGATGAGTCCGAGGTATTCCGGTAGACCTCGTAGCTACTCGCATTGGGAACAATGGACCACGTGATGCGGACGAGATTGGTGTAGGCGCCCTTGGTGGCCGAAATCCATACAGGGAACGGGGGCACGACTATATTGTTGGTCGCGTAGCCGGAGTCGGAAACACTGGCCGGACCGTAACCGGCCGCGTTGATGCTGCGAACCCAGTAGAAATAGACACTGTCGACTATCGCATTGGTGTCGTCAGCCGCATTGGTTACGACATCCATCAGATTGGTCGCCGAGGCCAGAACATCGACCGTATTGCGGTACAGCTTATAACCCGTCGTGTCGGATGTGGCGGACCAGGTGATGGCCACCTTATTTGTGTAGGCCCCATCGCTGGCCACCAGATTTTGCGGCGCGGGCGGCAAACTTGGATCTGTAATGCTGCTGCCACCGCCGGTATCCAGAGTAACTGCGGCGTTCAGCGCCAAAGCCCGGCCATATAGCCTGGAGCCGGTGTTCATTGTAATTGCCGCAAAAGCCATTATGGTTCCGTGAATGACGGAGGTCGTATCGAAGGTCGCTGAACTACCGACCTGCCAGAAAATGTTTTTGGCCTGGGCGCCGCCGGCCAGGATCACCTGGCGACCAGGGGTCATGTCCAAGGTGGACGCGACCTGGAAGATGAAGACGCCGTCTGCGTCGCCTTGGGCGTCGAGCGTTAGCTCCCCCGAAGATATCGCCAGCGAGGACGATGATTTATAGAGCCCCGGGGTCAGGGTTTGGCCACCTATATTTCCAGCCACCGTGACCGGCGCAGTCGAGCGTCCGGCGGCGTCGTTATAAGCCGTGAGCAGATCGGCCTGGGCCTGGGCTGAGGTTGGAACGCCTGCGTAGACCGTACCGTTGATTGTTACGGGCGGAGTTCCGGGCACAAAAGCACTTCCGGGAGATATCCCGATATTTCCGTTAATCACGCCACCCCCGGTGACCGTGACCGTGTCGTAAGCCAGGGCCGCAAAATTGGCGGCAGACCTGAGGTTTACGGCTGTTTCAGCGCCGGTGGCGGCATACTGGGCCAGAAACATGGCGATCGTAAAACCGGCTATTAATTTTGTTTTCATGTTGGGTCGCCTTTCTATGTGTTGCGGATTTACTGTCGCGCTAACAACTCTTTCTTTGATTTTTTGCATGATCCCCGAAAATTTTGTGCTCATGCCTGATTCCTTTCTGTTTTAACCTTTTTCTCAATTACTACAAACAGACTACTCGGCGGGCCGGATCTGCGCTATGGGGTAAAACCCTACCGTCAATTCCGGATGACGGCGGCTCTAAATCACGCCCTCGCGGCCGGCTGCATTGAACGCGGCGGCCATGTCATGACCCCCGGCGATGCTCCGCGTTTACATGCAAAGCGGCCATCTTCATGAACGGGTCTGCTCAATGAAATGTAAACATGCGGCAGCCGGCGGCAAGGCATGCTGCAATAACAATCAGAATCCCAAGACTGTGCAGCGCCAATTTTCCGATAACTTGCAGGCTTATTTTTACTATTTTCATGTTCGGTCCTTTCTCTGACTTATGGTTTTGAAGTATTCTTTTTCGACATCAGGCTGATTTCCTGGTGTTCACCGCGAGTAACGCGATGCCGGCGATCAGTGCGATCACTCCGGCGACCGGAGGGATAAAGTGACTTCGGGTGGTCTCGATATGCACGCCGATGACATCAATCGGCTTTCCCCGGGTCTTGTAAGTGATGCCCGAATAGCTGAGCACCACGATACCCAGTGCGATCAGGATGACTGCGCTAATGGTTTTGGGACTCATCTGGCACCTTCCCTTCCTTGCCTCATTGTTAACCCTTTATTTACAGCAGGCGTCTTCCCTGAATTATCCTGACCAGCACCACGATAATGGCGATCACCAGCAGGATGTGAATGAACCCGCTCATCGTATAGCTGGTCACCAGTCCCAAAGCCCATAGAACCAGCAACACTATTGCAATCGTCCACAACATGGGATTCTCCTTTAGTTCGCTTTGGGTTCATTGCCTATTTCTGTGTTTGTTTGCATTGTCTAGTTTTTCACTGCCCGTAGATTGCTCGATGAGCTGCCCCTTTGCCATGGGGTATAACCCTACCCGGGATGACCGGAAGTTTGTCCGCGCTGCGCCGTGGCAGGACCTTCGACAGGGCTCAGAGCAGGCAGGGTGAACCAGAAATTACTCCCCTTGCCATCCGCGCCCGCCCTGGGCCCAATCGAAGGGCTCTCAACCCCGATCCTTCCCCCGTGCGTTTCGACGGCCAGTTTGCAGAATGTTAACCCGAGACCGGTAGAGCACATTTTGCCTTCTTGCCTTATCTCTACCTGCCCGAATTTTTCGAATATTTTCGCGTGATATTCCGGAGAAATGCCGAGCCCATTATCCGCAACCGTGACTTTGATCTCTGGCCCGCTGTTTTTGATTGAAACATCAACCTGGCCGTCCTTAGGCGTGAATTTAACCGAATTCCCCACCAGGTTCGCAATAACACGCCGGATCAGGTTTGCATCACAGTCAATCAGTATCGCTGTTGCTGGTTTATCGAAAAGCACTGGAGCAGCATCCGCAAAAGAGCCCAGAGATTTTATCGCCTCTGCCGCAAGCGTGCCGATATTGGATTTTACAAGATTGAGGGCCATCTTGCCGGCTTCCATCTTGCTGACATCAAGCAGCGAGGTGACCATTTCAACCAGACGTGAACAACTCTCCATTCCGCCGGTGATATATTCTTTCTCTTGCGTATTCAGTTTTTTTCCGGCATCTCTGCCCAGATTTTTAAAGCAGATAGATATCCCCATCAACGGAGATCGCATGTCATGAACAATCATGTGGGTCAGATTGTCGCGCAGTTCCTCCAGTTTCTTGAGTGCATCGTAGTTTTCCTGCAATGCGCGCTTCTGCCGCCGGATCTCAAGGTGCACGCGCACCCTGGCATCCACTTCCTCGAATTGGAACGGCTTGGTCACATAGTCCACGCCGCCAATAGCGAAGGCCTTCACCTTGTCCGTCGTTTCGGTGTTGGCGCTGATAAAAATGACTGGGATTTCGGCAAGCAGCGGGTTTGCTTTAAGCTCCTTGCATACTTCGTAGCCATCCATCTCCGGCATATTGATGTCGAGCAGAATGAGATCTGGCAGTTCGCGGCGAGCCGCTTCCAAGGCCAGCTTGCCGCCGGGAACCGGCCGCACCTTGTGGCCTTGCTTCTTGAGCATTCCGGCCAAGAATTGGAGGTTGGCCGGCGTGTCGTCGACGATAAGGATGTCCGCGGCCGGAGCCTGTTTTGCGGGCTGGTTCATGATGCGTCCTTTGCCGGCGCCAGTAGCTCTAGCAAGCTCTGGTAGGCAAAACACGAGGCGAGGGCGCGGAGCCTGTCCGCGAGATCACGATCGCAAGCCTCGGCCTGTTGCAGTAGTTCCATGATCCGGTCGAGATCCGCCGCCAGGGTAGCCTCGCGTAATTGTGTGACCAGCGCCGAAGGCAGGCACGCCAGGGCTTCGCGGCTCAGTTCGTTCCTTTCGCACGGAACCGCCAGCGCCGTGTTCAGCGTGTCCAGGAACTCATTGACCTTGATCGGCTTGGTGAGATACCGGAAGAACCCCGCCAGCCGGCCCTTTTCGATGTCATGGGGCATGGCATTGGCGCTGATGGCCACGACCGGGATATGTGCCGTGGCCGGGTCTTTGCGCAGAATGCCCAGGGCCTCGATGCCGCTGATGTCGGGCAGATTAATGTCCATCAAGATTACGTCCGGCCGGTTCGTGCGGGCCAGTTCGATGCCCAGCTTCCCGGTAGCCGCGCTCAGCAGCCGCAAATCGGGGCGGCGTGCGAGGATCTGCTCGACCAGCCCCAGATTGGCCGGGTTGTCCTCCACATAGAGCAGACTGCGTACCCGTTCGCCGTTTGAGATTCGCGTCTGGGCTGGCGCCTGGGGCTTGCCGCTGACAATGGCTAATTGCGGCTCGGCCGCAGTCATCAGTTCGAACCAGAACACGCTGCCCACTCCAACGGTGCTTTCCACGCCGATGATGCCCCCCATCAGCTCGATCAATTGCTTGGCCACCACAAGGCCGATGCCGGTGCCTTCCTCACCTTTGGCCTCTTGTCCGAGGCGGTTGAACGGCTGGAATAACTGCGCCAGCTTTTCCGGCGGCAAGCCGGCGCCAGTATCCTTGATGCTGATCCGGATACGACCCGGCGCGCTTGCGGCGGATTGCACCTCGACCGTTCCCTGCTTGCGGTTGTATTTGATCGCGTTGGAAAGAAAATTGATGAGAATCTGCTTCAAGCGGGTCCGATCGGCATAAACAAAGCAAGGGATGTCGAACCGGGGGAAGGTCATCTGAATGCCGCGCTTCTGCGCCTGCCCTTCGATCATGCCCTGACATTCAAGCATGACCTCGGCCAGCGCCACCGCTTCCGGCGAGAGCGACAGTTTCCCGGACTCGATTTTCGCGAGATCGAGGATTTCGTTGATCAGCTTCAGCAGGTGCCATCCCGCCTGGAGAATCTGGCCAATTTTTTCCTTCTGGCCGGGCGTTGGCGCCGGGGAATCGGTCTCCATCAGCTGCGCGAAACCGAGGATGGCATTGAGCGGGGAACGAAGCTCGTGGCTCATGCTGGAAAGAAACTCCGATTTTGAGTGGTTGGCTTGTTCCGCCACAACCTTGGCTTCCTGCAGTTCGGTGTTCCTCTCCTGCAGCACCTGGTCCAGGCGTTTACGCTCCGTGATGTCGCGTGCGGCGGCGAACACGCCCTGCAGCCTCCTATCCCGGTCGTAAAAGGTGGTCGCATTGTAGGACACCACGGTCTCCTTGCCGTCCCGGGCGCACGCGGTGAGCTCGTAGTTGGTGACCTTGCCTTCGGCCAGCGCCTGCTTGATGCTCGCCTGGGCCAGCTCCGGATCCGTGAAGTAATTCTTGAACGGCGCGCCGATCAGCTCGTCGCGCGTGCAGCCGGTGAGCGTCTCCATCTGCTTGTTGACGTCAGTGATGATGCCCTGCGGATCGGTGGTCATGATCGCGTCGCTATTGGATTCAATGAGAGAGCGCGTGTAGAACTGCTGGTCGCGCAGGCGCTGATCGAGCTTCATCTGCTCCTCTTCCACCTGCTTGCGCGCGGTGTTATCGGTGCCGATCAGCAGGTAGCCGATGATGGCGCCCTGCGCGTCGCGCAGGGCCGTGACCGACACGACCGCCGGGAAGCGGCTGCCGTCCTTGCGGATGTAGGTCAGCTCGTAGATGTCTTCGATCCCGCGCGAGGCCTTGAACACCAAGGCCTCGAAGCCGGGCATAATCGGGGTTCCGAGTTCTACGCTCAGCGCCTTGGCGCGCGCGATCACTTCCTGCGGATCTGAAATATCGGCCGGGGTGATCTTGTTCCGCACTTCGGCGGCCGTGTAGCCCAGCATGCGCTCGGCGCCGATGTTGAAAATCTGGATGACGCCATTCGCGTCGGTGGCGATGCTCGAGAAATTGGCGCTGTTGAAAATCGCGCTCTGCAGGGCTTCCGCAGTAAGCAGGGCCTCTTGGCGCAGATCCTCAGTAATGACAGCCACCCTGTCGGCGGCCTCGCCGCTAGCGGCGGTATGGAGATGTTTCTTCGGCATGGCTCATCTTCGGCCGGAGGTGGCCCATAAAAATAGTTGCGCTCGGGCGCTCCAGGTTTTCAGCGTCAGGAACGCGATGCCGGCGGTCGGTGCGATCGCTCCGGGGAACGGATCTCTATTGTCTGGTTGTTGTTGCCCCTTGCAATCTGTCCGACTTTGCCGCCGGCTGGCGCGGAAACGCGCCAGCCGGCAACAATCCGCCATGCTACTTGGCTTTGCTCTCTTCGACTGTCATCTGGTTCTTCACGCTTTTCACGCCCTGAATGTCGCTGACGAGCTTGGTGACCAGGGACTTTTCGGCCGCGTTCCTGGCAACGCCGGTCAACGTGACCGCGCCATCCCGCGTCTCAACCCCCGTTTTGAAGGCGCTGGTCGAACGATGGTTCAACAACGCCATCTTCACCTGGGCGGTGACGGACGCGTCATCAATCTTCTCGCCCGCCGTTCGCTCCGCCGGTTCCGGAGTCGCCGCCACCGTCATCTCGTTCTTCACCTCTTTCACGCCTTCGATATCCTTGGCGTACTCGGCCGTCAGATCCTTTTGGGCCTGGCTGGCGGCTTCACCTTTCAACGTCACGACGCCGTCTTTCACGTTGACGTCGGTCTTGGTGGCATTCACGTTGCTATGGAACAGCAGGGTGAGCGACACCTTTCTGCCGATCCACGTATCCGCGTTTGCGGCAGCGGCTTCTGCTTTGGTCGCCAGTTTATTATCCACGCGGGTGACCCCGGGCAGACTCGCCACGGTTTCCTGGGCCAAGGCCTTGTGGGATTCTTCGGACACAGTGCCGCTCAGCGTAACGACGCCATCTTTGGCTTCAGCCTTGACCGTATCGTCCTTGAGATACGTCTTGTAGACGTAGGTCTGCTTGAACGATGTCTCGATCCGGTCATCGGTCTCGGACGCCCGCAGGGGCGTGCTGGTTACTAGCATAGCCACCGCAACCGCTCCCATCATCAGGGGAAACATTGCTTTCATTGTATGATCTTCTTTCTGTTATTGCATTTTACTATCGTATTTCTGTTCTTCCCGCCAACACGGCGCCGCCCAACACCTTTTTCCGTTATGTTTCACCTCCTTTCACGGTCCTGACTCAACCAGGGACCGCCCTGCTGTTACCCTCTCTTTCGACTACCAGTCACACCGGGCACCCAGCACCTATCCGGCCTTCGCAGCAGCCACCGGTGATATAATGTCCAGATGTTCGTTGTCACGGCCGGCTTTGGCTGTTTCAGCACGACCTTGGCACAGCAGGCCGTATGGCTAATCCTTTTAATTACTTTCGTGCTGGCCTCTTTGGCGCTGCGCAGCGCCCCGCTTATGATCCGCGAATGTTTGGGCTTTATGTTTGGTTTTCCTTTCCGTTCTTCGTTGACATATTTTTCACTGCCCGCAGGTTACTCGCCGGGCCGGCCCATGGCTATGGGGTGAAACCCTACTGGGGATTGTTGGCCGTTTCCAAAGATCGCGGCAATCCTCCTACGCCAAGGCGAGTCCACCTACATCTAAGCGGCGTAAACTGAGTGGTCGATAAGTGCGGTGATGTATTAATGGCTCCTCGGCATAATTAGTGGGTAACGCATCTGCCATGAATGCTTCAATATGTTGTCGCATAGCTGGTTATGGAGATAAGCATAGCGTAGCGGCTTCGTATCCGAACGAACCCACCGATCACCGACAGAAGATTTACCACGGAGAACAGTGGAGTAGAGAGGGGGCC
>CAZALU010000014.1:0-50237 GCA_964486075.1 uncultured Verrucomicrobiota bacterium
CAGGCTTCATCCGGCCTTTCAGGAACTCGAAGAATTCCTAATTTGGAACCGTAGAACAGCAGCCGAAATTCATTTCATCCTGCGCAGCCCGACCAGACAACAGGCGCAGCGCCGGGTGAATTCACTGGCACGCCTGCATTACTGCCCGGGGTGGCCGCCGCTTACTTCGCCGGCAATGGCAATAATTTTGTCTCCGTGAAAACTCAGAAAATAACGATATGCAAGCGACCTAAACCGCCAGAGCACCAGGGCCGCCCGCAAGGTCTCGTCAATAAGCATGGCATAGAATACACCGCAGACACCCAAATGCAGCACGTTCAGGAAAAACCAGGCAAAGCAGACTATGATTACGAGCCCCACCGGCTGGACCTTCGCAAAATAGGATATATCCCCCATGGTCCGGAGCGCGCTGGAGCAGACGATGTTGATGGTGCGGAAGGGGATCATGATACCGCAAAGGAACATGACGAGCGGCACAGACACCGTGAGACCTGCCATGTCCCGCGCGTTCATAAACACCCTCATTACTTCGTGCGGAAGCAAAAGGCAAAGGACCGTCCCCATCGAAGTGATAAGCATGGCCAGCGTGAGTATTCTCTTGTTCCAGGCGTAGATGTGGTAAGCGTTCTTCGCCCCGAAGGATCGGCCCACGAGCGTGATCGATGCCGTCATGAAACCCGACAGGGCCAGCATGAATAGGCCCTGGATTTTCATCCCGATGTGATACACCGCTATCTGCTTCGGGCCGTATACCGCGATTAGTTTATTTACAAAAAAGATACCCACGGTCCAGACGCCCCATTCTATCAGCGTGGGCAGGGCCAGCTTGACCATGGGCCCTATCAACGCCGCCTGTTCCTTAAGGGTGGCGGTGAAGTTTAATTTAAGTTTATACCTGTTCTTAAGCGCGATCAAGACGGCAAAGCCAAACCCGACGGCGGTCGCAATAACGGAAGAAATGGCGGCGCCCTTGACGCCCATTTGCGGGAAGCCGAGGTTGCCGTAAATCAGCAGGTAGTTCCCGGCCAGGTGGACTATATTCACGATCAGGGCGTAGACAACAAGCGGCCTGGTGTAGGAGTTCGCGTTCAGGATGCTGTTCCACATACCGTTTAATATCCCGAAGGCAAGAATGTATTTCTCGATGCCGAGATATATTTCGGCCTGGGCAAGGAGTTCACCTGTGGCCCCGAGGAATTTCAAGACCGGCGTGTTCAGGAAGGTCCAGAGCAGGGTCAGCAAGATGCCGAAAGCAAAGCCGGAAGCGACGCCGGTCCAAGCCAGCTTCCCGGCCTTGCCGGAGTTGTTTTCCCCGAGCGCCCTGGCGATCGAAGCGGTCAGCCCCACGCTCAAGGCTCCCGCAAAAACGCCAAAAATGCCAAGCGCCGTGCCAGCCATGGCAACGGCTGCAAGCTGGTCCGCGCCGTACTGTCCGACCATGATGGTGTCAACGATATTTAACAGCGTTCCTGTTGCGGTGGACAGGATGATGGGAACGGCGATATTAAAAATTGCCTTGTCGGAGACAGCGGTGGCGCGGCGCCCCTGCCGCCATACGGTCCTGGCATATTGATGGTTCACGGTTGACGATAAGCTCATTTCAAGATTGGTGTCCTGCCATGCGGTCGCGAGAAACACGCGTTGTAAAACAAGCAAGGTTACACTAAAGTTAGTTTTTGACGATATCCATTTCCCGTTCCGGCCTAAAAACGGAGCTGAAAAATATCGTGTTGATTCTCCACCCGGCTTGATGCATGATGCGCACAACACTACGAATGACCCCGGAGATCAACTGTGCCCTACCGAACTTTCAATTTAACGGAAGTCTGCGCCTACCTGCGCCTGGCCCAACCGGACGTGGAAACGCTGATCCGCCGGCAAGAAATCCCTTTTGAGAACAAGGGTGGGCGCTTGGTTTTCCGTAAAAACGACGTTGACGCATGGGCTTCCCAGCGCATCCTCGGATTTTCCAACAAGCATCTGAAAGCTTATCACAAAGGGTCTTCCACCAAGGAACATAACTTATCCAAGCAGCACCCCATCATCGCCAAGTTGATTAAAACAGAATACATCCAGCCGGCGTTGAGCTCACGCACAAAGCCATCGCTTGTGCGCGATATGGCGGCACTAGCCGGCCAAACCGGACTGGTCACAGATCCGGACGAACTCTTACAAAGTCTGCTGGAACGTGAGCGCCTGTGTTCCACGGCCTTGCCGGAAGGGATCGCCCTGCTCCATCCCCGCCATCAAGAGCCCTACATGTTCGAGAACTCTTTCATCGTGCTGGGACGGGCCATCCATCCCCTGCCTTTCGGCGCTCCGGACGGCAACACCACCGACCTTTTTTTTCTAATTTGCTGCCAGGATGACCGGATCCACCTGCATGTCCTAGCCCGGCTCTGCCTGATGTGCAAGGACACCACAGTGCTCCAGGAAACGCGGACAGCGCCGGATGCGGCCGCCATCCTGGACTGCCTGATCCGCTCAGAAAACAAAGTCATTACCCGGATATGAAAACTGCCCGCGATCCCGCTCCATCCCGTGAGTTACTAGCCGACTACTTCACCAAGGCCCGGCTGTCTCTCTCACCCTGCCAGCTAGACCTGTTCTGGAGCTTTCATCAGCTGCTGCGGCGGCGGAACGAGGAACTCAATCTCACGCGCCTACACGCGTTTGAAACCATGGTCGTCAAGCATTACCTCGATTGCGCCATGGTGCCTTCCCTGACGGAGTTACCATCGTCCCTGATGGACATCGGGTCGGGCGCCGGATTCCCGGGCATTCCCCTGAAAATACTGCGGCCCGAACTGCAGCTTATCCTGGCCGAGGGTCGCAAAAATCGGGTCGCTTTCCTGAACGAAGCGATTGATTTGCTAGAACTCGACGGCGTCACAATCAACTCCGGTCGCATTTACCCGGACACCTGCCTGGAAACACCCGTGCAAGGCATTATCACCCGCGCACTGGAAACGATGGACGACACCCTCGCCCGCGTCACTGGTTGCTTGGCGGAGGGTGGCAGAGCGATTTTTATGAAAGGGCCGGAAAGTGAGCATGAAATACAAGCCGCCCTTGAACGCCACCCTGATTATCGCCTGCTGGAAGACAAGGCCTATCAACTCCCATGTCTCGGCGATGCGCGCCGCCTGCTAGTATTCGAGCGCATCTCCAAACCCAATCGTCAATCCCTGCCGGACCCCATCAGCAGTGCCGATAACGAGATATTCAAGGATCTGCTGGCCCTGCATATATCCAAAGGCATCCGGAAACAGGGCAAATTCCTGGTAGGCGGCACAAAACTCCTGGCAGAGATCGTCCAGAACCGGCCGGCTGAAATAGAAGCCTGGGTGACAACCTCCGAAATGCCGCCACCGCCGGCTGTCGCCGCCTGTCGCTGGATCGTGCTCTCCGGCCAGCGCTTTAACGAAGTTAATATCATGGGCACCCGGGGGCCCCTTGCAATCCTGCGTTTACCTGATATCCCCGAATTCGATCCGCTGGCACCCTGGCCCGACGGCTGCACCCTGTTCATTCCCTTCGGCGATCCCGAGAATGTCGGCGCCGTGATCAGGGCGGCCGCCGGTCTGGGCGCCGCACGCGTAATCCTGCTCCGCGATGCGGCCTCCCCTTTCCTGCCGAAAGCGCTGCGGGCCTCCGCCGGCGCGCTCTGGAAAATCTCGCTGGAATCCGGACCTTTTTTGAAAGACCTGGCGACATCCGGCGCGGCCCCCTTGTATGCGCTTGATGCGTCTGGCGTCCCCCTGGACCAGGTAAAACGTCCCATTCGCTACGGACTGCTGCTCGGCACGGAAGGCCAGGGACTGCCCGATGAAATCCGCAACAGCGCCAGCCTGCTCTCAATCCCCCTATCCAACCGTGTAGAATCGTTAAATGCGGCCACGGCGGCATCGATCGCCCTGTGGACCTGGCACCCGGATCGCCTGCCGTTGTAGCAGCGCTCTATGAGCGCTTACCCGTCCCCGGCGCTCCCGCTCATAGAGCGGGGCTACATTAGAGCGAGGCGACCCTGCCCCGTTTTCGCATGTCCTCGAATCCAGAATCGCCAGGGGCGCAGGGCGTCGGCGCCGGCATACTGGACTCCAATGCGCGGGCCGCAGGCAATCTGTGAAGAACGGATCCGGATCCCCGGTTCCAGCCAGATGGTATTGCCCAGGAGGCTGGTCCCATTATGCTTCAAGCCAATGCCCAGCGCCTGGGTCAAGGAGCCAGGACCGTCAGTCAGCGTCGCATCCAGATGCGCCTTACCACGCCGCTGGAGCATGAGATCGATCCCCTGAACCGGACGAATTGCGCGGATGAGCACGGCGTCAGGAACTCCTTCCCGATTAGTGACGATATTGAACAGGCAATGAATCCCGTAACACAGGTAAACGTAGGCGATTCCGCCGCGATGAAACATGGTTTCCGTGCGTTTAGTCCGGCGGTTGCCGTAGGCATGCGAGGCTCGGTCCGTGGTGCCGCGGTAGGCTTCAGTTTCAACGATCATGCCGCCGACGGGCGGCCCGCTCTCGCCGCGCGCCACAAGCATCCGGCCCAGCAAGTCGCGACTGATGTGCAGCACGTCAGATCGGAGATAAAATGACTCCGCCAGCTTGGCGTGCGTCATCCCTTAGCCCTTGAAGTTCTGAATAATACTGATCAGCGGCATAAACATGGCCACCACTATAGTACCAACCACCACGGCGAGAAATATGATCAATACCGGTTCGATAATCGAGGTCAAACCGGCAACGGCCGCGTCCACTTCCGTATCGTAGTTATCCGCGATCTTGACCAGCATTTCCGGCAGTCGTCCGGTTTCTTCACCGACCGTGATCATGCTGATCACCATCCCAGGAAAGACGCCGGAGGCCTCCATGGGCGCGGCCACGGTTTCCCCTTCCTTGACACTATCGTGGATCGCCTGGATTGCGCGCGCCACCACTTCATTTCCGGCCGTATCCCGGACAATGGTCAAAGCTTGCAGTATCTGGACACCGGAAGTCATCAGGGTGCCTAGAGTGCGCGAAAAACGCGAAACGCCGACCTTGGAAATCAGGCCACCAATGATGGGGATTTTAAGCTTCGTCAGATCGAGGTAATGCCGGCCCACCCCGGTTTTACCGATCAGGAAGATGATTACGATAAAAATGGCCAGGCACAACACCATCATCGGCGTCCGGTGGATAAACATGTCGCTGACGCCGACAACGAACCGGGTGATCGGCGGCAATTCTGTGCCCTTCAGCAGGCTCTGGAAAATTTCGGTGAACGAAGGAATAATCTTGATCATCAGGAAGGCCATGATTCCGACGGCAGTGATCATCACCACGATGGGATAAACCATAGCCCCGCGCACGGTAGTTTTTATTTTCTCGGCTTTCTCGATGAATTCCGCCAAACGGTTCAGGGCGATTTCGAGAACACCGCCCACCTCCCCGGCACGTACCATATTGATAAACAGCTTGTCAAAAACCTTAGGATGCTGGCTGAGCGCATCGGCAAATGTGCCGCCGTTAGTCACGGTATCGCACAATTCGCCAAGGATGTGCTTGAGGGTTGGGTTCTTTTCCTGTTTCTGTAGAATCTGCAGGGATTTAAGCAGGTTAACCCCCGCGTCGATCAGAGTGGCCAGCTGACGAGTCATAATCATCAGCTGTTTTTTATTGATACGGCCGCCAAGGAAATTCAGAAAAGAAAGGTTAATATTTTTCTTGAGCCCGGCATCTTTCGAAGCAGCGGCAGAGGACGCGCCCATCGGCCGGCGGTCGACCTGCTTCACCGTCGTTTCTTCGACTTGCGAAGGAAACAGCCCCATATCTTTGAGCTTAGCCAGGGCAGCTATCCGGTTAACCGCCTCGAGTCGGCCGGCCTGTTCCTTCCCCTGGGCATCGGACGCCAGATACTTGAATGAAGGCATGATCCACCTCTCCGCAGATGCACACATCGGCACTGCATAGCGGCATTAAAGGGCAAACTGCGCTGCCTGTCAATGCCAAGAATTGATCAGCTCCAACGATGCAACTAATCGCTAAGGCTGATGGAAAAACAGACTCCATTTCTGGACCTTTGCCAATCCAGAAATTGAGGTGGGGGGTAAAAAATATTACTCGGCCTTGGCCTGCGCCTGATCCTTGGCGGCCGGCTTCTTCTTTTTCTTATCAACCGGTTTGATGCTGACCCACTCGACGATCGCGAGATAGGCGCCATCGCTACGCCAACGGGCCAACTTAATCACGCGCGTGTAGCCGCCGGCCCGGTCCTGGCACTGAGGAGCAATTTCGTCAAAAAGCATTTTAACCCTGTCCGCCTGGCGCAGGACGGAAACAGCCCGCCTCCGGTCGGCCAGCGTGCCGCGCTTGGCCAAAGTAACCATCTTTTCGGCAAGTTGAGACGTCGCCTTAGCTTTTGCCAGAGTGGTCGTAATACGTTTTTCGAAGATCAGACTACAAACCAAATTGGCCATCATCGACTGCCGATGGGCAGTTGACCTTCCAAATGTTGTCGCCACCATTCTATGCCGCATGACTGCATCCTATCACGGCCCATGGCCGCATTTGACGTTATTGATTCCTGATAGTGTATCGCGTTTCATTCGCAATTCAACACACGCTGACATTCGCTGCCGCAAAAAAATATCATCCAGCCGCCGCCTACAAGCTGGCAGCGGTTTCGGAGGAATTTTGAGTTAGCAAGTCCTGCCCAATTTGCATACCCAACGATAATCCCAACTCTTTCAGCTTGTCCTGAATTTCGTGCAACGACTTGCGTCCGAAATTGCGGTACTTGAGCATTTCCGCCTCGGTCTTCTGGGCCAGGACGCCCACGCTCAGGATGTTGGCGTTATTCAGGCAATTGGCGGCACGCACACTGAGCTCGATTTCATTGACGCTCATGTTCAGTTTCTTGCGCAACTCCTCGCGATCACGATCGATCATTTTTTCGCTCTGGTCGAACTCGATCAGGTCCTCGTTATAATTAACGAAAACATCCAGATGATGTCGCAGGATGATGGCCGCACGGATCATGGCATCATCGGGCGTGATGCGCTCGTCGGTCCAGACTTCCACAACCAACTTCTCGTAATCGGTACGGCGTCCAACACGCACGTTTTCCACCGCAAAATTAACGCGGCGGACCGGCGAATAAATACAATCGATCGGGATGACGCCGATATCCGGCTCCTTCTTGCCATTCCATTCAGCGGCTCGGAAACCGCGGCCCATCGATATTTCCAGCTCGGCATTAAATTTACCATCCTCGGCCAGAGTGGCAATGTAATGGGCCGGATTAAGCACCTCGACGAACTGGTCTGTCTCGATATTGGCAGCCGTTATTTCGCCGGGGCCCTGGGCCCGGATAACTACCTTGCGCGGCTCGCGGCAATACATCCGGAACAGAACCTTTTTCAGGTTGAGAATAACATCGGTGACATCCTCAACCACTCCGGGGATGGCGCAAAACTCATGGAATGCGCCCTCGATATTAACAGCCGATATGGCTGCGCCTTCGAGCGACGAAAGCAGAACGCGACGCAGGGAATTTCCGATGGTCCGACTATAACCGATCTCGAACGGTTCGGCGTTAAACCTGGCATAGGTGCTGGTAGCTGTAGCCTCGTCCTTCAAGACCCGTTTGGGCATTTCAAATCTTCCAATCCTAACAGTCATGGGTCTATTCCTTCCAGAGTTACTTCGAACACAATTCCACTATAAGTTGTTCATTTACCAGCGGAGCCATTTCTTCATGCGTGGGCACATGCAGGATTTCACCCTTGAAATTCTGGCGGTCCAGCCCCAGCCATGGGGACAAAGTCTTACCTTCAGCGGCATCCAGCCAATGTTTGGCGGCATCCCGGCTTTTCGTACGATCCCTTACTTCCAGCCGATCACCGGGCTTAAGGACCATAGAAGGAACATTGGCATTTCGTCCATTGACCATCAGGTGACGGTGCAAAACGAACTGGCGGGCGGCGCGGCGGGAGGGCGCGAATCCCATGCGATAGACAAGATTATCAAGGCGCATTTCGAGCATTTGCAGCAGGTAGTCCCCGGTAATACCGCGGCGTCGCAAAGCTCTCTCAAAAAACACCGAGAACTGTCCCTCGCGCAAGCCGAAATGCCGTTTCAAGCGCTGTTTCTCTCGCAACTGGCGGCAATAATCGGAGGGCTTCGAACGGCGAGCGCCATGCACCCCCGGCGCAGCGCGGCCGGTATCAATGGGGCATTTCGCCATGTTGCACCGATCGCCCTTCAGGAAAAGCTTCATGCCTTCCCGGCGACACAAGCGACAGACTGGCCCACAATATCTTCCCATGCCATAAATCCTTTCCTATATCTGAAACACACTCCAAACCAGCTCTTAAACACGCCGCCGTTTCCTTGGCCGGCACCCGTTATGGGGAATCGACGTGATATCCTTAATCAGGGTAATAGTCAACCCGGAAGCTTGCAGGGCACGAATGGCCGATTCCCGGCCGGAACCCGGCCCCTGAACCCGCACTTCGAGTTCCTGCATACGGCAGGCCGCCACTTGGCGCGCCACATCCTGGGCAATGACCGTGGCCGCGTAAGCGGTGCTTTTGCGTGCCCCTTTGAATCCCATCCGCCCCGCGCTGCTCCACGCCAGCACAGCGCCTTTCAAGTCGGTAATCGAAACCTGGGTATTATTGAAAGTCGCGTTGATATGCGCGATGCCTACGGCAATATTGCGATTCGTTTTACGGCGGACCGACTTGGTATCTTTGGCTGGCGCACCTTCCTGAGACACAGCGCCCTCAGGAGCCTCGACGGGCGACGGTGTTTCGCGCGTTTTCCGCGCTGCGCCATTGGCCGACTCGTTTTTGGGAGCAGGCTTTTCTGCGGGCGCCTTGTTTTCAGCCTGTTTCTCTTCTTTCGCCATGATTTATTCCTTTGCCTAGTCCTTTTTCTGAGTATCGGAGCGCTCTTCCTTAACCCGGATCACACCAACCGTGCGTCGCACGCCCTTGCGTGTCCGGGCATTCGTATGGGTGCGCTGACCGCGCACCGGCAATCCCTTGCGGTGCCGGATACCGCGATAAGATTGGATGCCTATCAAACGCCGGACGTTCTGGGCTATCTCACGGCGCAGGTCTCCTTCCAGGACATAGCCCTCCTGGATGATTCCAATGATACGCGCCATTTCCTCAGTCGTCATCTTATCCGCATGCTTGGCCGGGTCGATATCGGCTTTCTTCACAATTTCCTGAGCGCGAGACAATCCGATACCGTAAATATAACAGAGTGAATATTCAAGCCGTTTATTCCCCGGAATATCAATACCTAGTATTTTAGGCATTTCCCCTTCTCCTATCCTTGGCGCTGTTTATGGCGCGGGTTGGCGCAAATCACTATAATCACGCCCTTACGCCGGATAATTTTACACCGTTCGCAAATTTTTTTAACTGAGCTTCTTATCTTCATGCCGATAAACTCCACTATTAATTCTCCTGACAATCCAGCCTCGGGTCATATCCCCTGGGCACACCGCCAACTCAACCCGGTCACTCTCTTGGAGGCCGGTCATTCTCGATCCCAGCATCCGCCGGCCATCCGCAATCCCCACCAAACGATGCCCGTTATCTAGCTCGCAAACGTAAGTTGACGGTTCTATCACATCAACGATGGCAGTGTCCAGCTTAATTATCTCTTTTTTAGCTCGCACGTGTCAATATTTCCGCCGCATCCTTGCCCACCAGCACCGTCTGTTCGACATGGGCCGACGGGCGCCTGTCCCGTGTTACAACCGTCCAGCGATCCTCCAGCACTTCCACATCCGATCCGCCCATGTTGAGCATAGGCTCAATCGCCAGAGTCATTCCCTCTCGCAGCACGGGGCCACGGCCCGGGGGACCGAAATTAGGGATTTGTGGATCTTCGTGCATGGCGCGACCGATGCCGTGCCCCACGAAATCCCGCACCACTGAAAACCCTGCCCCGGTCGCCACTGCCTCAATAGCAGCCGAAATATCCGAAAGCCGATTGCCGGCTCGCGCCTTGCCGATACCCGCAGCCAACGCCTGCCGGGCAACAGCCACCAGTCTGATGACATCCGGATCCACCACGCCCACCATAACCGTGGTGGCCATATCCCCAAAGAACCCGTCGATTTCCACACCCATATCCAAGCTGACAAGGTCGCCCAGCTGGATGCGGCGCGGCCCCGGCACTCCATGTACTACTTCTTCGTTAATGGACACGCATACCGTGGCCGGGAATCCCCGGTATCCTAAAAACGCGCTTTTCGCGCCAAATTTTTCGAGCAGACTAATAGAAGCCCGATCAATATCCGCCGTGGTCATTCCAGGAGCAACGCTTTTGGCCAATGCCCCGCACACCTGGGCCGTGACCCGCCCAGCCCGCCGCATCTTTTCCTGCTCAGCATTAGTCTTGACAGTGATCATAATTTTTTGGTGACGCGCATCGATCTCGGCTCTAAAACCTTCAAAATATCCGCAACAACCATCTGCTTATCCCGTGAAGAATCGACCCGCACCAGGATGCCCTGGCCTTCGTAATAACTAACCAGACCTCCGGTCTGGCGGGCGAACACTTCCAGCCGGTTTAAAATAGTGTCGCGCATGTCATCCGGGCGCTGAAACAGCTCGCCGCCGCAAGCATCACAGACACCTTCGTGCCGCGGCGGAATATTGCGGACATGAAAGATCGCGCCACACTTCCGGCAAACTCGCCGCCCGGTCAGCCGGTCCAACACCACCGCCTGGGGCACATCGAGCAGGAACACACGCGAAAGGGTCGCCCCCATTTCAACAAAATAACTATCCAGTATTTTCGCTTGCGCCACGGTGCGCGGGAAGCCGTCAAACATGTAACGGCAATCCGTCGGTCCCCGGCGCAAGTGCTCAACGACCATCTGCACGATCAAGTCATCGGGCACCAGGTTGCCCTGCTGCATGAAGGCATCCGCGGAGCGGCCCAGTTCCGTGCCCTGCTTCACCGCCAAGCGGAGCATATCGCCGGTTGAGACATGCTTATAATCCGTGGCTGCGGCCAGCCCCTTGGCAATCGTACCTTTGCCCGCGCCCGGCGCTCCCAATAGAATTATCGCATTCACACTCATTTAGAATCCGCGCCAGGCACAGCCGATATCTAGCGTCGCCCGCGCAAATGGCCCTTTTTCAAAAACCCGTCGTAATGCCGCAGGATCAGGTGCGACTCCACCTGGCGCATAGTATCCAACATGACACCGACTATAATCAACAAACTAGTACCTCCGAAAAACGACGCGACGATCCAGGGGATGTTAAACTGCCGGGCCATGATGGTGGGAATCACGGCGATAATCGTCAGGAATACCGACCCGGCCAGCGTAATGCGGGTCATGGTGCGATCGAGAAACTCGGCCGTCGGCGTTCCGGGACGAATGCCGGGCACATAGCCACCGGCCTTTTTCAGATCGTCAGCGATTTGAACCGGATTGAAGACCGTAGCCACCCAGAAATAGGAAAAGAACAGAATCATCAACGCATACAAGATCATATACAAGTTCTGGTCCATGGCAAACTTTGCGGCCATATATTGGAAGAAATCACCGGGAATCATCTGTAATATTTTCTGGGGAAACATAAGAATCGCCGATGCAAAGATAATCGGCATGACGCCCGAGTAATTCACCCGCAGGGGCATGAAAGTGCTCTGACCGCCATAAATTTTGCGACCGATCACACGCTTGGCATACTGGATCGGAATCTTACGCTGGGCCTGGGTCACGGCAATAGTGCCGGCCACGACCAGGAACATCAACAGCAACAGACCAACCAAGTGAAAGACTGAAAACTGGGCCTCGACCTCGGCACCCGGCCGGAACATACGAATCATGGCCTGCACGGCCCCTGGTAAGCGGCTGATTATATTGATGGTAATGATCAGCGAAATCCCATTGCCAACTCCGCTCTGGGTGATCTGCTCTCCCAGCCACATCATAATGACCGTGCCGGTTGTCATGGTAAGCACCGTCAACAGGCGGAAACCCCAGACATATTCCATATTCACGATCGGGCCCATATCGCGGCCGAAGAGGGCCGTCGGATTCTGAAGGGCCACGGCCATGGCATAGGCCTGAATAACGCAAATAGCCACGGTCAGGTAGCGGGTATACTGGGTTATTTTCTGGCGTCCGACATCGCCTTCCCGGGCCAATCGCTCCAGGGCCGGCGTGACAGCCGTCATCAACTGCAGAATAATAGAGGCGCTGATGTAGGGCATGATGCCCAAGGCCCCGATCGCGCAATTGCTCATGGCCCCGCCACTGAACAAATCCACCAAGCCCAAGATGCCACCACCAACCTGGTTGGAGATGGTTTGAATCAGGGCCTGCAACTGGGTGGCGTTGACCCCGGGAGTGGGCACAACACTAAGCACGCGACACAGAAAAACGATTCCGCAAGTAAATAAAAGCCGCTTGCGCAATTCTTCAACTTTAAATGAATTGATAAACGCCGATAGCATCTTGTCACTCGATCACAGTCCATGTGCCGCCCGCCTCGATTATTTTTCGCTGGGCGCTCCGGCTGAACGCCTGCGCCCGGACCGTCAGTTTTCGCGACAATTCGCCATCGCCCAGGATCTTTACCGTCAAATCCATGCCCCGGACCAGCCCCGATGTTTTAAGCAACGCCGGCGTGATCTCCGCGCCGTTCTCGAACTTATTCAGCCCGGACACTGGCACCACCTGGAAAACCACCTTGTGCCCCTGGTTAAACCCACGCTTCGGAATGCGGCGGACCAAGCGCATCTGGCCGCCTTCAAAAGCCGGTTTATGCTTGTGCCCCGAACGCGCATATTGACCCTTGTGCCCCCGGCCACAGGTTTTGCCCTTGCCGGAACCGCGCCCGCATCCAACCCGCATCTTAGGTCGCTTCGCGCCCGGATTAACTTTCAGCGTGTGCAAACTGGTCATGGAACTTTAATTCCTTTCGATCAAACATGAAAAACAGGCACCAAGGACTTTGCCCGGCATGCCGGGCATCGCAGTCCGGAAACCTGCTACGGATTCGGGATCAAGCCGCGCGCAACGTTTGATTCCTCGCTGGTCCGCAACTGATTCAAGGCCGCCACCGTGGCATGCACCACATTCCACTTATTATTACTGCCCAGAGATTTGGATAGGATATTGCGCACTCCGGCCAATTTAAGGATCGTGCGCGCTGCGCCACCGGCAATTACGCCAGTACCGGACACAGCGGGCTTCAACATAACAATCGATGCTGAAAACTTGCCGATCACCGCGTGTGGAATAGTGTCGTTAACGATCTTAACCCGGAACAGCGATTTACGGGCGATATCCTCGCCCTTGCGAATCGCGTCGGCAACCTCGTTAGCTTTGCCCAGACCATAGCCCACTCGTCCATGCTGATCACCCATGACCACCACGGCGCTAAAACTCATGCGCCGGCCACCTTTGACCACCTTTGAACAACGCTTGATCCGGACCACCACCTCTTCCAATTCCCGGGGCGTTTCCACCTCGGTTTCCAGCAACTCGGGCACAGCTTGAACTTTGATGTCAGGACTCATAATTTCATTCCGGCGACGCGGGCCGCCTCGGCAATAGCTTTTACGCGACCGTTATACTTGTGGCCTCCCCGGTCAAACACGACTTGGCAAATGTCTTTCGCCAAGGCCAGTTCGGCCGCCTTTTTTCCAATAGCCTGAGCCAGCGCTATATTCAGCTTGACAACCCCCTCCTCCTGAACGGTTGAGACCGCTATCAGAGAGATCGCTTTGCGATCATCGATCACCTGCACATAGATGTGCTGGCGCGTGATGCGCACACACATGCGCGGGCGTTCAGCGGTGCCGACAACCTTGTTCCGGAGCCGCCGATGCCGGCGTTTTAGATAATCCATCCTGTTTTTCAACTTCATAGGATTAAGCCACCGTTTTACCGACTTTACGGCGAACATGCTCGCCCTTGAAACGAATACCCTTGCCCTTGTATGGTTCCGCCGGGAACAAGGCCTTGATGCTGGCGGCCAGATCGCCAACTCGCTGCTTATCAATACCACTGACCACCAAGTTGACATTTTCGTTCACTTTCACGTCAATGCCATCCGGAATGGTCATTTCAACAATCTTGGCAAACCCGAGAGAAAACATTATTTTCTTACCCTGAACTGCCGCCTTGAAACCCACGCCCTGAATTTCCATCTCCTTGACATACCCCTTGAGCACGCCCTCGATCATATTGGCCGCTAGACTGCGAAACAGCCCATGGAGCGCGCCGAGCCCAGGTCCGGCAGAAAGCGATAACTTTCCGTCCTCCACTTTAGCCTGTAAACCGTCAGGAATGGCCAGGGTTAAAGCGCCTTTGGGTCCTTTGACGGACAGGACCGCCCCGTCCATTTTAACCTCCACTCCGGGAGGAATGCCAACAGGCTGTTTTCCTACTCTCGACATAAAGTTTATCCCTTCCCACGCTTCCAAAAGGTCACCAAACCATACAGAGCCATTCCCCGCCGACCTTGTATTTACGAACCTCATGGTCCGAGAGAATGCCCCGGGATGTGCTGACAACAGCCACCCCGGTGCCGCTCATGACGGAGCGCATGTCACGATATGAAACATAGCGCCTGCGACCAGGTTTGCTAACTCGCTTCAATCCACGAATAACCGGCTCCCGATTCATCCCATATTTCAGATACACCAGTATATTTTTTTTGACAGGTCCGCCCTCCGAGGTGAAATCCTGAATAAAACCTTCGCGCTTGAGAATTACGGCAACGGCTGATTTAAGCGTGGAAAAAGGAATTTTCGTCATTTCCAAATTCGCCGCGGAGGCATTACGGATGCGCGTCAACATATCGCCGACTTGGTCTGTCTGATTCATAATATTTAGCCTACCAGCTTGCTTTAATAACGCCCGGGATATTACCGATCAAAGCCAACTCGCGAAAACAAATCCGGCACAGCTGGAATTTCCGAATATAAGCCCTAGGCCTGCCGCACTGGCGGCAACGACTATACGCTTGCGTACTGAACCTGGGTTTGCGGTTCGATTTGACCATTAATGATGTCTTTGCCAAGCGTAATCCTCCTCTTTGACTTATACGGAACGGCTCGCCGCCGCGAACGGCATCCCCATCAGGCGCAGTAAATCCCGAGCCTCATCATTGGTGTTAGCCGTAGTGACAACAGTGATATCCATACCTTGAACTTTTTTTACCTCATCCACGTTGATCTCTGGAAAAATAGTCTGTTCTCTCAAGCCTAAGCTGTAATTACCCCGCCCATCAAACGAATTGAGCGGCACACCCCGGAAGTCCCGCAAGCGCGGCATGACCGTGTTCACCAAGCGATCGAAAAACTCGTACATGCGCGCCCCGCGTATGGTTGCCATGGCACCCACGGGCATGCCCTCGCGCAGCTTAAAATTAGCAATGCTCTTACGAGCCTTGCGCACCACCGGCGCTTGCCCGGTTATCATGGCCAGATCGCTCACGAGGCTTTTCAGCACATCCTTTTCGAGCGTCGAATTAAACCCCATATTGACCACAATTTTTAACATGCGCGGCACTTGCATGGGATTGGAATAGCCCCGCTGTTTCCTAAGAGCTGGAACCACTTCTTTAATGTATTTATCTTTCAGGCGCGCCATAAATTTTACCTGTCCAACTGGTATCCGCATTTTCTGCACTTACGCAGACGTTTTCCCTGCTTGTCAAGAGCCCGTGCCACCCTGACTCCTTTTTTGCATTGCGGACAATAAAGCATCAGGTTAGAGACCGCAATCGAAGCTTCTTTTTTAATAATCCCCCCCTTGGGATTATCCTGAGATTTACGCAAAGTTTTAGAAATATAATTCAGTCCCTCCACGATGGCCCGGCCCCGTCCGGGAAAGACCTGAAGGACTTTGCCGGTCTTGCCGCCAGAGGCGGGAGTGCCGCAGCGGGCAATCACAATGTCATCACGACGGATATGCATAACACGTACCATGACTAGAGCACCTCCGGCGCAAGACTGATTATTTTGGCAAATGGCGTGTCACGTAATTCGCGCGCCACCGGACCGAAAATTCGCGTTCCCATCGGATTCATTTTATCATCCACCAGAACCACCGCATTGCTGTCGAAGCGCAACAGCGATCCATCGGCCCGCCTAATCGGGAACCGGGTGCGGACAATTACCGCCAGGCGCACTTCGCCTTTTTTCACCATGCCGCCCGGACGCACTTCCCGAATAGCAACTCTAATCAAGTCACCTATATAGCCGTAACGTTTTTTCTGCCCCAAGATACGGAAGCATTTCGCCTTCTGGGCCCCGGTGTTATCAGCCACGTTTAAACATGTTTCTTCGGTAATCATGAACGCTTACCCCACTGGTTCTGCCGTGGCGGTCGGTTTCCCGCCAGTAGTTCTCACTATTTCCGCCAAACGCCAGCGTTTGAGCCGGCTGAGCGGGCGGGTTTCGATGATGCGCACCTGATCGCCAAGCTTAGCCTCGTTTTTTTCGTCATGCGCATAACACTTGCTGGCCAAAAGCAGTTCTTTACCATAAACAGGATGCCGCACACGGCGCTCCACCTTGACCACGATGGTTTTATCCATCGCGTCACTCATCACCTTACCCAAGCGCTCCTTGCGCTTGTGGCGTTTGGTTTCCATGTCCGGCATGCTCTGTTTCCTTTACACGCCTTCACTAAAACACCCCGCAGCTTGCCCCGGAGATGAATGGCAAGGCAACCCCGCCATAGCTTTAGCGAAAGCGAATTCGTTTCACTGCTTAATTGCTTGATTCATTATCGTCCGAACCCGCGCAATATCCCGACGCAGCATCCGCAACTTAAGCGGATTTTCAAGTTTGCCCGCGACCTTGATCTTGCGCTGTTCAAAATGTTCCCGCCGCAGATCCCGCAGCTTCTGCTCCAGCTCATCCGCAGCCAGTTCTCTCAATTCCTTGGTTTTCATTATAAACGCCTCACACGCCGCCATGGCGCAACACAAACCTTGTTCGGATAGGCAGTTTGGAAGCCGCCAGCCGCATGGCTTGGCGGGCCACACGCTCGCTTACCCCATCGATTTCAAACAATATCCGGCCGGGCTTGACAACCGCGACCCAGGCATCCATAGCGCCCTTGCCCTTGCCCATCCTGGTTTCCAGAGGTTTCTTGCTGATCGGCTTATCCGGAAAAATTCGAACCCACACTTTACCCTTACGCTGCAAGTGGCGATTGACGCATACCCGGCAGGCCTCGATTTGAACCGCCTTGACCCAAGCTCGGTCCAGGGCCTGCAGACCATACTCGCCAAAGGCCAGAACCTGACCCGAGGTGGCATTACCCTTGTAACTGCCGCGCTGGATCTTACGGAATTTTACGCGTTTAGGAAACAACGGCACGGCGCGCCCCTCCTTTACTTTCCGGCGCTTCCTCTGGGTTCTTACATATCCACACCTTGACCCCGACCTTGCCCGCCACCGTCCGCGCGGCCACGGCGCCGTACTCGATCTTAGCACGCAAGGTATGCAGGGGTACCTTGCCTTCCTTGTAATTTTCACGGCGGGCCAGTTCAGCGCCACCCAGCCGCCCGGAAACAGACAACTTGATTCCCAACGCGCCCATATCCATTGTGGTTTTAATGGCCTTCTTCATCGCGCGTCGGAACGATACCCGCCTTTCCAATTGAACGGCGATATTTTCAGCCACCAGCTGGGCATTCAGATCGGCATGCCGAATTTCTTTTATTTCCAGGTACACTTCTTTGCCGGTCATCTTAGCCAGTTCCTCACGGAGTGTTTCGACATCCTGCCCCTTGTGTCCGATCACGATGCCGGGCCGGGCGGTAAAGATAGTAACTCGCGCCCGATTGGCATAACGCTCAACAAGCACCTCGGGCACAGACGCATTCTCCAGACGCCGCTTGACCAGCTCCCGGATTTTTAAATCCTCGTGCAGGCGGTTTCCATAAACCCCCTTCTCGGCATACCAGCGCGAGCGCCAATTCTTATTGACGGACACACGCAACCCTATCGGATTGACTTTTTGACCCAAGATGCGGCTCCTTTCCTAAACTTCAATCGTTCGCGAGAATCACACGAATATGGCTGGTGGCTTTTTTCACCGGACGCACCATGCCCCGCGACCTGGCCCAAAACCTTTTCATGACGGGCCCCAGTTCAATCAGCACCGATTCCACCCGGAACCCGTCCACCGAAAGTTTGGCATTATTCTCGACGTTCGCCACCGCCGATTTAAGCGTTTTCAGGATCAGGCCCGCCGCCTTCGTGCGGCTGAATGATGCCAACGCCAGAGCCTGGTCGATCGAAAGCCCTTTCAGTTTGCGAGCCACCGGGATCGCCTTGGAAGGCGAAATGCGAGCCGATTTTGTTAGCGCCTGTACTTTCATAAATACCTTTCCCACCGTGGGCCAAGTCCCACTATGCGCAGAGAAACAACCACAAATCACACTGATTTAACGGATAAATATTATTGTAACCTGCCGCCTATTTGTAGCTTCTACTATCCGTACCCATTCGTGTTATCCGTGGTAAAAAAACTTTTCCAATGTTCTCCTGTCCTTATCTCAATTTCTGATGATCAAGAACAGCAGCGACGCAGGCGTCGCTTGCACATGTCCATGCTATTTCTTACTCGCCACTGCCTCGCGGTGCACGCCATGCTTACGGAAAATCCGCGTTTGCGAAAACTCACCCAGTTTATGGCCAACCATGTTTTCCGTGACATACACCGAGATATGTGTCTTGCCGTTATACACGCCGAAGGTATGTCCCACGAAATCAGGGGTGACCAGCGAACGACGCGACCAAGTATTGATGATCCGCTTTTCGCCCGAGCGCGTCATACGCTCGACCTTGGCCATCAGATGCGGGTCTACAAAAGGCCCTTTTTTCAACGATCGTGACATGAGTTATTTTCTCCGCTCGATAATAAAACGGCTGGACCGACTGCGAACATTCCTGGTTTTCTTGCCCTTGGCATACAAACCCCAAGGCGAACGCGGATGCCCGCCCGTAGCTCGGCCTTCACCACCGCCCATGGGGTGATCCACCGGATTCATGGCCCGCGCACGCACGGTCGGGCGGATACCCCTCCAGCGGGCGCTACCGGCCTTACCATAAACATAATTTTCGTGATCCGAGTTGCCCAGCTGGCCGATCGTGGCCAGACAATTAGCGTTGATCATCCTGATTTCACCAGACGGCAGTTTAACAGTGGCAAAATTATCTTTGCGCGACATCAGCAAGGCCGCCACGCCCGCTCCGCGCACAAGCTTCGCGCCCTGGCGTGGACTAAGTTCGATGTTATGAATCTGAAATCCAATCGGAATCTTGGACAGCGGCAAAGCATTCCCAATAATCGGTTCCGCTTCCGGTCCGGAAACCAACATGGCACCCACCCGCAAACCTTTAGGCGCCAATATATAACGCTTTTCACCGTCCACGTAATGTAGGAGGGCAATGCGTGCGGAACGGTTAGGATCGTATTCGATCGACGCCACCTTGGCCGGAATGGCCGTCTTGTCCCTTTTAAAATCAATACAGCGGTAGAGTTGGCGACTCCCGCCACCCTTGTGCCAAACAGTAACACGACCGGACGAGTTTCGTCCGGCATGGCGCTTGGCTGATCGCAATAGGGAACGTTCCGGCGTGGACCGGGTAAGCTCCTCGAACGTGGAGACCGAGGCCGAGCGACGGCTTGGTGTCGTTGGTTTGTAATTTTTAATCGGCATTGCTTATCCTTAAACCAACTCGATCTTATCGCCAGCTTGCAAAGTCACAATAGCTTTTTTATAACCGGTGGTCCGGCCGTATTTCTGGCTGCGTTGGCGTTTCTGCTTGCCCTTGCGAAGCAGGGTATTAATTTTGATAACCTTCACCTTAAAAAGTTCCTCAACTGATCGGGCGATATCCCGCTTGTTGGCCGTCGGCTCCACCTTGAAGCAATACTGGTTAGCTTGCTCTATTCCTCGAGTACTTTTTTCAGAAAGGATAAATGTTCGGATAATTGTATCGGACGCTTTCATCCTCTTATGCTCCTTCCGCCGCCGCTTTAAGACGTTGTTCCAACACCGCCATACCCGGCCTGGTAACCAGCAGGGTCGGATAACGCACCAACTGCCAAGAATGGATCTCGCGAGCCAGAGCCACCGCCACGCGTGGCATGTTGCGAGTCGCCAGCAGCACATTCCGATCAGCCTTATCCAAAACAATCAGCACCGCAGCCTTGACATTCAGAACCTTCAACAGCTCCGCCATGGCCTTAGTCTTCGGTCCATCCGGCGCCAAGTCATCCACAACGCGCAGTGCACCTGAAACGATCTTCTCGCTCAAAGCCCGTCGAAAAGCCATCCGATTAACATTACGGGGAACACGCTTGGAATAATCTCTCGGATGTGGGCCAAACGCCACTCCACCGCCGCGCCAGATCGGCGAGCGCCGATAACCCGCGCGCGCGCGTCCTAACCCCTTCTGCGCCCATGGTTTGCGGTTGCTCCCCGCCACCTGCGCCTTGGTCAGGGTGGAAGCGTTGCCATTCCGCAAACCAGCCTGGAAGGCGACGATGACTTCGTGCAGGGCCTGCTCGCCCCGGTCCAGCATCAGCAGATCGTCGGCAATCTCCATTTCCCCGACATTCTGCCCCTGATTATTCATTACCGCTAGACGGCTCATGCCGGAGTACTCCCTTTTTTCAGCGCTTTGCGGATCTGGAGCACGGCCCCATTATGGCCCGGAACCGCGCCGCACACCAAGATCACGTTATCCGAAACCATAACTCTGATCACCTGCAGATTTTGCTGGGTGACGATAACATTCCCCATCTGGCCGGGCATGCGTTTACCCTTGTAAATTCGCCCAGGCAATTCGCAGCAGCCCACGGATCCCACACGCCGCTTGGAATGACCGCCATGTGTCATCACACCGCCGGCCATGCGATAGCGGCGTACAACGCCCTGGAACCCTTTGCCCTTAGTCACGCCCTGCACATCCACAAAGCTCACATCCTTGAATAATTCTACAGTGACAACATCGCCGGCCTTGCGTTCTTCGGTCGGATCCACCTCGAATTCCGCCAAGTGACGCATGGGTTTCAGACCGATTTTTTTAAATCGCCCCAGATCCGGCTTGAGTGCGTGTTTTTCGGTTATCTCCTCGAAACCGAGCTGAACCGCATCGTAGCCTTCCTTCTCTTTACATTTGCGCTGAATCACGACGCAGGGCCCGCATTCCAGCACCGTAACCGGCACCTGGCGACCTTGATCGAATACACGCGTCATCCCTATTTTTCTGGCGAGTAAGCCTTGCATGTTTTACCCGAATAATTACCAAATTAAAAAACCGCGTTTATACCTTGATAGAAACATCGACTCCGGCCGGCAGGTTAAGTTTTTTCAATTCATCCACCGTTTTAGCAGTCGGCCCGATGATATCCAAAAGACGCTTATGCGTCCGGATTTCAAACTGATCCATGGATTTCTTATCGCCGTGCGGACTGCGGTTGACGCAAAAACTTTCGATCCGCGTCGGCAACGGAGTCGGCCCAGCCACTCGCGCTCCAGTCCGCTTGGCGGTCTCTACAATTTCGACCGCCGATTGATCCAAGGCCCGAAAATCGAAAGACTTCAATCGGATGCGTATGCGTTGTTCTTCCATACCTTTATCACCGGCTTAAAATACGTTGTTGAATATCCTCAGGAACTATCTCAAACACCCTCGGTTCCATTGTATAACTGGCCCGACCTCGGGTCAGCGAGCGAATCGTGGTCGCATACCCGAAGATTTCCGCCAAGGGAACATCGGCACGGATAACCTGCAAGGGGGGATGACTGGCGTGTTCCTTGACCTTGCCGCGGCGCGCTGTTAGATCTCCCAAAACATCACCTATATACTCGCTCGGCGTAAAAATTTCAAGCGCCATTATCGGTTCGAGTAAAACTGGCGCAGCCCGGCTCACCGCTTCACGAAACGCCATGATGGCCGCCGTTCGGAAAGCCGCATCCGTGGAGTCCACCGAGTGGGCCTCCGCTCCGCTCACAACCGCCTTGACATCCACCATCGGAAAATGACCGAGTACGCCAGTTGCCAAGCCATCTCGAATTCCCGCTTCCACCACCTGACGAAAGGCCAGTGGTAGCTGATTGGGGCTCACCCGGAACTCCACCGTATTGCCGGCCTGCCGGGCACGAGGCTCCAATTCCAATTTGATTTTAGCAAACTGCCGCCTGCCACCGATATCCCGATCGAATTCGTATGTCGCGCTTCCCCGGCCTGTGATCGTTTCACGGCAGGCGACCATCGGGGTCCCGGTGTTGGCCGCCACGCGATATTCGCGCAGTATCCGATCCTTAATTATTTCCAGATGCAGCTCCCCCATGCCATTGATCAACAACTGCCCGGTATCGGGATTAGTGCTCACACAAAATGTCGGATCTTCTTCGCTCAAGGCCTGCAAAGCCCCGGTCAGCGTGTCACGGTCCGCCTGGGTCTTCGGTTCGATGGCCATGGACACCACCGGCTCGGGAAAACTAATTCGCTCGAGAACGATCGGTTTGTTTTCAAGGCACAATGTGTCGCCAGTGGACATTTTCTTCATGCCGACAATAGCCCCGATCTCACCCGCGTACAACGTATCCACGTCCGCATGCTCATCTGCATGTATCATCAGGATCCGCATGATCCTTTCCCGCTTGCCGGTCCGTGGGTTAAAAATATTCTGCCCTTTTTTAAGACAGCCTGAATATATACGCACAAAAACCATTTTACCCATGTAAGGGTCATTCGCGACCTTGAAGGACAGGGCGCTCAAAGGTTCGAAATCTCCCGTAGCGCGCGTCAGCGGCGCCGCGGTCTTAGGATGAACCCCGCAGACCGGGGGGATATCCAATGGCGCAGGCAAATAATCCACCACCGCGTCCACCAAGGGCTGGATACCCTTGTTGCGCAGAGCCGCGCCGCACAAAACCGGGAGCACAAGGCGTCGGCAAGTCGCCCGGCGCAGTCCGCCCTTCAAAACTTCGGCGGGAACATCCGGATTTTCCAGATAGGCAGCCAGGACTTGCTCATCGACCTCGGCCACACGTTCCACAAGTTCAGCGCGGGCGCGCTCGGCCGCCACCGCCAGTTCCGGCGGCATACAGACCATGGTTATAACGGCGCCGCTACTTTCCTCTCCGAAAACAACGGCTTTCATCTCCAGTAAATCGACGATCCCCCGAAAACTGTCTTCAGCCCCCCAGGGCAATTGGACCGGCACAGCCGCCGCATTCAAGCGCAAGCGGATATCTTGAAGCACCCCATCAAAATCGGCTCCGACCCGGTCCATCTTATTGATAAAAATCAACCTGGGCACCGCGTATTTGTCCGCCTGGCGCCAAACCGTCTCGGATTGAGGTTGCACCCCACCCACGGCACAAAACACGGCCACAGCACCGTCGAGGACCCGGAGCGAACGTTCCACTTCGGCAGTAAAATCCACATGGCCTGGCGTATCCACGAGATTGAGCTGGCAATCCCGCCAGCAGCAGGTGGTGGCGGCGCTGGAAATGGTTATGCCACGCTCCTGTTCTTGAATCATCCAATCCATCTTAGCGGTACCTTCATGCACCTCGCCCATCTTGTGCAGGCGACCGGTATAAAACAGAATCCGTTCCGAGATCGTCGTTTTTCCGGCGTCAATATGAGCCATGATGCCGAAATTACGGGTCTGCTCCAAGCTCCGTCGACGGCCATCCGCATTCCGGACTGCAGCTGATTCCGTTGATTCCTGTTTCTTATCTTTCAATGTAACCGCCATATTAAGCTACCTGCCTAGCCTACCATTTATAGTGTGCAAAAGCCTTGTTGGCCTGGGCCATTTTATGAACATCGTCCCGTTTCTTGATCGCATTGCCCTGGTTCTTAAACGCATCCATGATTTCCTGTCCCAGCGCACGTTCCATCGACACGCCTTTGCGACCTCGCGAATAAGTGATCAGCCAGCGCATGGAAAGCGCCAATTGGCGTTCGTTGGTCACCTCGACCGGCACCTGGTAAGTGGCGCCGCCCACGCGGCGGGATTTGACTTCCACCTTGGGCTTGATGTTGTCTATGGCCCGCATCAGCACTTCCAGCGGATCTTCCTTGCTCTGTTCCTTGATGAACTCCAGCATGCCGTAGACTATGCTTTCGGCGATGGATTTCTTACCGCAGATCATAACGCTGTTGATCAGGCGGCCGACCAGCTTGTTGTTGAAGTTAAGATCGGGTTCGATTTCCCGGATTTGTGCTCTGTGTCTTCTAGCCATGCCTCTCCCTACTCCTTGGCGGCTGCCTTCGGCCGTTTAACCCCATACATGGAACGACTTTTTTTACGACCGTCCACTCCAACGCTGTCGAGCGTGCCGCGAACAATATGGTAGCGAACTCCCGACAAGTCCTTGACCCGTCCACCACGCACCAGCACGATGCTGTGCTCCTGAAGGTTGTGGCCTTCGCCAGGAATGTAAGCCGTAACTTCCTCGCCATTGGTCAGGCGCACCCGCGCCACTTTGCGCAGTGCTGAATTCGGTTTTTTAGGCGTCAAGACCCGCACCGCGAGACATACGCCGCGACGCTGGGGACACCCAATCAGCGAAGGCGATTTGCTCCGGCTGCGGAGTTGACGGCGTCCCAATCTTATCAACTGATTAATCGTCGGCATAAAATCTATCTCCTCCCACCAAAAAAGCGGT
The DNA here is from genome assembly GCA_964486075.1 of uncultured Verrucomicrobiota bacterium. Lineage (GTDB taxonomy): Bacteria > Verrucomicrobiota > Kiritimatiellia > JAAZAB01 > JAAZAB01 > JAHIJO01. The sequence goes on from CAZALU010000014.1 coordinate 24,704, forward strand.
CATACTAACAACTCATTCAAACGGACGCAAGCGTTAATCCAATAATTTTTTTAATTTCTGGGACGCATCGTCCGCCGCCGTCGGCAACGCTTCTTCTGGAATCGGCGGAACCAGCGCAACGAGCTTGATAAATTTATTGGCTGAGAAACCTACCCCGGCGGGAATCAAGTGCCCCATGATCACGTTTTCTTTGAACCCAAACAATTTATCGGACTTGCCGAGCGTGGATGCTTCGGTCAGCACCCGCGTAGTATCCTGGAACGATGCCGCCGAAATAAAGCTCTCGGTTTCCAGCGAAGCCTTGGTAACCCCCAACAAAGCCGGGGCAGCTTCCGCCGGGCGTTTCCCTTCGTTCATGGCCTGCTGGTTAACAAGTTGGAACCGGTTTTTATCAATCAGCTCGCCCCACATGAATTCGGTTTCACCGGAATCCGTGATCCGCACTTTTTTCAGCATCTGGCGCACGATCACCTCGATATGCTTGTCGTTGATCTCCACGCCTTGCAGGCGATAAACCTCCTGAACCTCGTTGACCAGATATTCCTGCAACATTTGCGGTCCGCAGACCTCCAAGATTTCCTGCGGCACGACCGGCCCTTCTGTGAGCGGTTCTCCCTTTTCAACGCGATCGCCATCGAACACAATAATATGCCGGCCCATCGGAATGATGTGTTCTTCCTCACCGCCAGTCGCAGAATCCCGTACTACGAGGCGGCGCCCGTTGCGATGAATGCCGCCAAAAACCACTATGCCGGCAATCTTGGAAATTTCCGCGGAATCCTTGGGACGTCGGGCTTCGAACAATTCGGCCACTCGCGGCAAGCCACCGGTAATATCCCGAGTTTTCGCTTCCTTGCGGGGCGTCTTGGCCAGTACCGATCCGGCCTGGACCGCGCTGCCCTTGGCGACCACCACGTGCGCTCCAGAAGGCATACTGACACTGCCGCGCACGGCACCGGTGTCGGGGTCCTTAATCAGGATCTGGGGTTGGATATCCTCGTGGTAGTCCAGGATCACTATGCCCTTGAGCCCGGTCGCGGCATCGACCTCGACCTTCATGGTCACATTCTCCACAAAATCATGGAACTGGATCACACCGCTTTGCTCGGCAATGATCGGCACGCTATGCGGTTCCCACCTGGCAAAGACCTGACCTTTAGTCACTAGGCCGCCATCCGGCACAGAAATCACGCTACCAGCCATCAAGGAGTGTAGTTCCAATGCATTACCATCCTTGTCATTGATGATCGCCCGTGCATTCTTATTAAGAATGATATGATTATTATCGAAATCCTTGACGACGCGCGCGTTCTCGTACTGAATTATCCCGTTGTTGCGTGCCGCGATCTGGGGCTGAACCGCTCGCGAACTCGCCGTGCCGCCGATATGGAACGTCCGCATGGTCAACTGGGTGCCAGGCTCGCCAATGGATTGCGCCGCAATAATACCGGTGGCTGTGCCCAATTCCACCTGGCGATCGGTTGTCAGGTCGCGGCCGTAACATTTGGCACACACTCCCCGCCGCGATTCGCAGGTCAGCACGCTCCTGATTTTTACCTTGTCGATGCCGCTCTGCTCAATTCGCGCGGCATCAATTTCGTTGATATCCTGGCCGGCCGCCACGATGACTTCACGTTTCTTATTCCCGAAGGCGAGCGGATTACGGATGTCTTCGAGTGCCGTGCGTCCGAAGATCCGCGCACTCAAGGGAATTTCCATGACACCGTTAATCGCGCTGACCTCGATGCCATTCAAGGTGTTGCAGTCCTGTTCGGTGATGATCACGTCCTGGGCCACGTCCACGAGCTTGCGGGTCAGGTAGCCGGCGTCAGCAGTCTTCAGCGCCGTATCGGCCAAGCCTTTACGGGCGCCATGAGTGCTAATGAAATATTCCAGCACGCTCAATCCCTGGCGAAAATTGGCAATGATCGGTTGCTCGATGATTTCACCGGACGGCTTGGCCATCAGGCCGCGCATGCCAGCCAGCTGGCGAATCTGTTGACGGCTGCCCCGGGCGCCGGAATCGACCATCATGAAAAGCGGGTTAGGCAGCGCCGAACCGTTGTTGTCCTGGATGGCCTTGAACATCGTGCTGGCGATCTCCTCAGTGGAGCGGGTCCAAATATCGATGATTTTATTATAACGCTCGCCGTCGGTAATCACACCCTTACGATATTGCTTGTCGACATCCGCGATCTGCTCTCTTGAGTCAGCGATGATCTGGCTCTTTTCCTGGGGGATGATCATATCCACCAGCCCAATGGAAACCCCGGTCAGCGTGGCATGCTCAAAGCCCAAGACCTTGATCCGGTCCAGCACCAGTATGGTTTCCGGCTGGCCGGCCACGTGGTAGCATTTCCAGATAATGGCACTGAGCTGTTTCTTGGTGACCACGTTGTTGATAAAGCCCACCGATTTTGGAAACACCCGGTTGAAGAAAACACGGCCCACGGTCGTCGTGATCACTCGCAGATCGGGGTTGCCATAGACTGTTGGGGGAAGGTCCTTGTTCTGGTCCCAATCCGGGTTGCGCAAGCGGATCTGGGTATGGACTTTGACCTCACCCAGATCATAAGCCAATTGCACCTCGTCGTAGTTTTCAAAGATCGGCAGGTGATCCTGTCCCGGTTTGAGTTCCTCTTTGAGCCCAACCGGTTTCATGGTCAGGTAATACACACCAAGGGCGATATCCTGCGTCGGAGTCATAACCGGCTTGCCGCTGGAAGGCGAAAACAGGTTATTGGTGGACAACATCATCAAGCGAGACTCCAGTTGGGCCTCGATCGAAAGCGGGACGTGCACCGCCATCTGGTCTCCATCGAAATCGGCGTTAAAGGCCGTGCAGACCAACGGATGAATCTGGATGGCATCCCCCTCGATGAGCACCGGCTCAAAAGCCTGAATGCTGAGACGATGCAGGGTCGGCGCCCGGTTGAGCATGACGGTCTTGCCCTTGACCACCTCGTCCAGCGCATCCCAAACTTCGTCGGACTGGCTTTCCATCATCTTCTTGGCGCCACGAATGGTATGCACAACGCCCTTCTCTTTTAATTTATGGATAACGAAGGGCTCGAACAGGACCAGTGCCATTTTCTTGGGCAAGCCGCATTGCGACAGAGTTAACTCGGGGCCCACCACGATCACCGAGCGCCCGGAATAATCGACGCGCTTGCCAAGCAGGTTCTGGCGGAAACGTCCTTGCTTGCCTTTGAGCATGTCGCTGAGCGATTTGAGAGGGCGATTGCCAGCACCCACGACCGGACGACCGTGCCGTCCGTTATCCATCAGTGCGTCAACGGCTTCCTGCAACATGCGCTTCTCGTTGCAGATGATGACATCGGGAGTCTTGAGTATTAAAAGGTTTTTCAGCCGGTTGTTGCGATTGATAACTCGCCGATACAAATCGTTCAGGTCAGAGGTGGCAAACCGTCCGCCTTCGAGCGGCACCAACGGCCGCAAATCGGGAGGAATCACCGGCAGGACTTCCAAAAACATCCATTCCGGTCGAATGTTTTTCAAGCGCATGTTTTCAAAAAGCTTCATACGCTTGGCAATCTTCTTGCGCGTCTGCTGGCTATGCGTCGTGTTCATCTGCGCTTCCAGCTCGACCATGATCTTGCCAAGGTCTATTTTTTTCATCAAGTCGCGCAGGGCCTCAGCCCCGATCTTGGCCACGAACTCATCAGGGTATTTTGCCTGAGCTTCCCGGTATTCCTCCTCCTTGAGGACCTGCTTTTCATGCAGGGGGGTTTTACCGGGATCAACGACAATATAATCCTCATAATAAAGAATGCGCTCCAAGGTGCGAACGGACAAGTCGAGCACGAGGCCCAGTCGACTCGGCGCACACTTAAAAAACCAGATGTGGGACACCGGCACGGCCAGCTCAATATGCGCCATGCGCACCCGGCGAACTCGCGACTGCGTGACTTCAACCCCGCAGCGGTCGCAGACAACACCCTTGTGCTTGATCCGCTTATATTTTCCGCAACTGCATTCCCAGTCGCGCTGCGGACCAAAAATCCGCTCACAGAACAGTCCGCCACGCTCTGGCTTATAAGTTCGATAATTAATTGTTTCCGGATTCTTAACTTCGCCGAAGCTCCAAGAACGGATTGTCTCCGGTGAAGTTAGCCCGATGCTGACCATGTCGAAGTTGGTCTGCTTTTCTCCGTCAGGATTACGCTTGGGGTCAATCGTGTCCACCCATACCTCCTGTCATTCCACAGAATCGCCACACCGCACCACCAACATTTTGCCTAACCCGCCCGTCCGAAGCTCCTCCCGACAGGAGCAGCTCCGGTGCGGGCATAGGCCTGCCTACATCGATGCAGCCAACGGCTTACTGGCAGCGTCCAGCCGGACATCCAGCCCGAGGCTCTGCATTTCCTTGATCAACACATTAAAAGATTCGGGCATGCCCGACTCGATCACATTCTCACCCTTGACGATCGACTCGTAGATACGAGTGCGTCCGGCCACATCATCGCTCTTCACCGTCAGGATTTCCTGCAAGGCATAGGCGGCGGAATAGGCCTCAAGCGCCCAGACTTCCATTTCCCCGAAACGCTGGCCGCCGTATTGAGCTTTGCCGCCCAAAGGCTGCTGAGTCACCAGGGAATAAGGGCCCACGGCCCGAGCGTGGATTTTGTCGCTGACCAAGTGGTGCAGTTTGATGATATAAATAAAGCCAGTCGTCACCGGTTGTTCAAACGGTTCGCCGGTTCGACCATCGAAGAGTTGGATCTTGCCCGATTCCGGAATGCCTGATTTCTTCGCGAGTTCCGTGATCGTTTTTTCTGAAATACCGTCGAAAATGGGAGTGGTCACGTGCATCCCGAGCTTCTGACAAACCCATTGCAAATGGGTTTCAAGCAGCTGCCCCACGTTCATGCGCGAAGGCACCCCCAGGGGGTTAAGCACGATATCCATGTGCGTCCCATCCGGCATGAACGGCATGTCCTCATCCTTGACAATACGCGCGACCACGCCCTTGTTGCCATGCCGGCCCGCCAGTTTGTCGCCCACTTCCAACCGCTTCTTGCTGGCGATATAGACTTTGACCTGCTTGACCACTCCGTCATCCACGTTGTCGCCGGTCGAGAGGCGGTCCGCGACCCGTTCGCGCTCTAGTTCAATCTCGGAAAACTTGTTCTTATACTCGTTGATAATCCCCTGGATTCTAACCTGGATCGGGCTGGGATCGATCTCGATATGTTCGCTGACCATCGCCAGCTTGCGCAGCAGTGTCTTGGTGATCTTGCGGTTGGCCGGGATGATGATTTCGCCGGTTTCGCCGTTCAGAACGTCCAACGGTATCTTCTCGCCCAACAACACGTTGCTCAGAGCTTCCGTAAGCACTTCGGTTAGCTGCTGTTTCTTGGCTTTATATTCATCCTCAAGCTGCTTGGATTGCTGGCGGCGTTCCCGATTAGAAAGTTTTTCACGCGCAATGTTCTGCTGGGCCGACACGCTGACGTCCATGACAATACCCTTGGTCCCGCTGCGGACAGTCAGTGAAGTATCGCGCACGTCGGCGGCCTTCTCGCCGAAAATCGCGCGCAACAAACGCTCTTCCGGCGCCAATTCGGTTTCTCCCTTGGGCGTCACCTTGCCCGCCAGGATATCGCCAGGCTTGACATAGGCCCCGATACGGATCACGCCGTCCGGGCCCAGGTTGCGCAGCGCTTCTTCGCCGACGTTCGGGATATCGCGGGTGATTTCCTCTGGGCCCAGCTTGGTGTCCCGGGCGGTGATCTCAAATCTTTCCACATGGACGGACGTAAACATGTCCTCGCGCACCACGCGCTCGCTAATCAGAATGGCATCTTCGAAGTTGTAACCGCACCACGGCATAAAGGCAACCAGTACGTTCCTGCCCAGCGCCAGTTCTCCGCCCGCCGTGCTGGGACCATCCGCCAAGATAGTACCCCGGATGATTCGCTGACCCAGTTTAACTAACGGGCGTTGATTAACACAGGTGCCGGCGTTGGAGCGTAGGAACTTGCGTAATTCATATTCCTGAACTTCCGATTTATCTTTCGATCCCTTCTTAGGCATTTTTCCATCGGGCGTAACGATGATCTTGCTGGCCGAGACATAAGCCACCTTGCCGGGAGCAGTAGCCGCCAGCATACAGCGGGAGTCCTTCGCCAATTTTGCCTCCAAGCCCGTGCCTACGAAAGGCGCCTCGGGGCTAAGCAGCGGGACAGCCTGACGCATCATGTTGGATCCCATCAAGGCCCGGTTGGCATCATCGTGTTCCAGAAACGGAATCAGGCCGGCGGCAACGCTGACCACCTGTTTCGGGGACGCATCCATGTAATTGACGGCATCCCTGGGCTTCTCCAAAAAATCGCCCTGGAAACGGACTGCCACCGTGTCGCCCGTAAAATGACGTTTTTCATCGAGCGGCGCATTGGCCTGGGCAATGATAAAACTTTCCTCGTCATCGGCCGTCAGATAATCCACCTGGTTAGTCACACAGCCATCCACCACCTTCAGATACGGGGTCTCGATAAAACCGAACTTATTTACCCTGGCATAGGTGCTCAGCGAGGAAATCAGACCGATATTCGGACCTTCCGGCGTCTCGATCGGGCAAATGCGTCCGTAGTGGCTGCTATGCACATCGCGCACCTCAAACCCGGCTCGCTCCCGACTCAAACCTCCGGGACCAAGGGCGCTCAAACGCCGCTTGTGCGTAAGTTCTGAAAGCGGATTGGTCTGGTCCATGAACTGGCTCAACTGGCTGCGGGCGAAGAAATCCTGCACGGACGCCGACAGCGACTTGGAATTGATCAGACGCTGGGGCGTTATTTTTTCGATGGTAGAATCGATGAACACCATTCTTTCGCGCAGGGTCTTCTGGGTGCGGGCCAAGCCCAGTCGGCACTGGTTTTCCACCAACTCTCCCACCGTGCGCAAGCGTCGACTACCAAGGTGATCGATATCGTCCACGCTACCCTTGCCGCGCTTGAGTTCGATCAGGTAGCGCAGCGCTGCAATAACGTCCTCGTTGTCCAGCGCCCGTAACTCTTTTTCCTTGTTTAACTTGAGCTTCTGGTTGATCTTGTAGCGCCCGACGCAGCCCAGATCGAAACGACGGGAATCGAAAAACAGGTTTTTCAGCATGAGTCGCGCATTGGTAACCGTCGGCGGATCACCGGGCCGGAGCTTCTTGAAAATCTCCTTTAACGCATCTTCTTCTGATCGCGAGATATCCTTCTGAACATTGCGCAGGAATATGCCTTCGTCCCAGGATATATCTAGTACATCGACCGCATTAAATTTGGCCACCTGCATCTGCTTGAGCAAGCTGCGGTTGACGGCATCGTAGCGCCGGCCCAAAATCGCCTGCGAATCCACGTCAATAATATCATCCTTGAGCACTCTGAACGCCAACTGCTCATCGGTCAGATTCTCGTTCAACGACAATTTTTCAAATTTATAATACAGGCCCAGCAATTCCTCGTCGGTACCGAAACCGATTGCCCGCAGGAAAGTAGATGCCAGGAACTTACGCCGCCGATGCTGACGATCCAGGTAAATGTTGATCAGATCGCTGGCGTCAAACTGCACCTCCACCCAAGAACCGTGATCCGGAATCAGGCGGAAGGAAAAAATGGTGGAACCATTGGCATGCAATGACTTCTCGTAGCAGATGCCAGGCGAGCGATGCAGTTGGCTGACTATGACGCGTTCAGCACCATTGATGACAAAGCTGCCGCTTTCGGTATTCATGGGGATTTCGCCCATGTACACCTCCTCCTCGCATACCTCATCCCCGCTTTTCAGGCGGAAGGTGACGAAAAGCGTCGCGGAGTAACTTTCCCCATCCCGCAGGCATTGTCCCGGACTGCGCTTAGGCGGTTTCAGTTCGTACTTGACGAAATCAAGGATATAACGACCGTCATAACTCTCGATCGGGAAAACCCCTTTAAACACAGCCTGGAGCCCGATCAGTTTCCTGCGAGTTGGAGCCACATCCATCTGCATAAAGTCCTGATAAGACTTCGTCTGGATTTCGATCAAATCCGGCGGATCGAGAATGTCCTTTAGCTTACCGTAATTAATTCTTTCGCCCATTCAGCACCTTTTCCGCAATAATTAAAAAACATTCCAACGATCCGATATGTCCGACCTTGCCCAGATACTGACGATCCGGCATGGCAGCATACGGCTTACTTGATTTCGGCTTTGGCGCCGGCCTTTTCCAGCTGTTCCTTAATCTTGGCTGCGTCTTCCTTGGACACGCCTTCCTTAACCGTCTTAGGCGCCCCCTCGACCAAGTCCTTGGATTCCTTCAAGCCCAAGCCGGTAATGGCCCGGACTTCCTTGATGACTTGGATCTTCTGGGCTCCCATGCTGGTCAGCACCACGGCAAATTCCGTCTGAACCTCCGCCGCTTTACCGCCGGTCGAACCCGCATCCGCCGCCATCGGCATCATGCCCATGGGCGCCGCCGCTGAAACGCCCAAGCGTTGTTCCAGAGCTTTCACCAGTTGGGACAGCTCCAGCACGCTGATCGTTTCAACCCAGTCAACGAAATCCGCCATTTTGCCTTGCACCTTAACTTCCGCGTCCTGGGAAGGCGCGGCTGCCGTTTCTGTTGTCACTGCTTCAAGCATGGCTGTTTCTCCTCAACTAACCGTTTGTTCTATTTTCGATTGATTTTTTTTATCCTGCGCGGCCTGCAGCACATAAAGCAGGCTCAGCACCTTCTGGTTCAAGACACCGGCCAGCTGAACCATGGGCGCCGCCAACGTGCCGGCCAACATGGCATACAAAACCGGACGAGCCGGTAGTTTAACCAGGACATCCATATCGGCGGGCGTGAAACAACGTCCTTCTAAACGTCCCAGTTTGATCAGAGGCAAATGCTGCTCATCCAAGAAAACCTTCAACAGCTTGGCCGCCTCGACGGCATCACCGGATCCCGAAATCAGCGCAGTGGGTCCGACCATGGCAGCATTGGGCACTCCCAAGTTCAGCTCGTCCATCACCCGTTTGCACTGTCGGTTCGGCACAACATGCAACTGAGCCTGAAGTTTGGCCAGCCGCTGGCGCAGGTCACTTATCTGTCGGACCTGCATGCCGCGGTAGTCCGCGAGAATGATATACGTGGCGTTGACAAGCCACGAACGGATCTCATCACTAATCGATTTCTTTTCCAGCCTCATGTTTTTCCCGTTTTCAACCAACCATTTTTTAAAATTTCCCGCCGGATTTCCAGACCAAACTTCGCGGCTGGCAGCCATAAAAAATTAGTTCGAATCAGGCGCCGCTCTCGCTGACGCGCACTTGCAATCCCGCCCCCATAGTGGAGCTGATCACACAGCGCTTGATAAAAGCCCCCTTGGCAGCCGCTGGCCGGGAAGCCAGGGCGGCATCCATCACAGCCCGAGCGTTCTCCAGCAGCTTGATAGCGTCGAACGTCCGTTTGCCGAAAGGCACTTGAAGATTGCCGTGCCGATCCATGCGAAATTCAACTCGGCCCGCCTGAAACTGCTGCACAGCGGACGCGACATCGTCGGTGACGGTACCGGTTTTAGGGTTCGGCATCAGCCCCCGCGGACCAAGGAATTTACCCAGCTTGCGGACTTCCTTCATGGCGTCGGTTGTGGCAATCGCCACATCGAAAGCGGTATAACCACCTTGTATCTTGGCGATCAGGTCCTCGTAGCCCACTTCGGCGGCGCCAGCAGCCTTGGCGGCATCGGCGGCGGCGCCGGTGGCAAACACCAGCACGCGCACGGTCTTACCCGTGCCGTGCGGCAGCACAACCGTACCCCGCACCGTCTGCTCCGATTTCTTAAAGTCGATCCCGAGCCGGAAGGCAATATCCATGGTCTCGTCAAACTTGGCGGCCGGATTGTCCTTAATGAACGCGATGGCCTCGTCCAGCTCGTACACCTTTTCCGCCAGCTTGGTTTTGATGCCGCGATAACGTTTGCCGTGCCTAATCATGATTTAATCCACCACTTCAACGCCCATATTCCGGGCAGTTCCCTCAATGATCAGCATCGCCCGATCTTCATGAGTTGTATTCAAATCCTTAAGTTTGGCCCGGGCAATTTCCCGAATCTGAGCCCGCGTGACCTTACCAACCTTGTCGCGATTCGGCACAGCCGAGCCCTTAGCCAGCCCGGCCGCCTGTTTGAGCAGCGCGGCAGCGGGCGGACTTTTGGTAATAAACGTAAAAGATTTGTCATGGAACACAGTGATCACCACTGGGATCACCATGCCCGCTTGGGCCTGGGTAGCGGCGTTAAACTCCTTGCAGAAAGCCATTATGTTCACGCCTTGTTGGCCCAAGGCCGGACCCACCGGCGGCGCCGGATTGGCTTGCCCAGCCGGAATCTGCAGTTTAATCACAGCTGCAACTTTTTTTGCCATATTCTATCCCTTATCCGAAAATCGGCCGCGCCAGCTTGCCGTCTACGCTTAAACGTGTTCCACCTGCCAATATTCGAGTTCCACCGGAGCGGTTCGTCCAAAAATAGAGACTTGCACTTTCAACTTGCCGCGCTCCGGATCCACTTCCTCGATCACCCCGCTGAAATTCAAGAACGGCCCATCATTGACCTTAATGGTTTCGCCGGGTTCAAAGGCAACCTTCGGCTTAACCTTTTCTTTTTTATCGCTGATCTGGTACAAAATAGCGTCAATTTCGCTCTGCCGGAGCGGCACGGGACGATCCCCACCGACGAACCCAATTACGCCCGGCGTCTCATTGACATAATACCAGGAGCGTTCATTAAGCTTGCCGCCATCATCGTACAAGCACATCTGGATCAGCACATAACCCGGATAAAAAAGTCGCGTGATTGTCGTCTTTTTGCCGCGTTTTACTTCCGAGACCTTTTCGGACGGGATCGAAATTTCGCCGACGTTATCACCCATTTCCTCGGTTTTAACGCGCCGTTCCAAACTTTCCTTGACCTTGGCCTCTTTGCCGGTCATCGCATGTATGACAAACCACTGCTTCTCCATAAGCACCCCCGGCAGCCACTGCATCCAGTCACAGGATCAATTTCAGGATTTTCATTAGCACAAAATCGCTGAGCGCGACAAAGAGCGCCAAGGCCATCACGGACAATATCACAACCCGTGTGGAGTCAATCAGCTCAGAACGGGTAGGCCAGCTGGACTTCTTAAGTTCCTCGCCGACATCGCCAAAAAAAGCCAAAGTATTGGCGACGAATGCCTTGATCTTTTCCACAATCACCGCCCCCTTCGTATCGCCGCAAAAAACCACCGGCTCGTTTCCGACAGCAAAAAAAGAACATCTACCGCCACACTATATACACTATATCCTGGGCAGGCCAGGGGGGACTTGAACCCTCAACTCCCGGTTTTGGAGACCGGTACTCTGCCAATTGAGCTACTGGCCTTCCATTAATATTGCTACCGAGTTTCGCGATGTTGTGTATGTTTACGATCAAATCGGCAGAATTTTTTCAGCTCCAGCCTGTCAGGAGTATTCTTTTTATCCTTGGTTGTCGTATAATTCCGACGCTTACATTCAGTGCAAGCCAATGTAATTATTTCTCTTACCATGATATCAGAGTCTCCCTGACGCAAAACCTATGCGCTGCCTAGACACACCGCTCGGATCGGATCTACACCGGTCGCGGTCATCATTTTATGACTTCGATCACTTGGCCGGCGCCAACGGTCCGCCCGCCTTCGCGGATAGCGAATCGTACACCCTTTTCCATGGCAATCGGAACGATCAACTTGACTTCGATTTCAATATTATCGCCCGGCATCACCATTTCCACATTCTCCGGCAGAAACACCTCGCCGGTCACGTCGGTGGTCCGAAAATAGAATTGGGGACGATATCCCTTGAAAAACGAGGTGTGTCGTCCGCCTTCTTCCTTGCTCAGGATATAGACTTGCCCCTTGAAATTAGTATGCGGCGTGATGCTTCCCGGCTTGGCCAGCACCTGCCCGCGCTCAACGTCTTCCTTGCGAGTGCCCCGCAGCAGGCAGCCGATATTATCGCCGGCCTGCCCCTGGTCCAGCAGCTTGCGGAACATTTCCACGCCGGTCACAACCGTTTTTTGCGTATCTCGCAGGCCCACGATTTCAACATCTTCGCCAACCTTGATCAGCCCGCGTTCCACGCGTCCGGTCACCACCGTGCCCCGGCCTTCGATGGAAAACACATCTTCGATCGGCATCAAGAAAGCCTGGTCAAGAATACGAACCGGCTCGACAATGTAGTTATCCAGAGCGTCCATCAACTCTTGGATGCATTTTGCATCCGGGTCATCACCCGACGTCACGTTCATGGCCTTCAACGCGCTGCCGCGGATAATCGGCGTCTTATCGCCGGGAAACTGATAACTGGTCAGCAGGTCACGAATTTCGAGCTCGACCAGATCCAGCAATTCCGCATCGTCCACGGTATCGACCTTGTTCAGGAAGACGACGATGGAGGGCACGCCCACCTGACGGGCCAGCAATATGTGTTCCCGCGTCTGCGGCATAGGACCGTCGGAAGCGCTGACCACCAGAATCGCGCCATCCATTTGCGCGGCACCGGTAATCATATTCTTGACGTAGTCGGCATGGCCCGGGCAGTCCACATGCGCGTAATGGCGCTTGTCGCTGGAATATTCCACGTGCGAAGTGGCGATCGTCAGAATTTTGGTCGGATCGCGGCGGCCCTGGGATTCAGACGCCTTGGCAACCTGGTCGTAGCTGATGAAATCGCTCATGCCTTTCATCGACTGCACCTTGGTGATGGCGGCTGTCAAAGTCGTCTTGCCATGGTCCACGTGCCCGATGGTTCCCACGTTCACATGCGGTTTGGTGCGCTCAAACTTTTCTTTTGCCATGACCTGTATCCTTCCTGTTTAGCTTACTTATTACACTTGCGGTTCCAGCTTTTACCCCAGCCTCAAAGCGCGCTGCAGCTGGAGCCCACGAACGGGATCGAACCGTCGACCTCATCCTTACCAAGGATGTGCTCTACCAACTGAGCTACATGGGCCAATATCCATGGTTTTGTCTGAGGACCATAAACGCAAAACGCCCCCGCTACCTTCATTGCCCGCCCTTTGCGGAGCGATCAATCAAGCCATCGAAACACACCAAACGGCCCGCTAGCGCCGCTAAACTATTAATGCCGATAAACGATTTGAAAAATACGAAACAGCGAACATACCTATTTTTTAAAATCTGTCAATAAGTTTTTTGAATTATATTTCGTCCCGTGTTCATGCGGTTTAGACTGCATCCCATTTGGCGGCCAGAATTCGGACAAGACAAAATAATTTTTGAGGCCGCCCACGCGGACGCGACGGAACGCGTCCCGCCAATTCAAAAACCTGTCCGTTAACGCGACTATTACAGGGCCACCCCGATCACACAAGGGCATCGGGATCGTGGCCGTCTTCAGCAGGAGTTTTGCAAGAGCCTCTTTTATAAACGCATTATGGCGCAGCCAAACGTCAACCTGCAATCCGTTCCGAAAAACTCCGATCGTATGCGGAACCGATATTATTTTTACACAAAATGGGTTCTGAGATAGGCCAGGGCAGATTCAAGCGAAGGCAGTATTTTTGTACAATAGCGCACCATCCAGGGGCTGCAGTTCCGAAATTCGAATGGCGCAAAGGCCACAACGAACTTGCCCAAGTTATTCGAAGCATAAAAGACTTCCATGGCCGTCCCGATCGAAGCCTTGTTATAATTAACCAGCAGGATGTCGGCGGCGCGGATATCCTGAAGATCGAACTCCACGATTTCGTTGGCACTATCCACTTCGCGGTCCTTGAAATTACGCCGCATGGGATCAAGGAGCCTGAAGTTTTTACCCAGTTTTTTGGATACGATCTTGCGCCATTCGCGAGCGTGGCCGGCGTGCTCCTCCATGATGGGCCCGCACAGGTACACTGTTTTCATATACTCCTCTCTTCCCCTGAAAATATAGTGTTTCAGATAAATAAGATAACAATGCGAGACGAAGTTCTAAGGAAGTTAATTACCTGAACATCTATGGTAGCGGGCGGTTGTCAAAATCCACAACAGGTTGTTGATAGGTTGCGTTATATGGATACCCATGTTGTTTTTTTTCGTCTTCCCTTGGTCGATAACCTGATTACTATAGCATGCCGTAATGAATCCCACAACTGTCTCATTTAAAACTATTGGGTGCCGGCTCAACCAAGCGGAAACCGCCAGGATCCGCGCGAGCTTCGAAGCCGCGGGTTACCTCACGGCGCCGTTCGGCGAAGCCTGCGATGTCAGCATTATTCATGGCTGCCTGGTGACCGCCAAGGCCGAAAAGAACAGCCTGCGCCTGGCGCGTTTTATCAAGCGCAGCCACCCGAGAACATTCGTCGTCATCGCCGGCTGCGTGGCCGAGGTTGGCGGCGAGTCCGTCCGCCGGGCGGCCGGGGCCGATATGGCCGCGGGCCAGCAGGACAAATACGTCCTGCCGGCCCTGCTTGCCCGCCATGGGTTTCCGGACAACACCCCAACATCTCCGCCTAAAGCTACCCAACCCCTCCATGGAGGTGAGTATGGTCCTGTCTTGATGCCCCGCTTCGATACCAAGCGGGCCATCGTCAAAATCCAGGACGGGTGTGAATTCGGTTGTGCCTACTGTATCGTACCGCGGGCCCGCGGCCGGTGCCGGAGTCGGCCGATGCCTGAAATCCTAGACGAAATCTGTGGGCTGTCCGAAGTCGGGCATCGCGAGATCGTCCTGACCGGTGCCAACATCGGGTGTTACAACGACCATGGCCGGAGGCTGGCCGACCTGTTAGAACTGGTGGAAACAAAGACCCCGCTGGAGCGGATGCGAATCAGCTCCCTTGAGATCACAACGGCCGAGCGGACGGTCATCGATTTCATGGCCGGCTCAAAGAAGCTGTGCCGCTTCCTGCACCTGCCCCTGCAAAGCGGGTGCGACACAGTTCTGGCCGCCATGGGCCGCCGCTACACCATGCACCAATATCGGGCAACGATCGAATATGCTTTGCAAAAAATCGGTGCGTTCGGCCTGGGCACGGATGTACTCGTCGGCTTTCCTGGTGAAGATATCGCAGCGTTTAACGAAACTGAACAGTGCCTGGCTAGCCTCCCGTTCAGTAACCTGCATGTCTTCACTTACAGCCCGCGCCCGGGCACTCCGGCTGCCGGCCGGACTGGCCAAGTTGCCGAACTCGAAAAGCGACGGCGCGCGGCGCGACTGAGCGAGCTGGGCAACCGCCGCCGGATCGAGTTCGCCCGGCAATGGATCGGACGGGAAGTGCAAGTCCTGATCGAAACGGTGGACGACTCTGGTCAAGGCACAGGCTGGACCGGCGAATATCTCCCGGCGCGAATCAGAGGACGACACCTCCGTCTCAACTCCGTGGTTCTTTTCCGGCCCGAGGACACAGAAGGTGAAGTGCTGATCGGGCACGCGCCGGGCGGTTGAAAAAGAGCATAGCCCGCAAAGGCAGGGCGAAGCCTCAGGCTGAGCCGCGGCGCCCGGAACGGCTCGGCAGAGAACCCTCTCCCGACCATTAAGATGTGGCTGAAATTAACAAAACGTTGGATAGGTTTCAGTCAGATTGAATTAGGACCGGCGATTGCCGGTCAACTTTTACTGTAGCCGACATCGCTGATGGCGGTCCTAATCCGAGGACCGCGACCATCGGTCGTGGCTACAACCCTTTGAAATTCCCGCGTTCAACAAGCTGTGTTCAAATCACTTCCAAATAATCCCGATCCGCCAGGGCCGGGAACGGCTGGTGCGGTTCGGCCTGGTACCAGTAGGCCACCGAGGCGATATCGTCCTGCAACGGCAGGTAACGGCCTTCGCTACGCCAGCCGATAGCCTGCATGGTGACCTTGAGGTCTTTGCCAAAGCGAACCGGGTCCATGATATGGAACCGGTACAAGCCATGCCGGTTGCCCGCCTTGCCGTCGCAGGCGCCCAGCGGGTACCCCAGGAACGGCGCGGAAAAATTCTGACCGAAGCACCAGGCGCCGCCGAAATAATCCTCGGTGCCCGTGCCACAAATCGTGGGATATTCGGCATCGCCATCGAGAAACATCTTGATCTCCCCTTCCCCCCACCAGCCCATGGAATTTTGTTGCCAGGCCATGTAAGTGCCCACGTACTGGCCCCGGCCCTTGACGCCATCCAAGATCGTGTAGTCCTCCTTGTAGGATAAGGGATTGGTGCGCCGAAACTGCGCGTGAAAATAGGCCTCCTCGGGATCCACCACGCCCAGGGCGTAATTAATAGCATAGAAAAATCCGCCGCAATCTGCTGGAGCGCGGTTCTCCACCGTCATTCGCGCGTGCTTACGGAACGGCATGGGGAAATAACAATTCAGGCCGCCGGCGGGATTAACATTAATGGGCATGGATAGGATATTGGTCCGGGTCTTCCAACCGTTGCAGAACAAATCGCCCAGCGGACTTTCGACACTCGGCGTCTTCTCGCCATCCCAGTACATCCGGACAACCACATCGCGAAAACACTTATCGCTCGCCGTGATCCAGATATGCTGGATGACGCCAGGCCCGTCAACATCCATCAAGGTCGTCGTAGCGCCTTGGGGCAGGGTAATGCAGGGACGCACCTTCCAGGTCCGACCCAGGTCGCGCGCGCACTGATTAGGGCCTTCCCATTTCTGGCCGATCTTCGCCACTTCCGGCTGGGGCGTGGCGCTGACTTCCGCCATCCCGCCGCGGCCTTTTTCGCCGTACACGTTTTCTGCGGTGATGGACCGCGTAACCGATTTGGACATCCGGCTGATGGAACCCAGACCGCAGAACAGAGATTCAACCGACATGATATCACCTCTTATATGTGTCTCACAGTCAATCCAGCATGCTGCTAAGTTAAGCCATTTTTCAAAATTCCTTCTTGGAGGCTTGCTCTTAGATTTTCGCAATTTATCCATCATTTCTGCGGCGCGACGAAAACGACGGAGCCGTAGCCGACGACCCACTGACCGCGGCTTTCCGGGAAATCGTCGCCGCTGTTGCGGTAATAAAGCACCTTGCCCTCCTTGCAACCTTGATCCCTGGCGAACCCCATGGCCACGGCCACCGGCGCCATGCCGCAGAAGATCTGATGCCGGGCGCTCCACTGGGCCAGCAGTCCCTTAGTATCCATAGCGGCCACTAATTGCAGGGTCTTTTTATCGATTCGTGTGACCAGATCATAGTCCGGGTCATGCAGCATATCGGAACTGGCGATGACCAGGATGCGTTTCTTCGACGCCAGTTCGGCCAGGGCCGCAACCAAGCTGTCGATAGTCTCCGGATCGTGGTCGCCAAGGAGGCCCACAACCAGGCGGGCATCCGGCAGGGCCACCTGTACGAACGGCACCTCGTTTTCCGCCGAATGCTCCCCGTTATGCGGACGGTAGTCCATCCGAATCGCCGGGCTTGACTTGAGAATTATCCCGGCGGCCTCCGTGTCAAGAATAGCTTCGCCGAGCGGGGTCAGGAGGGCATCACCGTCCATAAGCGCCAGCCCGGAAAAGGCAGAGCGGTGACTCATGCCAAGGATCACGACTGTCTCGGGGCCGGCGCCCTTCTGCGCCTGATCGCGAATCGCGCGAAAAACATAGCCGGCAACCGGCCCGGAATATTCGTATCCGGCGTGCGGTGCGATTGCCGCCACAATACGGCCGGTGACCGTTGTCGCCTGCGCCCGATCGATAAAGCCGGCAACCATGGTCCGTAATTTTTCCGGATTGGCAGGGAACCAGCGACCGGCTCCCATCGCCTCATGTACCACCCGCTGGGTTTTTACATTCATTGTTTCCTCCCCCTGGCCGGAAAAGGCCAAGATCATGCACAGCCCCATGGCCGCGATTATTCGCGTCCGACAAAGTTGAATTTTATTTCGCATGTCGCCACCTACCGCCTACTCAAACCGCTAACGTAATGCTTCGGCTATGGGAGGGGTCACAGCGCAAGCATGACGGTAATCGTATCCATTTTAGCTAGGTATCTCATAGACCACCTGACACGGCAAAGGAGCACCCTGGCTGCACCCCATAACTGACCTTTGACCCGGCCACACACCCGATGCTGTTATTTAATATAGCATAGCTTCTCAGCTTGAAACATCAAGTTTTAAAACGAAGATCGAAAATGGGATTGCGGCTTCGGATAATATGGCTATATTAGCGGTCCTAAAAAGGAGATTGCATGCATGTGTGCGATTCTGATTCACAGGCGAAAGCGGTAGGCAACGAATTATCCCCCGGCCGGAATCTGGTGCCCGCGGTCAAGCCGACGGCCCTGACCCTGGACTGGGCGGAACGGGAATGGACAGACCCCTTGACCGGAGCGCGCATGGTGTGCCTCACGCCCCAGCGGGCAAGCCACTGCACGCTAAACTACTTTCGAATCAACATGTTCACGGCTGACGGACGCTATGCCGTCTTCAGCGAGCATGAGGACATCCAATCCGGCAAGCTGAGCGGCCGGTGCCGTCTCTGGGCGCGCGACCTGATCTCGGGGGAATTGCGCTGTTACGGCGACTTACCGGCGGGCGAGGCGACGACCCATTGGGCCGTCGCTCCGCATTCACACAAGACACAGGTCGTGGACCAGACCGACCCGCGCCACGGAACGATCATCCAATTCGACCTGGACAGCGGAACCTCCCATCGGATCGATCCCTCCCGGGATTTGCCGGATATATTTGACGGATCCTTGTCGGCCGACGAGCGTTACCTTTACACCTACCACTTTCGGGAGAAGGGCTCTTTGCGAAGCAGCATGCCCTACCACGAGTGGGTAGCCATGATGTGCAGTCAGCCGGGCACCCAAGAGATGGTGAGAGTGGACATGCAAACGGGGAAGGTGGAAACGGTCTTCGAGACCGACAAATGGCTCTTGACCCATCCCAACCCCCACCCGCGAGACCCCGACCTGTTGATGTGCGCCCAGGAATATTGGGGTGCCAAGCTGGACTCCCGCTGGGGCGAGCCGCTGGAAAAGGAACGCATTCGGGTCCTCAACACGCGCAGCGGCCAATGGCTGAATACTAGCCGGCCAACACCACTGCAAGGCTCCCACGAGCACTGGGCTTACGCCAGCGGCCGGATTTATGCTCACGCCGGCATTCATGACAACGTCACGCTCAATCGCCTGGATCTCGACGCCGGGACCTACGAAAGCTTCGTCTGCCCGCTCGGGGTCGGCAACACTTCCCATGTCATGATAGCCCCCGACGAATCCTTCTTGGTGGGCGACGGCGAGAATTTTGACCGACATAATCTGACCTCGGAACTGCGCCAGCGCATCGAGGCGGCCATCAGGGATGATCCCTGGCGGCGCGTGTGGTCGGAGTGGGGTCTGCGCAATCCCAACGGCGGGGAAACGATCTGGAAATATGAACTGCCGGAACACAATATCTGGGATTACGACAGGTTCGCCCAGGATAAGACGCTGTTTTTTGCCGAACTGGCGGCGCATCCGGAGATGGCGGTGCGCACGACACCGATTTGTCGTTTCCGGACTCTATGCCGGAGCAAGCTGCTCGGCTACCGACTGGAGTCCAACGCCCATGTCACGCCGGACAGCCGCTGGGCGGTGTTCCAATCCTCCAGCGAGGACGATTGGTTCGAGGTCTGGGCCGCACGAGTGCATGGTACGGAATGATCCCGCAGTCTCCCCTCCCCGCCACGCGGCGCGCATGAGATTCGGGATTGACAACTTTTAGACCAGCTATCAGGATGCTTTTTCCCATGCGAAGTGCAGCATGCCAGACTATATAAAATTAAGGGAACCATCTCATGAAGAAAAAAGTTCTGATCCCGACCAAGCTGGAAAGCTTAGCCCGCCAAACGCTCGAGACCCACGGCGGCTATACGGTAATCCAGGACGATAAGACTCCCCTGCCCGAGCTGGCCGCCAAGCATCCGGATGTCTACGCGCTCATCGTGCGCAGTGAAAAGATCACCCCCGCGGTTATCAACGCCCTGCCCGGTCTAAAAGTCATCGTGCGCGCCGGCACCGGCTACGATACGATCGACATCAAATACGCCCGCAAAAAAGGCATCGATGTGATGAATACACCGGGCGCCAACTCCAACGCCGTGGCCGAGGAAGTGGTTGCCCTGATGCTCGCGGATGCCCGCCGGCTCGTCGAGGCCGACATGTCCGCGCGCGCCGGCAAGTGGGAAAAGAAAAAATTCATGGGCCGTGAGATCACCGGCAAGACTGTTGGCATCGTCGGTCTGGGCAACATCGGCCAACTCGTTGCCAAACGCCTGGCCGGATTCGAGGTACGCCTGCTGGGCTACGACCCCATGATCTCGCAGGACCGGGCCAACACCATGCGGGTGGAGCTGCTGGACCTGCCCCAGTTGTTCGAGCAATCCGATATTGTGACCCTGCATGTCCCGGAAAACAGCGAAACCCGCGGCCTGATCAACGCGAGCCTGCTGGGCCGGATGAAGGAAGGCGCCACCCTAATCAATTGCGCCCGCTCCGGTGTCGTTGACGAGAGCGCCCTGCGCAATATCAAGCTCGCCAAAAAACTGCGCTTCCTTAACGACGTCTACCCAGCGGACACCGAAGGACCGAAAAGCGTCGCCGACATCGCCGACATCATGGTTCCGCACCTGGGCGCCAATACGCTGGAAGCCAACACCAATGCCGCGCGCCGCGCGGCCGAAGAATTGATTGAGCTCGACGATAAGGGCATTACCAGCTTCATCGTCAACCGCGACGTCCCCGAAGGCCTGGATAAGGCGTACGGGCAACTGGCCTATACAATCACCAAGCTTGGTCGGCACCTGATAGGCGCCACCACGCAGCTCAAAACAATCGAAACCAGCTTCTATGGATCGCTGGAACCGTTTGGTGACTGGCTGATGATTCCCATTGTCACGGCGCTCGGCGACAAGATCGAACGACCCACAGACGGCAAGCTGGCCCACCAGCATTTGAAGGATATGGGCATTGAGATCATCAATCGCGCGCCGGATGCCAGTAAGGGATTCGATAATTCCATGACCATCGACCTGATCGGCACGCTGAACGTCGGCAACCTGCGGCGGGCCAGTATCCGCGGAACAGTGGTCGAGGGTGTGCTGATGCTCTCGCGCATAAACGATTTTGACAAATTATACTTCGAGCCGCGTGGTCCGACGATATTTTTTATTTACGAGGACCGCCCGGGCATATTGGGCCAAATCGGCGTCAGCCTGGCAGGTGCCGACATCAACATCGAGGATGTGCGCAACCCCCATCACATAAAAGCCAACCAATCGCTGGCCATAATGCGGGTCAACAAGCCGGTGCCCGAAAAGGTGATGGATGAAATCAGTCGGTTGATCAAGGCTCAGTCCTCGTTCTATTACGATTTCGGCCAGCAATAACGCTGCTCGGCGCTCAAGTCCCAGAGTCGTGACAGAGCCCGCTTGGCAAGCTGGTAAATCAGGAGAACGCTTGTGACCAAGAATCGCTTCACCATTCACGGAACACGCGGCACAATGCCGGTCGCCGGCCGTCAATTTGCCAGGTACGGCACGCAGACGACCTGCTTCAGTCTGAGGACACCGCAAGGGTTGATCGTGGTGGATGCCGGCACGGGCATCATCTCCCTTTCCGAGAGCCTGCAACACGAGACGGAATTGCCGCCCATCACCATGTTTTTTACTCATTTCCATCTGGATCATGTCATCGGCTTACCCTTATTTCAGCCTATCTACCAGCCGCAGGCCCGGATCACGATGATGGGCGATCCCGACCGACCGGGCGGCTGGAAGCGCGCGTTGACAACCCTGATCGGCAAGCCTTATTGGCCGGTCGACCTTTTGGATCAGCGCACCAGCATACGGCTCCAGGATCTTCCTGCCGGTCGCTTCACAATGCTGCGTCACGGCATACGCATCGCTTGGTGTCAGGCTTGGCATCCTCAGCAATGCATGGCCTACCGCCTGGAAAGCAACGTCAGCCGAATCGTGATTGCAACTGATCATGAAACCGGCAATCGCCAGATTGATGAGAATTTTTTAAGCTTTTGTCGCGGAGCGGATATGCTGATTATGGATGCCCAGTATACGCCTCGGGAGCTAACTGCCCATCGCGGCTGGGGCCATGGCTCCTGGCTGACAGCCGCCACCATCGCCCGGGAAGCACAGGTGGGAGAACTGATCCTGACGCATCATGATCGTTATCGCACGGACGCACACCTCGATGCCATCGTCCGGAAAGCCCGTCGGCTGTTTCCGCGAACTCGGGCCTCCCGCGAGGGTATGTCCGTAGCATTCTAATGCGAGCTATAGTGTTTCAGATAAATAACGCAAGAATGTGAGACGAAGTTCTAAGGGAACCCACCCCTATCCCCTCCAAGGAGGGGAACTGATTGGTTTGCTATATCTTATCCCCTCCCTGGAGGGGCGAGGGGTGGGTTCCTTGATCCTCGGATGTTAATTATCTGCACATCTATAGACCCGCAACCCAAAGAAAATAAACCACGGATTTCATGGATAAAGCGGAGAATTTGAATCCTATTTAACTCATTAATTATCAGTACTATCCGCCCCGACTCTCTGGGAGGCCGGGATCCGTAGTAAGATTCTTGCTTTGATTGCGGTTCCTGATGTATCAGGCACTACAAAGGCGGGAAACCCTTTGGGTATTCCCGCCCTACAATTCGGAATTTATTGTAGGGCGGGCACGTCCGGCGTAGCTTCTGGGCGAAGCCGGATTGCCCGCCGATCCAAGGCGGCAGCCAAGATAAATTAACCGCGAGTTTCGCGTCATCCGCGGTGAAAATTATTTCACAAAGCTGTCCCGCTCGGTCGGTCCGAATTTGCCATTACCCGGGGGGCTGCTGGCGCCTTGACAAACGCCCCTATTTACACCATAGTCACTGCGTGTCAATCTACAACTCTTCACGGAAAACAATTAAATTATGAACAAAGAATCCTTGTCGTTTCTCAAAGAACTGATGCGCCAGCCTTCCCCCTCAGGCTTTGAAGTGCCCGCCCAAAAGATCATCAAGGCCCGCATGTTGTCCAGCGCGGACAAGATCACAACCGATGTGCACGGCAACGTGATTGGCGTCCTCAATGAAAAAGCACGACTGAAGATCATGCTGGCCGGGCATGTGGATGAAATCGGACTGATGATCACCCATATTGACGCTAACGGCTATATTTACATGGCTATGATCGGAGGCATGGATCCGAAAGTAGTCATCGGCCAGCGGGTAAGCATTTTATCCGCCAGGCGTTCCGTGCGCGGCGTCATCGGTCATAAACCGATTCACTTGATGAACCAGTCGGAAAAAGGAAAAGAAATTAACATCGAGGATCTCTGGATCGACATCGGCGCCAAAAACAAGCAGGATGCCCTGCAAGCTGTGGCCATTGGAGATCCGATCGTCGTCAATCCTGATTTTATAGAGATGCGCAACGGCTTGGTCTCATCCCGCGCCTTCGACGACCGGGTCGGCGCATGGGTGGTGACGGAAGTACTGCGCGCCCTGAAGGGCCACAAGTTGAACGTGGCTGTTTTCGCAGTGTCAACCGTCCAAGAGGAAATTGGGTTGCGGGGCGCCATTACGAGCGCATACCATATTAATCCGAATGCCGGTATCGCCGTGGACGTGGGGTTCGCCTCTGATTATCCTGGCTCGGATCCCAAAAAAACGGGTGAGATTGCCCTCGGTAAAGGACCCATCCTGCACGCCGGGGCCAACATCAACCCAGCCTTGGGGAAACTGCTGATCGCCACGGCCAAAAAGAACCGGATTCCCTACCAGATGCAGGCCGAACCGCGCGCCACCGGCACCGACGCCAATGCAATCCAGCTGGCCCGGGGCGGGTGCGCCGCCGCGCTGCTCAGCGTGCCTAACCGTTACATGCATACCCCGGTGGAGGTTGTGTCGCTGAAGGACCTGGACAACTCGGTGGCACTAATTGCGGCAGCTATAGTCGCCCTGAAAGGCGACGAAAGTTTCATTCCGAGCTGATACCCCCCCTCCGGATGAATCGTGCTTTGCCGGACGGCTCGGCCTGAGGCCTCGCCCTACCTTCGGAACGGAAATAATCCCACAGGTGGGGCGAACCCTCCGGGTGAGCTGTGATTTTTAGGAACTATTCCTGGGGCTGGGGCGCGGCGATCGGGGCGGCCGGTGCCGGCAAGGACGATTCTGCCGGCGTGGAGAACGGCTGGGAATTCGGGATGACGGGCGCAGACACTGGGTAGGACGCCGGCGCAGGAACATTCGGGCGGACTGGCATGGAACCCTGCTCGATGGGCGCCTTACGCTCCATAAGCGAGCGTCCATATCCTCCATGCGAGTAGATCCTGGCCAGCAACGTCGTGCTGATCAGAAAAGTAACACCCAGCCAGATGGTGATTCGCACCAGCACATTGCTCGCCCGCGCGCCAAACAAGGACTCCCCCATCTGCGCGCCAAACGCCAGTCCCAACCCTTCCCCCTTGCCCTTCTGCAGAAGAATTACGCCAATCAGCAGAAAGCTGCAGATGATCTCGACAATGATCAGTAATATTTTCAAAATTAACATAAAGCCGCCTTGATTATGGCCATGAACGAGTCGGCATCGAGGGCGGCGCCCCCGATAAGCCCCCCGTCAATGTCGGGTTGCGAAAACAACTCTTTGGCGTTCGCGGGCTTGACGCTGCCACCGTATTGTATGCGAATGGACTGAGCAGTTTTTTCGTCCGCCATGCTTGCCAAAAGGCCACGGATCAAGTGGTGCACCGCCTGGGCCTGGTCCGGCGCGGCGGTCAAGCCCGTGCCGATCGCCCAGACTGGTTCATAGGCCACCACAATCTTATTTAAGTCATCTTTTGCGATATTCTGGAGCCCATACCGGATCTGGGTCGTGATCACCGCTTCGGTCTGGTCCGTTTTGCGCTGCTCTAAGGTCTCGCCAACGCAAACGACCGGTCGCAGATTATTCGCCAGCGCGGTTATAACCTTGCGATTCACGTTTTCATCGGTCTCGCCGAATAGTCCGCGTCGCTCGCTATGCCCGATGATAACGTAATGGCAAGAGAGCTCCCTCAGCATTGCGGCCGACACTTCGCCGGTAAAGGCGCCGGATTTCTCCCAATGCATATTCTGGGCGCCCAGCCCGATATCCGTTCCGGATATGGCGTCGCCGACCGCCTGCAAAGCTGTAAAAGGGGGACAGACTACTATTTCCACGCCCTTGCAGGAGGAAATATCCAACTTGATTGCATGGACCAGGGCCAAGGACTCGGCCACGGTATTGTTCATCTTCCAGTTGCCGGCCACAATTGGTTTACGCATAGCATTCAAGAGATATCTCCTTGTTTCTAGGTCTGTTCCACGGCAAAGCGGTGGTCAAAAGTAACACATAAAGTCGCAGGACCAAGCCTAAAATGACTATAGAATTTAGACATTCGACTTGCAACTTTTGACTTGCTTATTTCGACTAGGCTTTATTGCTTAAAGCGGCCACCCCGGGTAGTTCCTTGCCTTCCAGAAATTCCAGGCTGGCGCCGCCGCCGGTGCTGATGTGGGTCATCTTGTCGGCCAGGC